>CAINLT010000087.1 GCA_903850505.1 uncultured Myxococcales bacterium | reverse complement strand
GACAACAACTGCAATGGCCTGACCGACGAGGACCCGACCAAGTGCGATGTGGCCGGCTTGAGTTCGGGCAACGTCGCGGACTACGCCACCGCGATTGACCTGTGCTCCGGACTGCAGTCCGCCGTCTGGGCCGTCGAGGCCTCCGCCAGCGCGCACGGCATCAAGCAGGTCTACGGCTCGCCCAATGTGCCGACGCACGGGCCCAACATGATCGCGCTTTCTTCAGGCGTGGCGGCCGCAACCGGCCAGCCCGGCTACGTGGTGCCGCAATCGGGAACGGCGTTTTCCAGCAGCAAGAAGACCAGCGCGCCGACGGGCACAGGCACCTGCGGCGGCGGCACCGAGTACGACTACACCGAGCTCAAGCTGACCATCAAGGTGCCGACCAACGCGCAGGCATTCTCCTTTGATTTCAACTTCATGTCCGCGGAATACCCGGAATACGTCGGAACCTCCTACAACGACAAGTTCTACGCCATCCTCGACTCCAAGAACTACAAAGGCAACGTGTCGTTCGACTCGAAGGGCAACTGCGTCAGCATCAACAGCGGCTTCTTCACGGTGTGTGACGGCTGCGCGCAGGGCAGCGGCGGGCTGGCGGGCACGGGCTACGACAACGGCGTGGGCGGCGGCACCGGCTGGCTGACGACGACTTCACCCGTCACGCCTGGCGAGACCATCACGTTGCGTTTCATCATCTTCGATGAAGCCGACGCCATCCTGGATTCCGCCGTGCTCATCGACGACTTCCGCTGGCAGCTCTCGGCCAAGGGCGGCGGTCCCTCGACCGTTCGTCCCGGTGGCGGCTAGTTTCCCTGCCGGTCGCGGCCTGACCGCCTAACGCCACGCCAGGATCGACCCGACAATCGCCGCTGCCGCCGCTGCGCCAATCGCCCACGGCAGCCACTTCGGCGTCGTCGATGTGGGCAGCGGTGCGTACGCGTCCTCCACAACCGCCGCGTTGGCCTTGGCCTTGCGCGGGGCCGCGACGACGGTCAGCTTCGGCCCCGGCTTGGGCGCCAGCGCCTGCTTGGCCGTGGTGCGTTCCAGCGGGTCAGCTTGGACGGCGATCGGCCGCGGAACTGCCACACGCGGCGGCACGAGGATCGGCACCTTCATCGCGACATCCGCCATCTGCTCGGCGCTCCAGGCCAGCGTCGGCGCCTCATCGTCGGGCAACAGACTGCGCTTGACCAACTCCAGCGCCAAGCGCATCTCGCGCGCGCTTTGGAACCGATCGCCCGGGCGCTTGGCCAGCGACTTCTCAATCGCCGCCCGCAGGCCCGGCGCCACGGTCAGGCGCGCCAGTTGCGCGACATCCGGTACCGGCGAGAGCGCATGGCCCTGCATGATGGCCAGCACCGTATCCGCTTCAAACGGCGTCTTGCCCGTGAGGCAGCGGAACAGAATGCAGCCCAGCGCGTACACGTCGGCGCGACCGTCCACGTCGTCGCCCATGCACTGCTCCGGGCTCATGTACGCGGGCGTGCCCAGCGCGCGGCCGTGGCCCGTCAGCGTCGAACCTTCCCGCCGCGCGATGCCAAAATCCAGCACCTTCAGCAGCCGCTCGCCTTCCAGCTCTGTCAGCATCAGGTTCGCCGGCTTCAGATCGCGGTGCACCAGGCCTTTGCCATGGGCTTCGCTCAAAGCCTTCAGCGCCTGCACCGCCAGATCCAGCAGCTCCTCCTGCGGCAGCGGCAACCGCTGCGCTTCCAGCGCCTGCAGGCGATCCTCCAGCGTCTGGCCATGCAGCAACTCCATCGCCAGATACAGCGCGCCGTGCTGGGTCTGGCCGATGTCGAACACGCGCACCGTGTTGGGATGGCGCAGCGATGCCGTGAGCTGCGCCTCCTGGTGGAAGCGGCGAATGTCCGTCTTGGGATCGTCGTCCGAGGGCATCAGCAGCTTCAGCGCGACCTGCTGGTGCGTGCCCGTGTG
>CAINLT010000086.1 GCA_903850505.1 uncultured Myxococcales bacterium | reverse complement strand
CGCGCGCAGCGTAGCGGTGACCGCCGTACACGCGAGCGGCACCGGCGGCGACGTCCGTTGCGTCGCAAGCACCTTGCCCGTGGCGCTGAACGTCGCGCGAAAGTAGTCCGCGGAATCCTTGACGTCGCACGTGCCGATCAGCACGCCATCGCGGATCAGGAGCGCGCCGCAGCCCTCGTTGCCTTCGCCCAGGCTGTGCCACGCCGGCTTGCTGCCAGCCTCAATTGTGTAGAACGCGTGCCGCGTGCTGTTGCCGATGGCCACGCTGTCGACCGACGTGAACCACCGCGTGAACGGCGCGCTGCCGTTGGGCGGCACAATCGTCAGGCCAAACGCCGTGCGCGGCATCCCGCCGGTCGCGTCGGACGTCGGCGGGTCATACATCCCCGACTGGAACAGTTGGTCGTTGTCGTCCAGCAGCCCGTACCACGGATGCGTGACGCCCGGACTTTCCACGCGGAAGCCGTGCACCAGCACGTCCGTCCCGTTGGTTGCGACGTGGTCGATCACCAGATCGTTCAGCGACGCCTCGACCTGGATCGGCCCCTGCGGTTCGCCCGACGCGTTGATGCGCTGCAGAATCATCTGCCGCTTCGGAGGCGCGCCCGCGACCATCTGCCAGCCGATCAGCAGCCGCGTGCCGTCCGTGCGCGGCGCGATGCCGACCCATTGGCCGCTGCCGCCGGGCAGGGTGCTGGGCTTGAGCCAGTGGGTGACTTCGCCTTTGCACGTTCCGCTGGCGCACGCGTCCGGGCTCGTGCAATCGTCGCCGTCGTTGCACGGCGTCGCGTCCAGCGCGAGGTGCGTGCAGCCCTGGCTCGCGTCGCAGGCGTCCTGTGTGCATGCGTTGTTGTCGTCGCACGCGGTCGCTGCCATGGGCGCGGAGACGCAACCCGTGGGCGAAACGCACACGTCTATCGTGCACGCGTCGTTGTCGCTGCAAGCGGTGGCGTCGACAGGTGCATGGACACAGCCAGTCGCGGCGGCGCAGTTGTCGACGGTGCAAGCGTCCGCATCCTTGCAGTCCACGGCTGTGTGCGTGCAGCCCAGTGCGGGATCGCAGGCGTCAACGGTGCACGCGTTGCTGTCCGCGCAGTTGTCCGGTGGCACGAGAATGTGGCTGCAGCCAAAGCCAGGCTCGCACACGTCCTGCGTGCATGCGTTGCTGTCATTGCAGGAGACCGCGCCGTGGACGCAGCCCGTGCTGCCGTTGCACGTATCGTCGGTGCAAACGTCGCCGTCGTCGCAGAAATTCGCGGGTTGCGTGGAGTGGACGCACCCGGTCGTGTCGTCGCACAAGTCCACGGTGCAGAGGTTGCCGTCATCGCACGCGCTGGCGGACCACGGCGTGTGCACGCAACCGGTCTTGGCGTCGCATGTATCCGTCGTGCAGGCCTTGCCGTCGTCGCATTCGGTGGCCTTGGTGCAGCCCACGTCAGGCGTCGCGTCGCTGTCATTCGCGGCATCCGCGGCGTCCGCGTCGACCGGGGCAATCGCATCGGTCGCGGCGACGTCCGGTCCGGCATCCGCACCCACATCCGTCGCATCGACCGTCGCATCCGCGGCGTCAACCGTCGCGTCTGCCGTGTCAGTTGTCGCGATGTCGGTATCCAACGCGCCTGCGGCATCAGCCAGATCGCCCCCGACTTGGCCCAAGCCGCACGCCGACATGACCACGCAAAGCAGCGCAATCGTTGCGGATTGCGCCCAAGCCACTGACCCGTTGACTGAGGAGAGTGCTTTCATGGAAGCCAATCTTGCAGCGTTCGCGGCTGAAACGGAAGCCCCTCGCGGGCCGGCGTGAAATCCACGCTCAGCCGCTGGACGCGCCGCTTCCTTTGCCGCAAAATGGCCTACCCGTATGCGGGTTGAGTTTGAGGGGCATGTCCACAGTCGCGGTCGTTGATATCGGATCCAACTCGGTCTGCTTGCTCGTGGCGCGCCGCGAGGCGAACGGCCAGGTCACGATCCTGGACAAGTTGAAGGACACGCCCCGGCTGCGCGACGAGATCGACGCGGACGGTCACCTCTCCGAGATCGGCGCGGCGCGCACGCTGGCGGCGTTGCGGCTCTTTGCCCAGGTGATTGGCCAGCACAATGCGCGGGTCCGCGTGGTGGCGACAGCGGCGCTGCGGGCCGCCAAGAACGCGCAGGACTTCATCGATCGCGCCCAGCGGGAAGCAGGCCTGCGCGTGGAAATTGTGACGGGCGACGAAGAGGCGCGGCTGGCGTTCCTCGGCGCGCTGTCCGGGCTCGGCGAGCTCGATGGCGAGACGCTGGTGGCGGACGTGGGCGGCGGGTCGACCGAGCTGGTGCTCGGCATCGATGGTCGCGCCGTGCAGACGATGAGCGAGCCGCTGGGGGCGCTGACTGTGACGCGCGATTGGCTCGGACCGGACCCGGTTTCGCCTGCTGCCGTGGCGCACGCCCGCGCGGAGATTCGCGCGATGTTGGCGCCCGCAGTCAGCGCGTTCCGCAATCGCCCGCATTTGCGCGCAGTTGCAACTTCAGGGTCGATCCAGCGGGTCGCGCGCATCGCGTGCGTGCAAGCGGGCGATCCGCGCGTGGACGTGCACGGCCTCCATCTGACTGCGTCCGCTTTGCGGCAGGTCACGGCGACGCTGCAAGCGGCACCGACGCTGGCGGACCGCCTGCGGATCCCCGGCATGGACGCGAGCCGGGCGGACATCCTGCTTGGCGGGACGTTGATCTATGAAGGCCTGACGGATCTGCTGGATTTGCCGCAGTGGACCGTGTCGATGGCCGGCCTGCGCATGGGCGTTATCCACGAGTTGCTGGGGCAGTAGGCCAACTTACAGCACCGGCCCGCGCTCCAACTCCGCGTCCAGACGCCACGGTCCGGGCGGAAAGGGCATCGCCGCCGCACGCGCAACCTCCGCCAGAAACGCGCTCCGCGGCACCATCCGCGCGCCCAGGGCCGCCAGATGCGGCGTCTCCACCTGCGCGTCCAGCAGCGCAAAGCCCCAGCGCGCCAACTGCTGGCACAGCGTCGCGAGCGCGATCTTGCTGGCATCGTCGGCACGCGCGAACATCGACTCGCCGCAGAACATGCCGCCGATCGCCAGGCCGTAGAGCCCGCCGACGAGGCGCCCATCGAGCCACGCCTCCGCGCAATGCGCCCAGCCGCGGCGATGCAGCTCCGTGAAGGAAGTGCGCAGTTCCGGCGTCAGCCAGGTGCCGTCCTGGCCCGGCCGCGGCGACTCCTGACACCCTTGAATCACTTGGGAAAACGCAGTATCGAGGCGAATCTCATACGGTCGCTTGCGGATCGCCTTGGCCAGCGAGCGGTTGATGCGCACTCCCGCGGGCCGCAGCACAAAGCGCTCGGGCGGCGAGTGCCACAGCAGCGGATAGCCCTCGCACGGCCACGGAAAGATGCCTTGGGCGTAGGCGGACAGCAGCCGCTCGGGCCGGACATCGCCGCCGACAGCCACGACGCCTGACGCATCCGCGCCGCGCGGGTCGGGGAACGCCATGTTGTCAGGATGAAGGCGATAGACCGGCATCGGGTGCGGCTACTTGGCCGGCGCCCGCCACGCGACCAGGAACTTCTGCGCGGCTTTCTGCGTCGTTTCCACGTTCTTGCGGTTCGGATCTTTCGGCCCGCGCTCGTCCTTGGGCGTCTTCTCGTAGCGGTCGTAGCCCGCCTCGATGGCCTTGAGCGACGCGTCCACCGCGTTGAAGAACCCTTCGAACTCCGCCTTCTGCTTCGCGTCCGCGGTCACGCTGGCAAGGCGCGCGCGATCCTGCTGCAGGCGCTTGCGCGGGATCGCCACCCACGTGCGCAGGGCCGTCATCTTGGGCATGTCGTAGCCTTCCCAGGACTTGTTGGCAAAGCGGTCGTACGCGCCGAGGAAGTCGTCCACGAGCCAGCCGTAGTTGTCCGCCAGCTGCGCCTTGAACGCCGTCGCGTCCATCGCCTTGGCCACCACCGTCGGATCGTCGTCCGGCAGCGTACCGTCCGGCCATTCCGCGATCAGCCCCGCGGCCTTGTCCACGTCCATACCCACCGCGCGCACGCGGTCGGCGCTCGCCTTCGCCAGATCGGTCACCAGCTGAATCTCCGGCGCGCCCACCTTCTTGGTCATGAACGAGAACACCCGGAAGAACTCCAGCTGCTCCATGCCATTGGCGATGAAGCGGTCCAGTTGCGCGTTCTTGCCCGTGTGCTCCTGCGCCAGGTTGCGGAGGATCTTCAGCGGTCCGCGCTTCTTCTTCTCCGGGCTGCCGTCCATGCACACTTCGTCCATCTCCGTGATGCTGACGAATTCCACATTGCGGCGGCGCATCTTGTCGAACTGGAACGGCACGAGGTACTCGTTGCGGCAAGTCTGCAAGTCGGCTTCGGCCAGTTTGACCTGCTCCTTGATGGCCGCCGCCCACGTATGCGCGATCTCCGCGGGCTTTTCTTCCGGCACCGCCTCAATCTTGCCGATGTCCATCTCCAGCCGCTGCGGCTTGGAAAGCGCCTGCGCCATCGGGTCGTTCTTGTCCATCGGCTTCTTGTCGCAGGCGCTCGCCAGCGCAGCCAAGGTCAGGCACACGGAAAGATTGCGGGAAAAACGGCGCATCGGCTTCATCGCGGACTCCAGAGTAGAGGAGACGCGTTGTCGTCTGGACCGCTGGTGCTGTCAAGGGAGGCGCCGCGGCGCGCGTTTTACTTGGCCGCGGGCACTGGCTTGGGGATAGCCGTCGTGCCGATGTGCGCCAACTGCGAGGTCTTGAAGCTGAACAGATCGCCGCCCACGGCCCACGCGCCGCCGGTCGGATCGACAAAGACGGCGTGAAATTGTTGCGTGGCGAGCGGCGCGGCGACGTCGTTGCTCCATGTCCCATCGGTCGCGCGGCGCCACACGCTGTAGCCCACGCTGATCGCGCTGCCGTCGGCGTTGACGAAGACGCCGTTCAGCGGGTCAAGTCCTGGCACGGTCTTGCGCGTCCACTTGGTGCCGTCGTGCTCGACAATGACGCCCGTCGCGTCGCCGCCGACCGCCACGCAGAGGCCACCGTTGCAGTTGCCGGTCAGGAGCTTGGCAGGCGCGATCGCGCTGCCGTCCGCGGCGACGGGGACTTCATCCGCCCACTTGCTGCCGTCCCAGTGGAGGATGTGGCCGTTCATGCCGCAGATGAAGAGGTCCTTGGGGCCGCGGGCAAAGACTTTGAACCACGCGGTGGTGTTCCAGCCCGCCGGCAAGTCCTTGGGCGCGGTCCAGTAGCTGCCGTCAAAGTGCCAAATGACGCCGCACGCGAGGTTGTCGTGGCAATCTGCCGCCTCGCCGCCGACCGCCCACACGTCTGTCTCTGAGAACGCCTGGATGCCCCAAAGCTGGGTCTTGGTCGGAATCGTCTGGCGCGTGAACACCTGGTCGACCTTGCTCCAGCGGATGACGAGGCCATCGGTGCCGGCCATCCACAGGACGTCCTTTTCGCCGCCGGCGATCCACCACAAGGTGCCGACGACTTTGGGCAGGATCAGCCGGTGCCAGCCCGCGCCGTCCCAGTTGAGAATCGTCGGAGCTGACGTGGGCGAAGCTTCCTGCGCACCGCCGACCATCCAGATGTCGTTCTCAGACGAGCCCCACACGGAGAGCAGCGCCCCGGGAATGCCAACTTCCTTCGCGAGGTAGTCGCCGTCAAAGACCATCTCCCACGCCTGAATTTGGGCCTCCGGCGCCGAAGTGCAAGCCGGAACGGTCAGCGCGGTGAGCGTGAGGAGCAGGGGCAGAATCGTGTGGCGCATGGGCAACTCCTGGTCAGGCGGCGCAGCATAGCGGATTGGTTGCCGCTTGTCCGCCCGGAGTTCAAGCGACAGCAACACTGGGCAATGGTTGAAGAACTGTGCCAACGTTTTTTGCTTGCGCGGGTGCCGCCGATTGGGTAGCGTCAAGACGTGGACAACGTGGACCGATTCGGTCCTGTTCGGCAGCGGCGGCATGGGGCACGCCGAGGTCTGAATCGTGTCCGGGGGAATTTGCATGCAGCAGAGCAAGTGGTTTCGCGGTCTGGCGATCGGCGTGTGGGCGGCGAGCGCGGCGGGTTGCCAGACGACCCAGGCGACTTCCGCCGACACCTGCGCGAGCGCAACCAGCGGCAGCATCTGCACCGTCGTCGGCGACGGCACCAAGGGCTACGACGGCGGCGGACTGCACCGACTGGACAGCTGGCTCTACTTCCCGGTCGATCTGGCCTTTGACAGCAAGAACACGCTGTACCTGCTGGATTGGAACAATCACCGCGTGCGCCGCGTCGACCCGGACGATTCGCTGGAGACCGTCATGGGCACGGAAGACCCGGGCGACGGCGATCCGGGCAAGAAGGACCTCACGCCTGCGGGCGCGCCAGGCCTGACGGTCTCCCTGAACCACCCGTCGGATCTGTTTTTCGCCACGCAGGACACGCCGGTCGCCAAGGCCGGCGATCTCGTCCTCGACGCGTGGCACAACCACCGTTTGCGCACGTGGACGCCGGCGAGCGGGCTCGTGCACGTGACGTGCGGCCAGAACCCGGGCTTTTACGGCGACGGCAAGCCCGTCGGCCTCACCACGATGTTCAACCAGCCGAGCAAGGTCATCCAGGACAAGGACGGCAACACGTACATGATCGACATGCGCAACTGGCGGATTCGCAAGATCGCCAAGGACGGCATGGTCAGCAGCGTCGCGGGCAACGGCAAGCCGGGCGCGGTCGCTGATGATGCGACGGCGTTGGCAGCGCTCAAGTCTTCGTTCCTGTTCTTCTTTCCCGGCGAATGGTCCAACCCGGAGAATCCGGGCGGCGGTCTGGAAATCAGCGCGGACAGCAAGACGCTGTACATCGCCGACACGGAGAATCACCGCATCCGCGCGCTGGATTTGACCGCTGGGACGCTCACGACCATCGCCGGCAGCGGCCCTTCCGGCTGCGTCAACATTCCGAACAACGCCACCGGGTGCGTCAACGACAACCTGAACCCGCCGCAGAAGGGCGACTTTGCCGGCGACAACGGCCCCGCGACCGCAGCGCGCTTGAACGAGCCGCATGACCTCGCGTTCGGCCCCGACGGCCGCCTCTATTTCGCGGACACCGGCAACAACCGGATCCGCGCGATTGACTTGAAGACCGGCATCATCACGACCGTCGCCGGCAGCGGCAAGGCGCCCGACGGCGTCAAGCCCTTTGCCACCAGCGATTTGGGCGACGGCGGATCGGCGCTCAACGCGGCGCTCAACCACCCGGAAGGCATCACGTTCGACAAGAACGGCACGCTGTACGTCGCCGACACGTACAACCAGCGGATTCGCAAGGTCGTGAAGTAGGCCGGAGGCTTGTCCTTCGCCGCGCACACCACGCCCCAAACATGAGGTCGAGATGAAGAATCTGAAGAACACCGCTTGGTTGCTGATGCTCGCGACGGGCGCATGCCAGACGGCGGCGCCGGTCAGCAGCAACGAACCGCCAAGCTGCAGCGGTCAGTCCCATTGCATCACGACGGTCGTCGGCACGGGCCAAGCGGCTTTTGGCGACGACAACGTGCTCGGCTGGCAAAGCGCGCTCTATTCCCCGCAGGACGGCGTCGTGGACGGCAAGGGGATGCTCTACTACATCGACTGGAACAACCACCGCATCCGGACGTGGGATCCCAAGTCCGGCCTGACGACGACAATCGCCGGCACGGGCGAGCTGGGCGACCTGGGCGGCGGCGAACCGGCGATCGACGGCCGCATGAACCACCCGACCGGCCTCGCCTTTGCCGCAAACGGCGATTTGCTCGTCGCGGCTTGGCACAACAGCAAGATCAAGCGCATCAACATGCAGACCGGCATCCTGGACGACATCTGCGGCACGGGCGCGCGGGCGTTCGCGGGCGACGGCGTCGTGGGCGGCGCGATGAAGGCCAAGCTCGACTTGCCCGCGGCAGTGGCGCTCGACACGCAGGGCAACATGTACATCGCCGATCAGGCCAACCAGCGGATTCGCAAGGTCGATGCGCAGGACACCATCACGACGGTCGTCGGCGACAACTGGTGGACCGACACCGGCCGCCAGAGCGGCAACCCGTGCGTCGACGCCAGCGGCAACTACACGAACTGCACGACCAAGGTCCTTGTCAGCAAGGACAAGGCGGTGTGGATGTACGACAGCGGCGCGGACACCGTCGGCCACGTGCAGACCGACGCGACCGGCGCGCCTGTCCCGTATACCGGCGCGATCCCGATCCCTGACCTCATCGGTGGCTACAGCGGCGACGGCGGTCCGGCGCTCAGCGCGCACATCCAGAGCCCCAAGACGCAATCGGCCGTCCCCGCCGGGCGCATCGTGCTCGACACGACCAAGTCGTGGCTCTACATCGCGGACACCGGCAACAACTGCGTGCGCGTTGTCGATTTGACGTCTGGCATCATCAACACGTTCGCCGGCACCTGCGGCGGCGACAAAGCCGGTTACGCGGGCGACGGCGGCGATGCCAAGGCCGCGCAGCTCAATCAGCCCTCAGACGTCGACCTCTTCGCCGACGGCAGCCTGCTCATCGCCGACAAGGAAAATCACTGCATGCGCAAGGTTGGCACGGACGGCAAGATCAGCACGTTCGCCGGCAAATGCGGCCAGATCGGCTTCTCAGGCGACGGCGGCGACGCCAACTCCGCGCTGCTCAATCGCCCGTACGGCGCCGCCATTGGCCCAGACGGCACGGTCTACGTCCACGACACGCACAATCACCGCGTCCGCGTCGTGACCAAGTAGCCGCGCGAATCGTCCGTCGCGCACCCGGCTCTGAACGTGTACACTGCGCCGCGCGCTGCTGGCGCGTCCTGTTCAACTGAGGTGAGCGTTCATGTCGATTTCGAGTCAGTCGTCCCTGCCGGCCTGGACCGGTACTCCGTCCTACATCGCCGATGAGTCGCTGCAGGCCATCGTCAACGTCGCCATCGGTCTCGGTCGGCCGCTGCTGGTCAAGGGCGAGCCGGGCACGGGCAAGACCCTGCTGGCGTACGCGGTGGCGGAAGGCCTGAAGTTGCCGCTGCTGACGTGGCACATCAAGTCGACGACGCGCGCCCAGGACGGTCTGTACCTGTACGACACGGTCGCGCGGCTGAACGACTCGCGTTTTGGCGACAACAACGTCCGCGACATCGCGCAGTACATCAAGCTCG
Organism: uncultured Myxococcales bacterium; assembly: GCA_903850505.1. Taxonomy (GTDB): domain Bacteria; phylum Myxococcota_A; class UBA9042; order UBA9042; family UBA9042; genus CAIYBN01. The sequence goes on along the minus strand of CAINLT010000086.1, from coordinate 3,128 downwards.
GGCCGCTGGGCGAAGCGTTTGAGCGCAGCCAAAAAGGCGAGCGCGTGGTGCTGCTTATCGACGAGATCGACAAAGCGGACATCGAGTTTCCCAACGACTTGCTGCACGAACTCGACGCGATGCGCTTCACGATCGCGGAGACTGGCCGCGAGATCCGCGCATCGCTGCGGCCGATCGTGCTGATTACGTCCAACGCGGAGAAGGAGCTGCCCGACGCGTTCCTGCGCCGCTGCGTGTTCCACTACATCGAGTTTCCGGAAGAGACGCAGCTTGCGCGCATCTGCCGCGTGCACCATCCGGACGTCGATGAGAAGCTGCTGGCGGCGGCGCTGCGGCGGTTCGTGCAGATTCGCGCGGTCCAGGATCTGCGCAAGAAGCCGACGACGTCGGAGCTGATTGACTGGCTGGCCAGCCTGCGGCTCTCCGGCATCGACGCGGCCAAGCTGGAGGCCACGCTGCCGTTCGCGGGTGTGCTGCTGAAGCAGGAAAACGACGCGCAGCGCGTGTTTCGTGCCACGCTGCCGCGGCGCTAGGAAACCGGCATGTTTGAAGGCTTCCACTCCGTTCTGCGGCTCGCGGGCTTGAAAGTCGGCGTCGGCGAATGGCTGACGGTTACGCAGGCGCTCGACACCGGGCTCATCGGGCCGTCGCTCAAAGAGTTCTACAGCACGACGCGCGCGCTCGTGTGCCGCGATGAAGCGGACTACGACAAGTTCGATCAGGCTTTTGCGGCGTACTTTCAAGGGGCTCAGCTGCCGACGCCGGTCGCGCAGATGCTGCAGTCGTGGCTGGACAACCCGCTGAGTAAGCCGCCGCTGTCGCCGGAGGAGCTGGCAGCGCTGCCGCAGTACGATCTGGAGCAGCTGCGCAAGCTGTATGAAGAGCGGCTCAAGGAGCAGACGGAGCGGCACGACGGCGGTTCGCATTGGATCGGCACGGGCGGTACGAGCCCGTTTGGCCAGGGCGGCGAGCATCCCTCGGGCATGCGCGTGGGCGAGGGCGCGAGCGGGCGCGGTCAGGCGATCGCGACGGCGCGCGCGCGGCGGTTTCGCAACTACCGGGACGACGTCGTGCTGGACACGCGGCAGTTGGCGGTGGCGGTGCGGCGGCTGCGGCGGCTGGAGCGCAAGAGTCGGCGGCTTGAGCTGGACATGCCGGAGACGATTCGCAAGACGGCGGCCAACGGCGGCGACATCGAGATCGTCGAGAGGCCGGAGCGGCGCAACCAGGCGCGCGTGGTGCTGATGCTCGATGCCGGCGGTTCGATGGACCCGCACGTGCGCAGCGTGCAGGCGTTCTTCTCGGCGATGAAGCAGGGCGGCGGGCTGCGCGAGGTGGAGGCGTTCTACTTCCACAACTGCGTCTACGGCGAGGTGTACAGCGACATGGCGCTGCTGAAGAAGAAGCCGCTGGCTGAACTGACGCGGAGCGTGCCGCCCAACACGAACTTGGTGATGGTCGGCGATGCGTGGATGGCGCCGCGCGAGCTATTTTCACCTTATGGATCAATTGAGTATGGCACAACAGATGAAGTGCCAGGTATCGATCGGCTGCGCGACCTGGCCGCGGCGTTTCCGAAGCGCGTCTGGCTCAATCCAATTCCTGAGAATTACTGGGGAGAGTCGACGATTCGGGCCGTTGCGGAGGTCATACCGATGTTCCCGATGACCGTCGAGGGAATGGTTGCGGCGGTTCAGGTTCTATTGGGACGGGGCGAGCGCGTTGCGAAGCGCACGCCAAAGCGGCCTTGGCCGAGTCCTCAGGAGATTTTTTGACGGCGGCGGCGGGCACGTCCTCGACAAGCACCCGTGGCTCCGTCATCCTGCAATGGCTTTTTGCTCTGGAAGTGCGCCGTATGAACATGAAACACACGTGTATGACCGCCGTCCTCCTGACGTGGCCGCAACTGGCCGTCGCCCAGCCGCACCCCGCGCCCGTGGCTGCGCCTGCGGTCGCTCCGGAAGACGTTGACCAAGTGGAGGAAGCGCGGCTGATCCACGGCGTGCAAGCGTCCGTGCGCGTCTACAGCAAGGATGCTGCGGCAGGGCACGCGGCGGCGCAGGCGGCGATCAACGAAATCGCGCGCATCTACGACAAATACGACCTGCATACCCGCGACTCGGAGGCGACGGCGATCAACAGCGCGGCGGGCACGGAAGAAGTGCTGGTGAGCGAGGAGACGTTTCAGCTCCTGACCCGCATGCTGGACCTTTGCCGTCGATCAAATGGCGCTTATGATCCTACGGTTGCGTCGTATGACTTCTTGTGGAACTTTTCGATTCGGCCGTTTGTCCGCCCTCTGGCTGATGAAATTACCGGTCGGCGCAAGATGATCGGCTGCGACAAGGTGATCCTCAAGCCGGTGCAGCACGCGGTGCGGACGGCGACGCCGGGCACGCGCATCACGTTTGCCGGCGTCCTGCACGGCTTTGCCCTGGAACGGACGTCGGAAGTGCTGCGCAAAGCGGGCCTCAATGACTTCCGCATCCGCATCGGCAACGATCAGTTCGCGCAGGGCCGCGTGGGCACCCGCCACTGGTTCACGGCCGCGCCGAACACGCGCAAGCCCGAGGAAGAGCCGATGCAGGTCTACCTGACAAGTCAGGCGGCCATGACCGTCTCCGACAGCGACCACTTCGTCCTGAAGAACGGCAAGCGCTACCACGATGGCCTGGACCCGCGGACGGGCATGCCCGCTGAGGGCACGGTGCAGGCGACCGTCATCGGCTCGGATCCGACGATGGCTGGCGCGATGGCGCATGCGCTGCTGGTGCTGGGGCCCAAGGCTGGGCTGGCGATGCTGGCGCACGACAAACAGGCGGAAGGCTTCGTTGTTGACGCGACTGGCAAGATCTTCGCCTCGCCGGCGATGACCGAGTACGCGCACCTGCCGGCGAAGATGCCAGTCGAATAGCCGCCAATCGCGCCGGAGCAGCAGATCATGTTGTTGAAACGCCATGCGATTCTGTTGCTCATCGGGTTGTCGGCGTGCGTCGATGGACTTCCGGAAGCGCCAAGCAATGCCGCGGGTTTCGCGACGTCGACGGCGGCGCTCACGACGGCCGAGTATCCGCTGGCGACCTGGGTGACGAGCCCGAATTTCGACGTGATGTCGCGCAAGCCGCCGG
>CAINLT010000085.1 GCA_903850505.1 uncultured Myxococcales bacterium | reverse complement strand
TCCAAATCGTTGGCGATGATCTCGCTCGGCGTCGTGCCCGCGTCGCCTTGCCGGCACAGCGGCGTGAACGCCAGGTGCTGGTGCGAGCAGAACAGGAACTGCGTCTCCTTGCCCTCGCTGGTGAAGCCCTTCGGGTCGTTCCACGGCACGGTCGCCGATGCCTGGCCAGAGATCGCATCGCCATTGGCGCCATTCGGCTTGGTGTTGGCGTAGATCCACGCGATCGCGCCGGCGTCATAGGGCGCCCAATCCGGCGTCCAGAACACGCGATCCGGGCCGGCGTTGTATTCCATGACCGACGACGAATAGAGGCCAACCTTGCCGCTCGTCGCGTCCTTCAGGAAGTTGTTGGCGTCGATGGAGCCCATGAAGTTGTGCTCCAGGCCCATGACGTGGCCAAACTCGTGCCACATGACCTGCGACCAGTAGCTTTGGATGAGCCCGTGGGTCCAATCCGCCTTCGTTTCCCACTTGCCGCCGACGCAGTGCCGCGCGTCCTTGGCCATCATCCGCTCAAACGTGAACGCTTCCGGCGCGTCCTTCATCAAGTACGGGCGGGCTTTGTGCAGCATCTGCGGCAGGCGCTGGTGGTTCTCCGTCAGCGTGCGCCACGTGTTGGCGAACACCGTCGCCTGCTTCAGACCGTCCGCGCCCGCCACTTCAAACGGCGCCAGACCGTGGTCGATATCGCCCGCCAGCTTGTGGAACTGCGCTTCCTGCTCGATCATTTTCCACATCTCGCCCGGACCGTTGACGCCGCCTTGGCCTTCTGGCGTGACGAACTGGTTCATCGCCGGGTCGGCGTAGATGTAGTACGGCAGCAGCGCGAAGTAGGCCTTCAGGAAGTCCGCGTCGGGCGGCTGGATGAAATCCTTGGGCCCCAGCGGGCCATTTGTCGCCATCGGCTTCTGCAGGTATTCCTGCATCTTGCCAAACACCGGTGACGACGCGTTGTGCAGCGCGACGACGGTGGCATCGACGATGGGCGCCGTCGTGCCGTCCGTGCAGGTGCCCACGACGCCCGGCGCGCCGCTTTCCGTGTACTTGCAGCGCGGCTGGTGGTTGGCGTCGCAGTCAATCGGCGCGTCGTTGTTGGTCGTGTAGCAGCGCGGAACCGTGCCGTCGGGGCAGAGGTCCGGCCATTCGCCGGCGCTGTTGACGCCCGCGCTCGCGCCGACCGTCTGGAGGTAGAAGTCCAGGCGCTGGACGTAGTAGTCCTTGATGGCAAAATCGTTCAGGTTGATGGACGCCGACAGCGTCTCGCCAGTGCGCGGATCGGTCACGAACTGGGCGATGCCCGCGAACGTGTCTTCCGTGTCCTTGTCACTCAGCCACCGCACGAAATTGAACCGCACGTCGCCGTATTGCCGACCGTCGACCAGCTCCGGCGCGCGATCGTCCGGGTTCTCCGGCAGCTCCGCGTCGTATTCCTTGAACGTCAGCCGCGCCGCCGCGCCCGCCGCTTCCAGCAGCTTGTTGGTCCGCTCGGCCACGCCGCCTGGGCCGTTGAAAACGGCTTTGTACTCGGCCGGAAAGCCCTTGGCGAAGTACCACACGATCGGCTTGGTCGGGTCAAAACGCATCACCAACTGCTTGGCGGCGAGCAGGCCGGAATTCTCGTCGCGGGCGATCTTGGTGTACTCAATCGGCCCGTACTTGTGGTGAATCGGGTCTTTCTCCGCCACTTCCAGCGGCTTGTACGCGGGCGCGGGATCGGCGCGCGTCAGCGAGTACATCACGCGGAACGTCACGTTGTAGCGGCCCATCGACTGCGCCACGTCGCCCATCGGGCCGAACGCTTCCATGCATGCCGCGTCGTCCCACTTGACCGCGACCGTGATTTCATTGGTCCAGGTCATGTAGTTGCTGTCGGAATTGACGACGAGCGAGTCCGGCACCAGCGTGACAGTCGACGCCGCGACGTCGGTGCAACGGCCCAAGCCGTACGTCGTGTACGGGCCAAAAACGTTGACGTCACTCAGGTCGTTCTTGTCGAACTGCACCTTGACCCACTGCCGCTGCTGCCAAGGCTGCTCCTGGTTCTCTTCGTAAAAGTTGGTGTTCTCGCCGTCCAGATTGACGCGGTACTTCAGGTCGATGTGCGTCGCCGGCCACGCGTCCAGGACTTCCTGGGTCTTGCCCACGGAGCCGTTGTCCGCCAGCTCGCGCTGGTCGATCATCTCCAGCTTGTTCTGGGACAGCCGGAAGCGCACCAGCGCGCCGCCGTTCTCAATGCCCGGGAAGATGCTCACCGCGTCGCCGCCCAGCGGATTCGGCGAGGACGTCTGCGTAACCGTCGCCTTCAGCATCCAACCCGGATCGGTCGTCGGCGTGGCATCGGAGCCCGTATCTTCACCCGAGCGCACCAGGAAGTCCTTGCGGACATACTGGTTCTCATTGAACACGCCGTTACGCGCCGGACGATCCTGCACACAGGCGGGCAGAAGCGCAGCGACAAGGGCGAGCAGCCAGAGGTTGAGTTTCATGAGATACCTTCGTCGTTCAAGAGTCTGTAGGCGCAAACAGGGCAACGGCTGAGGCTGGCGCGTCAGTAGTCGCCGGGCGTGAACAAGGTGGCGTCGTTGACCCGGCCGTAGCCGCCGCCGGGCGTCACGCCGACGATGACGCCGTTGGTGCGCGAGATGACGTAGTCCGGGAAGTTGTTGTACGGGCTGTAGCGGACCAGCAGGCCGCACGCGTCGTAGACGCCCGGGTGCGCGTCGATCCAGTCGAGCAAGGACTGCACGGAGCCGTACATCCGCGTCCGCAGCAGGTCGCCGGAGACCGGGTCCTGGCACAGGAAAACGTCGCCGAGGAAGTCGATCGTCTCCACCGCCTGGATCGTCATCGTGCCGCTGTCGGCCAGCTGATAGGAGATGTTGGCGCTCGTCGTGATGCCGGAGAAATCGGCGTTGTGCGCCTCCACCAGCTTGTCCACCTGCGCGTTGACCGGCCACAGCCAGCCCACGCTCGGCTGCTTGGGCACCCACGGCTCCACGAGCACGTCGAGCGTCTCCGCGATGCCCGAGGTCGGGTCATACGCGTCCGTAAAGCGCGGAATCGCCACGTGCGCCGCCTGATAGGCCGGGAACGTCTCTTTCAGGTGCAGATTGGCTGAACCGAGCGTGAACGGCGTGCCCTTGCCCACGAACGCCGCCGGGTAGCGCGTCAGGATCGGGACGCCGCTTTCACGCAGCGGCATCACCGGCGGCGCATTCGGATCCGCCGGATCCGCCACGTATTTCGGATCCAGCGGCGGCAGCTGACCTTCGCAATCGCCTTGGACCTTGGTGAACTGCGCCGCGGTCTGCCAATTCGCCGCCGCGCACTGATACGCCGTCGCATTCGGGTGGTCCGCATACGCCGCCGCGAGCACCGGGCTGCCAAACAAGTTCGTCAGCGTCACCAGGTTTTCCTTGCCCAGCGCGTCGCCCGGGTTGGTGCGCATCACTTTGTAGATCGCTTCCTCGTCGCGGTAGAAAAAGCGCGTAAATTCGTAGGAATACAGCGTGCCGTTCAAGATGTCCGCCTTGACGACAAAGTCCGTCGGCTCCTGCGTCGCGGTCACAAAGCGGCGATCGACGTAATCGGCAAATTCGTACTGGCCCGCGCCTTCGGAATCAAAGAACAGGTCGTCCAGGTCCACCGTCACGAGCGACAGGTCCGGCACCGGATTCTGCGCGGCCACCATCAGGTACTTCAGCAGCGCGATGACGTACTGCTTGAAGAAGAACCGGCGATCGCGGATTTCCGGCGGCAGGCTGTGGATCTTGCCCTGGCCGAGGAATTGCTTGACGCGCTGGAAGGACGTGTCCCACATCGCGCCCTGCATGCCGTAGTTGTCCGCCGCGCCGCAGTAGGAGTAGCCGGTGTTGAGGTCGCCGTTGGCGTCCATGCAGAACGCGACGATCGGCTTGCCCGGCTTCATGCCCAGCGAGCCAATGATGTACGCCGCGTCCGGTCCCAAGCGGATGCGATCCAGATCGGTCGGCGTGCCGGCGCCCGGAGGCGCTGCGGTCACAAAGCCTTCAAAGCCCGTGCAGTTTTCGGCCGGCACGAACGTGCTCGGGTCGTAGCCGTTGTTCGGGCTGTCCGGCCACAGGCACGCCGGGTCGCCCAGCTCATGCGTCACCGCGGCCGGGTTCTCCTTGCGCAGCGCGTCGTTGATGCCGGCCTGCACCAGCCGCGCGTACTCAAAATACACCGCGCCGGAGCCGTGCAGATCCTTCACCGAGTCGTCCGCGCTCCAGTCGTTCTTCAGGTGGCCGAGCGTATTGGCGTCAAACGTCACTTCCACCGCGCGATCCGCGCCGACCGGTCGCGCCGAGTCCAGCACCACTTCCATCGGCTTGAGCGTCGTCGACTTGAAGTTGACGTCCACGCCCGACGTATCGAACACGAACAGTTCAGCGTCGTGGTAGATGTTGCCCGTCAGCTTGTTGTACGTGACGTCGTCCTTGTCTTTTTGGCCCGTCGTGTTCACGCAGTTGGTCATGAAGTCGTCCCAGCTGATGCCGAGCTGGACCTTGCACACTTTCTTGCCGTCCGGACCGAGCTTGTCGACCGTCGTCGTCGGGCCTTCCGCGTCCAGCTTCAGCTCAGGCGCGCCCAGCGTGTACGGCATGACGCGCGGGAGACGCATGTCGATGCGGTTGGGAATCGACGGCGTCGGCTGCGAGGCCGCGGGTTTGTCGACCCTAATGTGCAGGCCGAGCGGATAGATGCGCAGCGCGCCGATGTCCGGAAACTGCGTCTTGGTGCAGTGCCCCGTCGCGATGCACGAGTTCGTGCCCACGGTCTCCGCCGGCAATTCGGGCGCAAAGGTCGCAAACAGCGCGTCGGCAAGCTCCGTCGCTTCCAGGCCAAACTTGGTGTCGTCGTCCCAGTTCAGCTCGTACTTCTTGCCGTTCTTGGTGATCTGCGAGCCGAGGTGGATCTGGAACGTGTCCTTCCCGTCGCGGCTCTTGAAGTCCATCGTGCCTTCGTAGCCGACGTTGACCGTAATCCACTCAATCTTGTTGTGGTTTGCGAGGTTGTACTTGATCCAGACTTCGCCGTTGTCGCCCCACTGGTTCACCAGCGTGCCGTCGCCAAACAGGTCGCCGTCGCTCGAACTCTGGCAGTTGATCTTCTCCGCGTCTTCCACCGTCAAGCCGGCCCAGCTCAAGCCACCGACGCCGTCGATGCCCGCGGCCTTGGTCGGCGGGATGATCGGCTCCGTGACCATCTTGGCCCAGCGCGCCTTGCGCTGCTCGCCGGTGCAGATTTCCTGCTTGTTCGTGCCGCCGGCGAAGTCGGACTGGAAGCCCTGCGTCGTCGTGTTGTCCGTGGCACCGGGCGTCTTGCCGTCATTCCACAGCTTGCCCGCGCCGGACGGCGAGGCGCTGAACTTCTGGATCGGCCCGTCTTCGCAGCCGGCCATCGTGCTCAAGCCAAGGGCGCAGAGCAGGGCAGGAATGCGCGCGATGCGGGCGGTGTTCGACAGGTGGCGCGAGAGCGCAGAGGTTTTCAGGACACGCATGGGACTCCGAATCGCCCAGTTCATTCGGGTGGGGCGGGTTCGCACGACAAGCCAACACAGCAATCGGACCGGATAGGCCGAGTCCATGGATTAACCGCTGATCGTTCAACGCGTGCAAGAACGCATTGGTACGAAATACGCCTGATCGTTGCGTAGGATTATTTCGGATTTGTTGCGGCTAAGCCGATCAGGGTGTCGGCTTGATTTCCTTGAGCAACAGGAAGTCGTCGGCGGCGACATGGTGCAGCACCAGCGGGGCCGTACTTTTGGCCAGCGCCTGGTCGACGAGGTCGAGGATCGCCAGCGTGCCGCGATCGCCTTTGCTGTACTCGCTGCCTGTGTACAGGAACGCGCGACCAGCGGCGTGTTGCGCTGCCGCCTCGAGGTCGCGGCCAAAGTACATGTAGGAGAAACAACTGAGGAAAGCGATGAGTTGGAACGGCGCCTGCTGGAACTCGCGGGCGAACGCGGCGGCTGGCAGCTTGGCGTCGTCCAGGATCCGCTTGAGGCGAAAATTCTCGCCGACGCCGGAATGGCCCGCGTAGACGACGATGTCGTCCCGCTTCAGCCCCGCGCGCAGGATCGACCAGTGATGGGGCGGCGTCGGCCCCAGCACGTCGGTCACGCCGACGAACGCGTGCAGTTTGAGCGCCCGGCCGCTGCGATCCAGCGTGCCGTCGACGTCGACCCGCAGGTATCCGTCCTGCACGCTGGCGCGGTACGCGGTCAGCGTCATCACCGTCGGCAGGTCGGCCAACAGCTTGAGCAGGATGCCCTCGCCGAACTCGCGGCGCTGCGGGCCTTTTTGCGCAGCGAGCGCTTTCTGCGGCAGATCCTGCCCACCCGCGCCCAGCGCCTTGGCCAACGCCGGGTAGTCAAAATGCGGCCACTCGTGTTCCAGCACACCGATGAGCACCGTCGCTTGCAGCGGCCTGCCGCTGACGCCCAAACGCTGTCGCAGCGCCTGCAGTTCGTTGAGCGGCGTCGCCGTGCGGCTCAGCGTCGCTGTCCGGGCAAAGTAGTCGACGCCCGGCCGCAGCATGTTGCGGCAATCGAACGGTCGCCCGGCCGCGTCCAGACCGTGGCGCTCCGGCAGCCAGTCGTACCAGTAGTAGAACGGATGCGGCAGATCGGCGTAGTCGTCGTCCACGCAGGGATTGGTCTCCGCCTGATCGCCGTGGTAGCGCACAAGCCGGTGGTCGCGCGTCGGGACGAGCCAGTGCATCAGCCACGGATCGCGCGGCATCGCGAATGCCAGTTGGGATTGCGCGCCGCGCGGCTGGCCGCACATCGCCAAGGGCAGGCGCGCCTCGTACACGATCTCCACCGCGGCATCGTCGCGCCGAGTCACGCCGCGCTTGACCGCGGCCTTGGTGTACGGGTCGTCGATCTGCAGTTCGGGCGAAGTCGCGTGCCAGTCGAGCACGAGGTCGCGGCCGTAGGGCATCTCCTTCTGGCTGACGATGCGGATCTCCGGCGTTTCCGCGCCGACGACGATGCGCTGTTGGCTGTGCGTTTCCTTGTGCGTGCGAAACCAGCCCCAGAAGTACTTCAGCTGCTGGCCGATGCCTTCGCGGATCTGCACGTCGTCCGGCCGCCGCGGGTCAAAAAACGCGCGGTTGAGCAGCAGCGTGTCGCGGATCGTCGCCGTGTACTCGGCGGCCTGCTGGGGACACGTAGCGAGGTGCAGCACGTCGCGGCGCTCCGCTGCGTGCAGGGGCCAGGACAGGAACAGCAGCAGGTAGGGAAGCAGGCGGCGCATCGGGCCAATCGTGGCGGTGCGCCGCGGCGTGGTCAACTACCCTTGCTCCCGCGGGGCCGCGCGCGTACGTTCGGCGCGGTTGTCCGGCCGTCATGGCCCGTGCGGAGCGCCATGTTC
>CAINLT010000084.1 GCA_903850505.1 uncultured Myxococcales bacterium | reverse complement strand
TACGACGGCACGCAGGGCATCTGCCAGCAGAACGGCCAGCAGGGCGTCGGCGGGAATTGCACCGGCGACCGATTCTCGTGCGCCAAGGGCTTGTACTGCGTCGGGTTTGGCGGCGGCTCCGCGGTCTGCGCGTCACAATGCACCGTGGACGCCAACTGCGGCGACCTCGCGCTGGCCGTCGGCGGCGGCGCTTACTGCGCCAAGAACGCCGGCAATCCGACCGGCATCTGCTATCCCAAGGGCGCCGGCGGCAACGGCGACACCTGCGCGAACAACCCCTACGGCTGCGGCGAAGGCCTGTACTGCATCGGCGGGTATGACGGCTACGACCCCGGCGCGTTCTGCCAAAAAGCCTGCACGGATGGCAGCGCGTGCCCCATCAACGCCACGTGCCTGAAGTACACCAAGGACTACAGCGGGTGCCAGCCCAACGGCAAACTGGGCCAGGGCGGCGATTGCCAGGGCAACCCAACGCTGTGCGAAGCGGGCGCATTCTGCATCGGCGCGGGCAAGAATTGGCAATGCATGGCGCAGTGCACCATCGGCAGCGCGACTTGCCCGGGCGACACGTGGTGCATGCCCTACGGTCAGGACGGTTATGGCATCTGCTGGCCCACCGGCCAGAAGGCCGTCGGCAGCGCCTGCCAGGGCGACCCGTGGAGCTGCCAGAAAGGCGCGCTGTGCTCCAGCTACGGCGTGCAGAAAGACGCTTCGTGCCTGCAGAATTGCGACAGCGCGCCCTGCCCGAGCGGCTTCTCGTGCGACGACTTTGGCCAATCCGGCCACTGGTGCCAGGTCATCGGTGGGGGCAGCCAAGGCGCGGCGTGCAGTCTGGCCGCGCCTTGTGAGACGGGCGACGTGTGCATCGGGCAGGAAGGCCCGGCGCCTTTTTGCAGCAAACAGTGCAACGCTGACAGCGACTGCGCGGCAAGCGACAGCAACGGCAACAAGCTCTGGTGCGCCAAGGGCAAGTGGGGCGGCTTCTGCATACCGGACGGCGGCGTCGGCAAAAACGGCATCTGCTACCAGGAGCCATGGTCCTGCGCGAAGGGCTTGGTCTGCTTGGGCGATTCCGCCGGCAACCCAGGCGCTTTCTGTGCGCAGGCGTGCAGCGGATTCGCCAACGTGTGCGCGGCCGACGAGAAGTGCGAATACCTCGGCTGTGGCGACGCTTTCTGCTTCAAGACCGGCAACTTGCCCGTCGGCTCGGAGTGCCTGCAGGAACCGCTCGGCTGCGCGCCCGCCGCGCTGTGCATCAAAGGCAGTCCGTTGCCGATGTGCGTCCAGCAGTGCGGCGTCGGCTTTCCCGCGTGCGCCAAGGACAGCCCGTGCACGAGCTTCATCGGCTCGCCGGTCAAGTTGTGCGTGCCCGGCGGCTTCGTGCCGTTTGGCACAATCGCCGTGCCGTTTTGACGCGGACCGTCGAAAACCAATTGAATAGGATAGTTATTCCCGGATCTCACGCTCCCACTCCCTTGACGCGCGCGTGCGACGACGTAACATGACGCCGCCGAGTCCCGCCTTCCGCGGGAGCGGGGGACCCAACTTTTTGGGGCTAATCTGGCGCGAGGAAAGACTTCGCCAGACGGACACTTCTCGGTCCGAGCCCGTCAGCTAACCCCGTAGGCGTCGAGGAGCGAGCCACCGACCAAGTGGGCCGGGCAGCAGCTCCGTTCGGTAGTTCAGATTTTGCTGAACTTTTTGGGGCTCCGATGCATCAGGTTCCGACGGAACAGTCCCGTCTCGCGCGCTTGCGCCGTTGGCTTCTCGGCAAGCCCCGCGATCTCGCCGATCACTCCATCTTTCATCAGCTCTCGCTGATCCCGTTCCTCGCGTGGGTCGGCCTCGGAGCGGACGGCTTGTCGTCGTCGGCGTACGGTCCGCCTGAAGCGTTTGCCGCGCTCGGCGAGCATTCGTGGCTGGCCGTGGCGATGGCGGCGATGACCGCGATCACCGTCTTCATCATCTCGATCGCCTACACGCGCATCATCGCCGTCTTCCCCAATGGCGGCGGCGGCTACGTGGTCGCGACCAAGCTGCTCGGACCGACGCCCGGTCTGGTCTCAGGTTCCGCGCTGCTCGTCGACTACGTGCTGACCGTCACCGTCTCCATCGCGGCGGCGGGTGACGCGCTCTTCAGCTTTTTGCCGCCGTCGTGGCAGGCCGCCAAGCTGTCGTGTGAAGTGGCGATCCTCATCGGTATGACCGTGCTGAACCTCCGCGGCGTGCGCGAGGCCATCCTGCCGTTGGTGCCGGTGTTCCTGCTCTTCCTTGTGACGCACATTATTCTCATCACCACGGGCCTGTTCTTTCACAACCAGGGGCTGCCGCTGACGCAGCAGGTCTCAGAAGGCTGGGTGCACAGCAAGTCTTCCCTCGGCGTGATGGGGATGCTGCTGCTGTTTGCCCGCGCGTGGTCGTTGGGCGGCGGTACATACACGGGCATTGAAGCGGTCTCCAACGGCCTGCCGATCCTCCGCGAACCGCGGGCCAAGACGGCGCGGCGGACGATGGCGTACATGGCGCTGTCCTTGGCCGCGACGGCGGCGGGCTTGCTGGTGGCCTACCTGCTCGCCGGCGTGCATCCGGTGGAGGGCCAGACGCTGAACGCGGTGCTGGCGGAGAAAGTGACCGCGCACTGGCCAGGCGGCAAGGCGTTTTCCGTCATCACGCTTGTCGCTGAAGGCGCGCTGCTCGTCGTCGGTGCGCAGGCGGGCTTCCTGGATGGTCCGCGCGTGCTGGCCAACATGGCGCTGGACGGTTGGGCGCCGCGGCGTTTTGCCGCCCTGTCGGAGCGGCTGACGACCCAAAATGGCATCGCGCTCATCGGCATCGCGTCGCTGGCGGCGCTGATGTACACGCGTGGCGACATCGGGGCGCTGGTCGTGATGTACTCCATCAACGTGTTCCTGACCTTTTCGCTGTCCATGCTGGGCATGCTCAAGCACTCCATCCGCGAGCGGCATATCGGCGACACGCTGCTGTTCACCGTCGGCTTTGGCCTTTGCGCGGCGATCCTGTGCGTGACGGCGAGCGAGAAATTCCTGGAAGGCGGCTGGGTGACGCTGCTGGTGACGATGGGCCTCGTCGCGCTGTTCGTGGCGATTCGCCGCCACTACCACTACGTGGCCGACCAGTTGGTGCAGTTGGACAGGCACCTGCCGCCGATGGCGCCCATCGCGGAACAGCCCAAGCCGCTGCTGCCGGTTGCGCCGACTGCTGTGCTGCTCGTCGGCGGCTACAACGGCATTGGCTATGAAACGCTGACCGCAGCGCTCCGCGCGTTTCCTGACCACTACAAGAACGTCGTTTTTGTCGCTGTCGGTGCGGTGGATTCGGCAGCGCTCAAGGACGAGACGGAGCTCATGCACGTTCGCGAGGGCGTGGACCACACGCTGGCGCGCTACGTCGCGCTGGGCGAGTCGATGGGCTTGCGCGCCAAGGGCCTCTCAGCCATTGGCACGGACATCGTGTCGGAGCTGGAAAAGCTGTGCCTGAGCGCGGCCGACGAGACGCACGACGTGACGTTCTTTGCCGGCAAGCTCATGTTTGGCCGCGAGCAGTGGTGGCACGGCGTGCTGCACAACCAGACCGCGTTCGCCCTGCAGAAGCGGCTCCAGTGGGACGGATTCACGATGGTGATCCTGCCCGTGCGGATGCATTGATCGCCGCGGCGTCCGTTGCCGAAGTCAGAGCCGCCGCGACAGTTTTGTGGACAACGGTGGCGCATCCACAGCGACTGCGGCAGCATCCAATGCCAGCGCCATGTTTGGCGACGACGGGTCACGATGCGTCAGACTTTCCTGCTTCTTGCGATGATCACGAGCGTAACGGCGTGTTCCTGGAATGACGTCAAAATCGCCGGCGCTCCGACCCCGACTCCAAATGCCGCGGCGCCGACCGCGCCTGCCACCGGAGACAAAGTGATCGATCACACCGTCAAGACCCTGGACGGCGAGGAAATCTCGCTGGCGCGCTACCGCGGCAAGACGCTGCTCATCGTCAACACGGCGAGCCAGTGCGGGCTGACGCCGCAGTACGAACAGTTGGAGGCGCTGCAGCAGAAATACGCCAGCCGCGGCTTCACCGTTCTCGGCTTCCCCTGCAACGATTTTGGCTCGCAGGAGCCGGGCAGCGCCGAGGAAATCAAGACGTTCTGCTCCAGCAAGTATCAGGTCAGCTTCCCGCTGTTTGAGAAGGTCCGCGCGCTGGGCGACAAGAGTCCGCTGTACAAGACGCTGACCGAGGAAGTGGACCCGGCTTTGCGCGGCGAAATCAAGTGGAATTTCACAAAGTTCTTGGTCGACACCAACGGCCGCGTGGTGGCGCGCTTTGAGCCGCTGGTCAAGCCTCTGGATCCGCAGTTGACCGCGCAGATTGAGAAGCTGTTGCCGCAGTAGCACGGCCGGCGAGCGGTTCGTGGCATTTTGTGTGCGCTTGACGATCCGACGAGTAACCGCAACTATGCAGCGTGGAACGCGACATCGACCGCCCCGGTGATGAACGTTCCAATGCAGCGGGGTTGGGCTCGTGAACAACTTGACGGCACCACGGGCGACGGCACAAGCGTCGCCAGCACTTCGCGCCCTGAGCCGCTTGTTGGCGACGCTGGCCATCGTCCTCACGCTCGCGCCTCCCGCATTGGCCGCAGACAAAGCGCGCATGGCCGTGACGCTGGCGCAGCAGGCCAGCAAGTCCTTTGAAGGTGGCGATTTCGCGCGCGCTTCTGAGTTCTATCTCGCGGCTTGGCGGACCGATCCCAAGCCGGATTTCCTGTTCGGCGCGGCGCGGTCGGCGCAGTTGGGCGCGTTGAACGACAAAGCGACGGAGCTGTTCCAGCAGTTTCTCGCGACGGAAGGCGCCGACCCAGTGCGGCAGACGCGCGCCAAGGAGTACCTCGCGGAGCTGGAGCGCGCCAAGGTGCAGTCCCGGGTGGCGGAGGCGGAACGGACGCAGCGCGACGATCCCAAGGTCGCGGCTGGGCTCTATCTGGACGCGTTCAAGCAGGCGCCGACCCGTTTTGACCTGCTGTTCAAGGCCGCCGTCGCCGAGCAGTCGGCCCATGACGTGGCTTCCGCGGAGCGTCTGCTGCGCGAGTACTTGGCCAAGGCGCCAGCCGATGCGCCCGACCGCAATCAGGCGCAGGCGCGGTTGGATTCGATGACGCGCAAGGCCAAGGAAGATGCCGAGCCGAAGCCGGAGCCCAAGCCGGTGATTCAGGCAGTTGCGCTGCCGCCCCCCAAGGTCGTCGCGGGCGCGACATTGCCGCGGACGGACGCGATCACTGCGGTCCAGAAGCCCGCAGAAATGGACAAGCCGCGCTGGCCAGGCTGGGCGATGGTTGGCGGCGGCGCCACGCTGGCGGTCGTCGGACTGGCGATCTACGCCGCGACGACGCCGGATATCAGCGCGTATGACAAAGCGCGGCGAGAAGTCGATGCCAGCGGCAAGATTATTGGCCTGTCGGCGGCGGAAGCGCAGGCCCAGGCGTCATCGATCAACACGCGCGTAGGCGTGGCTTGGACGCTAACGGGTGTGGGCGTTGCGGCCGCAGGCGTTGGCGCGTGGTGGCTTCTGACGACGCCACCCAAGTCCGTGACCGTGATTCCAGGACCCGGACTGACCGGCGTTGGCGTAGCCGTTCGATTCTGAGAGGGACAGCATGCGTCAAGCCAATGGATCGACCGTGCGGAGCTTTGTGGCGCAGGCCTTGCCGCTCCTGAGCCTCTTGGCGCTGGCCGGCTGCGTCGGCGTGCCATCCTTGGATTCGTTCAAGTACGCGACGCAGGCTGAACGCGAGGACGCGCAGGTCAACGACGACATCGCCGCCACCGACGACATCGCGACGGAAGATCAGCTGGGCAATGACACGTTGACGGGCGACGGGTCGGGGAAAACCGATGCGAGTGATGCCCAGGATACCGGCACGGATGCGGACGTGGCGGACGTTGGCACGGATGCGGCGGATGGCAGCGATGCCGCGGACGCTGGCACGGACGCGGCGGATGGCGGCGACGCTGACACCGGACCGGATGTGCCACCGCCGGAATGCGTCACCTCGACGGACTGCGCCGGCAAGTGGACCGCGACCGAACTGGGCCAGTGCTTCGGCGCGGAATGTGTCAAGGGCGTTTGCAGCAAAGTCGCCAAGACGACCGCTTGTGACGACGCGGACGTCTGCACGCTGGGCGACCTGTGCATCTCCGGCAAGTGCACGGGCACGTCGGTCCTGAGCTGCACGGACGGCGACGCGTGCTCCGCCGACAAGTGCGACCCCAAGACCGGCTGCTACTTCATCGCCGGCGCGGGCTGCGACGACGGCAACATCTGCACCGCCGACACGTGCGATTTCAGCAACGCGTGCGTGCACTTGGCAGCGGACGCGACATGCTCGGACGGCAACGCGTGCACGACTGGCGACACGTGCAGCAACAGCGTCTGTGTCGCGCTCGACGTCACCGTGTGCAACGACGAAAACGCCTGCACGGACGACAGCTGCGACCCGGCGACCGGCTGCGTCTTTCTGGCCAACAGCGCGACGTGCGACGACGGGGACATTTGCACGGTCGGCGATGCTTGCGGCGGCAGCGGCTGCGTGTCAGGCGCCAAAGACACGTGCAGCGACGGTAATCCGTGCACCGACGACGCGTGCGACAGCGGCGCGGGGTGCTTGCACGTCAACAACTACGTCGGCTGCGACGACGGCAACAAATGCACGCCCGGGGACACTTGTCAGGGCGGCAACTGCGTCGGCTTGGCCGTCTCCGCGACTGCGTTCTGCAACGACGGCAACGCGTGCACCGACGACGCATGCGACCCGCTGACCGGCTGCGGCCACGCCCACAACGCCGCGGCGTGCGACGATGGCCTGCCCTGCACCGTTGGCGACGTGTGCAGTGGCGGCAAGTGCACGGCGGGCGTCAGCACCTGCGAATGCAAGAAAGACGCCGATTGCGCCGTCAAGGAAGACGGCAATCCCTGCAACGGCACGCTGGTGTGCGACCTGTCCGCGGCACCGTACAAATGCGTCGTGTCGGCCAAGACCATCGTTGTGTGCGACGCGAGCGGCGACTCGACGTGCGCCAAGAACACCTGCAACAAGACGACCGGCGGGTGCAGCTACGTCGCGCAGCAAGAAGGCGGCGCGTGCGACGCGGACGGCTCGGTATGCACCGAAAACGACGCGTGCAAGAGCGGCACGTGCACGCCCGGCGCGGCGATTGACTGCGACGACGGCCAGCCGTGCACGACGGACAGCTGCGACAAGATCAACAGCTGCCAGCACTTCAACAACACCAACGCCTGCAACGACGGCAACGCGTGCACGATTGG
>CAINLT010000083.1 GCA_903850505.1 uncultured Myxococcales bacterium | reverse complement strand
GTTCGCGACCTTCGCTTCCGCCAGCATTTCCCGAAGCCGTTCAAGATGCTCAGTCGCGCGCCAGCGTGCGTCGACCGCTTCCCCCGTTTTCGCCCTGTACATCGTCCCCTCCGCGGAACTATCCGCGCCGAAAGGATGATCGGGTTGTTCAGGCAAAAACAGGAACCACTGGATCGGATTCGGCGTCGTGGTCAGACCACTCGTGGAACCGTGATTGATGACGCGTCAATGCAGGGATGTTTAGCGTCGCTTACTGCTCGGTTTCCCACGGCAAGTAAATCTTCCGGTCCTGCCGGAAAGTCTCCTGCGCATCGGCATAATCCGCCGGCCGACCGATATCCAGCCAACGGCCATGGCGCCAGTCAAACGTGCCAATCGGATCGCCGGCCTTGAGCATCGCCAGCACCAAATCGTCAAAACCGAACTTCTGGCCCGGCTTGAAGTAGTTCAGCACGCGCCGGTTCATGGCGTACACGCCCATCGACACCTGATTCTGGATGGCCGGCTTCTCCCGGAACGCCGTGACCTGGCCCGACGCATCCGTCTCCAGCACGCCGAATTCCGACCGCACCTCGCGCACGAACGTCGCCACCGTCAGCGTTCGGCCGCTCGCCGCGTGCTGCGCGCGAATGGCCGCAAAGTCGATGTCGCTCAGCACGTCGCCATTTAGCACCAGGAAATTCTCCGGCAGCATGTCCTTGGCCAGCGCCAGCGGTCCCACGGTGCCCAGCGGTTCCTGCTCGCGCTGGTAAATCAGCTCCAGACCGTAGCGTGAACCGTCGCCGAGCACCGCTTCAATCAGGTGGCCCAGGTGGCCGATCGACACGATGACGCGCTGGATCCCGTGGTGCGCCAGCTGCCGCAGCAGGACCTCGGCAATGGCGTCCTTGTCGATCGGCACCAGCGGCTTGGGAATGAACGCCGTATACGGATACAGCCGCGAGCCAACGCCGCCCGCGAGCATGACCGCCGTCACCGGAAGCGTCGCCATCTAGGCCCCCGCCAGCGCGCGCTGGAGCGCATCGGCGACGAGCTGCACGTCCGCGCGGGTCATGGACGGATAGAGCGGCAAGGTCAGGATGCGCGGCGTCAAGGAATCCGTCACCGACAGGCCGTCGCGGCGCACCATCTCCGACTGGCTGTGATAGGAGAACGTGTGGATCGGCCGGTAGTGGATCGACGTCTGGATGCCGGCGTCACGCAGCGCGATCTGCACCGCCTCGCGCGCCACGCCAGCGGGCAGCAGCACGGGCATGATGTGCAGCGCCTGACGGCCCTGTGCCGGTCGGTGCGCAAACGGCACCACGATGCCCGGAACCGCTGCCAGCGCCGGGTTGTACCAGCCCACGACTTCCGCGCGCTTGCCGTTGTTGGCCGGCAGCCGCGCCAGCTGGGTGATGCCCATCGCCGCGCGCATCTCATCGATGCGGTAGTTGAAGCCAAGCTCGACGACGTCGTAGCTGAACGCGTGGCCTTTGTGGCGGTCCATCGTCAGCGTCGTCATGCCGTGCGCCCGCAGGAGCCGCAGCTTTTCCGCCAGCGCCTTGTTGCGCGTGACGACCATGCCGCCTTCGCCAGTCGTCATGTTCTTGTTGGAGAAAAACGAGAAGCAGCCGATTTCGCCAATCGTCCCCAGCGCGCGCGCCGTGTGATTCGCGTCGATCCAGCCGTCCGCCAGCGGACCGTGGGCGTTGTCCTCGACAATCGCGATGCCATTGGACTTCGCCAGCGCCAGCAACGCCACCATGTCGCACGGCTGCCCGGCGTAGTGCACCGGGATAATCGCCTTGGTGCGCGGCGTAATCTTGGCGGTGACGTCGGCAATCGACAGCGTCCAGTCGTTGGGGCTCGTCACGTCCGCCAGCACCACGGTCGCACCGCAGTACAGCGCCGCGTTGGCGGTCGCCACAAAGGTCAGGCTCGGCACGATGACTTCATCGCCCGGACCGACGCCCAGCGCGACGAGCGCCATGTGCAACGCGAGCGTGCAATTGCCCACGGCAAAACAGAACGGCGGATCGGCGCGGTCCAGCGCCTCGGCAAACAGCCGCTCAAAGTTCTGCGTGCGCTCGCCCATCGTCAGCCAGTTGCTTTCCAGCGCCGCCATTACGGCGTCGCGGTCTTCTTGCGTCAGGCGCAGATCAGACAGGGGAATTTGCCAATTCATCGTTGTTGCTCCGTCACTTGGTTCAGAATTTTCGCCAGACTCGCCGCCGCTTCCGGTGCCGTCAAGCCCGCCACGCTGCGATCCACCACGCGCTGCCGTCCTGCGGCAAACTCGCGGGCAATGTACTGCGCCATGCCTTCCGTGTCGCGAATCGCGAACTGCGCGCCAGCGTCGTGTTCCTGCAAGATGCCGCCCGACTCCGGATTGTCGCTGACCGACAGGATAGGGCGCCGCGCGCCGAGATAGTCATAGAACTTGCTGGCAATCCGCTGATCCGCGTTCGGCTCGGCGACGTAGACAAGCAAATCCGCGGCTTGGCACAGCGCGCCGACCTTGTGGTACGGCACCGGCGGCTCCGGTTTCATCAGATCGCGCACGCCCAATTGCTCGGCCAACTGCAGCGCGTCGTCGCCCCAGGCGCCCGTCGACACGGCCTGGATGGCATCGCGCGGCACGCCGAGTTCCAGTGCCCGCGCCAGCGCCCGCACCAGCGGATCCGCGACGCGAAAGCGCGAGAAGTTGCCCAGATGCAGCAGCGTGTAGCGGTCAAAGCCGGGATGGGTGCCGTGGCTGACCAGCTCCGCGTCGTAGAAATTGCGGATGAGCGAGAACTTGTCGCGCGGCATCTCAGGGTAGAACGCGTGGTAGTCGTCCAGCGAAACCTGGGTATTGATGACGATGTGCGCGGCGTTTTCCACGCAGAAGCGCTCCAGCTTGTCCTCCAGCCACAGCTGCAGCTTGGGGCGCCGCGGCCGCCGCAGCTTGCACGGCGCCCAGATGTCGCGGAAATCCTGGATCACCGGCAGCCCCGTCGTGCGGTGCAGCTGCGCGCCGACAACGGACGCCGCGAACGGGTCCGCATTCACGACGATCGCCTCGATCTCCGGCTGCGCCTTCAGGATCGCCAGCGCGGCGCGATACGCCCACGGCATATCCGGGCTGTGTTCGCCCAGCGGCAGCAGCTCCGGGTCCTGCAACCACTTGGGCAGCAGCCGTTCATGCAGCGGTTTGGCGCGCGCCACGGTATTGCCCTGGCGCTTCTTGGCCAGCTCGCCGGACTGCAGCGCAGCCCACGTCGGCGCGGCGCGGTGGCTGTAGTTGTAGTGCACGGGCACTTCTGGCGGCACGAACTTGGCCAACTCGGGATCCATGCCGTCGCTCGGCCACAGGTCAGCCAGCACCACGGGCAGCCACCCTTGCGCCGGTAGATGGCGGACGAATTTCAGCGGCCGCAGCGCGCCAACCTGGCTCTGCGGTGGGAAATACGGCGTGATGAACAGGAACTTGCGCATCGTTCAGTGCACTCCGACCAGTTGCGCCAACTCCGGCAGCCACGGTTCCACAAGTTCGGCGAGCCAGCTCTTGCGCCCGGGACCCAGCAGCCAGTCGGCGTCGATCGGCTGGCGCAACTGCCGCGCGAGCACGGAGTCGTACAGGTGCACCAGCAGCGACTGCGGCTCCGGCTGCAGCGGCTGACCCGGGTGCCGCGGGCGCAACACCGCGCCGCAAATCTCCGGCGCGAGCGGGAAGAACGCGGCGGGCGGCAGGAGCGTCAGGCCGGGAATCGACTGGTTGTGCGTCTCCGTCTCGAGCAGCCGCGGCCCCAGTTCGTACAACGCCAGCGCCTGCGCGGTCGGCATCGCCACGATCCGCTCCAGCAGCCGCAACAGCACCGGGGAATGCGGGGCGAAACCGAGGACCGCGTTGTTGCAGGCCTCGTCAAAAAGTTGATCGACCATCCGGAACTGCGCGACGGCCCGCGGCGAGTGGCGAACGACCTCGCGCAGGCCCATGAGCGCCCCCGCGCGCGCCCACGTGAACGGCGAACGGCTGCTCATGACCTTGGCCGGCAGGCAGACGTGCTCCAGCCCCGCGACGCCATCCAGCTCCCACAGTGGCGTGAACGGCTGCAGCGCAATCACGTCCGTGTCGACGTAGAGGCCGCCGTGCTGCCAGAGGATTTGCAGGCGCAGCAGATCCGCCTTCGCCGCCGGCTTCTGCAGCTGCGTCATGAGATCCGCGAGCTGTGTTTGCATCGCGACCGGGAGGTCGTGGAGATCCGGCGGCGTGAAATCGAGCGCGAACCGCCGTTGTCGGTTCAGATCCGCGACGAGCCGGTCTCCCGCCAGCGCCGCCGAATTGCCGTGCAGCACGACGCGGTCCGCCTGCGCCCGCGCCAACAGCGCACGCACGGCCACCCACGCCAGCGCGGGCAGACGCGGACCGAGCCAAATCAAGTGGATGACGCGCGGAATGGCCATGTCAGGGTTGCGCGACTCCCGGGAGCGAGGGGGAATCGGGCAGCGCGTCGAGCCGGAAGCCGGTCGGCACCCGGTAGTCGTCCTTGGCGCCGCGGAGCGAAGACAATGCGACAAGCGCGCCCTGCAGGCCCCACCAGGGCAGCAAGTGGCGGTTGACCATGCGCGCCCAATCGCGGGGCGAACGTTTGTTGAAGCGCTGCGGCGGATGCGCCGCGATGTGCGCCTGCGCCGACGCATAGGCCGCTTCATACTGCGCATAGACGACGTCCGGCGCCACGCGCTCGCGCGCCCGGATCGCGGCGCGGCGACCAAAAGCGGCGCGCTCATCGGCGTTCGCCAGCATGTGGTAAAGCGCGTCGCCGAGCCGATC
>CAINLT010000082.1 GCA_903850505.1 uncultured Myxococcales bacterium | reverse complement strand
TATGAGCCCGACGAGCTACCGGGCTGCTCCACCCCGCAGAAAGCACACTAGGCGGGTCTGGTCCTCGTGTCAACCTCGTGACGGACGATTGTTTCGTCGTCAGTCCAACGCGTCCTCGATTTCCTCCAGCAGTTCGTCGGCGTCCTCGCGCGGTCCTTCGTGGTTCTGGGCGATCGCAAGCGCACGAGTCTTCAGGGCAAATGCCTTGGCTTCAGCATGCCGCCCGAGCTCGCACAGGCACTGCGCTTGGCGCAGATGGGCCATCATCAAATCGTCCTGCAGGCGGGCGGCCTGACTGAAGGCGGGCAGGGCATCCGTGAAGCGTCCCACGTCGAACAGCGCTTGACCCAAGGAGAACCACGCGAGCTCGTTCTCCGGATCGTCCTCGGTCATGGCCCGGAAGCGGGCTGTGCGGACATCGTCGTGCGGTTGCGTCATCGGTCTGCTCCTCCAGTGCGTTTTCTTGCGCCCCGGCTGAGCTTGGCTACGCTCCTCCGGCCGTCGCCCACTGTAGCGCAGAGCGGCGCGCAGGTCTCGTGTGTGACCGCTGAGGTATTCGTGGCTCGTTCCCTTTCGTCCCGCTCCCGTCGCTCTGACCTGATTCCTCTGGTTTTGTGCGGTGTTCTCTGCCTTCTCGCCTGTGGCGCTTGGCTCACGCGCGGCCACGCTGCAACGCCGGATGCGCCCAAGGTGCAGCCCGCGGGTCCCGCGGAGCCGGTTAGCCCGCAGCCCGTGGCGATTGAAGTGGCCGCGCTGACGCCGACCGACCTGCAGAAAATGCTCCCGGGTCCCGATGGCTTCGAAACGTTGCCCGGTCCGCAGGGCCAGAAGTGGCACACGACGATCGATGCGCCCGTCCAGGCGGCGATCCAGGCTGAGCTGGATCGCCAACACGTGGCCTACGCCGCGGTTGTGATCCTCGATCCGGCGACGGGCGCCATCAAGGCTATCGTCGAGCACCGCGAAGTTGGCGATCCGGTCGGCGAGATCGGCAGCCTCACGGACGCGACGGTCCCAGCGGCGAGCGTGTTTAAGGTCGTCACGGCCGCGGCGCTCCTGGATGCGGGGCAGACGCCCGATCTGCGCGCCTGCTACCACGGCGGGCTGCACGGCCTGGATCCGAGCCACGTCCATGAATCCGCGCGCGACACGCAGTGCCAGACGCTGACGGAGGCGCTGGCGCACTCCACCAACGCCGCTTTTGCCCGCTTTGCCCTGCGCGATCTGCAGCCCGGCGCGCTGGTGGCGATGGCCGAGCGCCTTGGCTTCAACCACCCGCAGCCGGCGGATCTCCTCATGGGCGCGTCGCCGATGGTTGACGGCGTGACCGACTTTGAACGCGCCAAGACCGCGCCGGGCTTCATCGGCTCCAAGCTCAGCCCGCTCCATGGCGCGCTGCTGGCGGCGGCGATTGCCAATGACGGCGTGGCGATGCGGCCGTATCTTGTCGACGGCGACGCGGCGCTCCCGGGCGTGGTGCGCGAGCCGACTTCCCTGGGTCAGTGGCTGCCGGCCGATCAGGCCAAGGCGCTGCGTCGCATGATGCGCGAGACTGTCGTGCAAGGTACCGGACGCCATGCCTTTGGCGTGCGGACCAAGGCGTTGCGCAATGTTGAGATCGGCGGCAAGACCGGCTCGCTCAACGGCGACGATCCGGCGGTTTTTCGCCACATCTCCTGGTTCGTCGGCATGGCGCCCGTTGAGCAACCACGCGTCGCGATTGCAGTTCTGGCGGTCAACGGCATGAACTGGAAGGCCAAGGCGCCAGGTCTCGCGCGCGACGCCCTCACTGCGTGGTTCACTGCGCATCCGGCAGATTGAACGCGTCAGCAGCTTGACGCCCCAGCGTTACGCAGCTAGACTCTTCGCCCGCTGCTTAGCCGTGCGCTGCAGCTTCCGTCAGGTTCAGAGCCTGACACACGTTGACGAAGGTATGGCAGCTTGCTGCCCCCAAGTCAGCAGAAGTTTTGGGGTATTCCCAAACGTTTCGGGGATCGTCTAATGGCAGGACCGCAGACTCTGAATCTGCTCATCTAGGTTCGAATCCTA
>CAINLT010000081.1 GCA_903850505.1 uncultured Myxococcales bacterium | reverse complement strand
GGCGTCAAACACCGACGGCGCGAGCGCGGTGGCTTTGATGCAGCCGCTGCAATCCAAATCTTCCGCGACGGCGGCGCGCAGGGCGAACGGCACCGCGGCAATTGGCTTGCGCGGCAGTTCGGGATCGGTGCCCACCGCCAGCGCCAGCATCGGCGAGGAACCGGCAGCCAGCACGGCGCTTGTCAACGGCTTGCTCACGCCGAGCAGCTGCGAGAAGCCGCCGCTCTTGACCGCAACCGCCACAGGGCCTTCCACCCACAGCGGCGACGCGCTCACCGCATCGCCGTACACCGCAAACTTGATGGAGTACACGCCGTCCGCAACCGGCGCGCCGGCAATGTTGGCCAGCGAGCCTTCCACCAGCAGCGTGCCGGGCACCGACGCCTGCGCGGGGAGCGCGATCGCCAGCAGCAACCAGGTCGTCAGCCAAATCGGGATTCGAATCGTCATGGGCCTTGTCTCCCTCACCAACAGAACTGCTTGCCGCTCAGGAACGGCAAGGAACCGAAACAGATGCCGGGGCCGGTGCCGCCGGAGCTTGCCGCGCCGCCGAGCCACGCGCTGCCAAAAGTGCTGTGCACGAACGTCGCCCCGCCGCTCAAGCCATCGAGGCCGACCGAGGCAAAGCGCGCCGTGAAGGACGTTGCTGCGCAGCCGCTGTCGGTCGCGCCATCGCAGTCGTTGTCCAGCGCGTCGCAGATGTCGCCGATGGCCGGGACTTGTTCGCCGTCGCAGCTGCCCAACTTGCCGCTGGCGTCGCACGTGCCCTTGCCGCCGTGGCAGATGCCGACGCCCTGGGTGCCGGCGGCGCCGGTGTAGCACGCGATTTGCACGTTGGTTTGCACCACGTAGACGCAGCCTTTGGCGGGATCGCAGCTGTCCGTCGTGCACGGGTTGCTGTCGTCGCAGTTCGCTGCCGGGCCGGGGACGCAACCCCATGTGTTCAGGCCGCTCTTGACCGCGCACTGGTCGCCGACCGTGCACAAGTCATTGTCCGAGCACGACACTTTGGCGCCCTCGAAGACGCACTGGCCAGTCGTCGCGTCGCAGCTGTCGTAGGTGCAGAATTCGCCGTCGCTGCAGACTTTCTTGACGCCCTGGGTGCAGATGCCCGACGCGCAGTGGTCGTTGGCCGTGCACGCGTCGCCGTCGGCGTTGCACGGGCTGTCGTTGAAGGCGTGGGTGCAGCCGGTCGCGGGGTCGCAGGCGTCGGTCGTGCACGGGTTTTTGTCGTTGCAGTCGGGCGCGGGGCCGGGTGCGCAGCCGCCGTCCTTGCACGTGTCGCCCTGCGTGCACAGGTTGTTGTCCGCGTTGCACACGAGGCCGTTGGGCTTGAGCACCAGGCTGCACGACCCGCTCTGCTTGCTGCAGACGTTCTCAGCGCAAGGCGTGTTCAGCGCGGGGTCACACATCACGATGCTCGCCGCGTTGAGCTTGCAGCCCTTGGGCGTTCCGCTGTTGTCGCAGTAGAGGATGCCGTTGCATGGGTCGCCGTCGTCGTATTGGCTGCAGTCCGCGGTTGTCGCGCACGCGCAGATGTTGCTGGTGCCCACGCACGCGCCGCCCTGGCAGTGGTCGCCGATGGAGCAATCGTCGCCGTCGTAGCAGAACGCGCCGTTGGCCGCCGCATGAACGCAGCCGAGCTTCGCGTCGCAGCTGTCCGTTGTGCAGGGGTTGCTGTCGTCGCATTGCGTCGCGTCCTGAGGTGCGCCGACGCAGCCTGTGTCCGTGCACACGTCGTTCACCGTGCAGACGCTGCCGTCGTCGCAAGGTCCGGTCGTCGCGCTGTGCAGGCAGCCAATCTTGCTGTCGCACACGTCCACCGTGCAGCTGTTCTTGTCGTCGCAGAGCGCGCCGCTGCCCACGCATTTGCCGCCGGTGCAGGTTTCACCCAGCGTGCACGGGTTGCCGTCGGTGCAGGGGACGCCGTCCAGGTTGCTGGCCACGCAATCGCCGGTCGTCGCGTCGCACGTCGCGCTGAGGCACGCGTCCCCGGTCGCGCACGCCTTGGCGCTGCCCGCGGCGCACTTGCCGCCCAGGCACGCGTCGTTGACCGTGCAGCTGTTGCCGTCCGCGTCGCACGGCGTCCCGTCGGAGGGCAGGCTGGTGCAGCCCTTCTTGGCGTCACAGCTGTCCACCGTGCACAAGTTCTTGTCGTCGCAGTTCAGCGTCGGTCCCGGCTGGCAGCTGCCGTCCAAGCAGTGGTCGCCTTCCGTGCACACGGATCCGTCCGCCTCGCAGGGCAGGGTGTTGAACGTGTGTTCGCACTTCGCGACCGCGCCGACGTTGTTGCACGCGTCCGTCGTGCACGGCTGGCTGTCGTCGCACGTGCCTTCATCGGTCTGGCCGTTGCAGTTGTTGTCGATGCCGTCGCAGATCTCCACGGTCGTGCTCGTGGCCATGCAGCTGCTGAGTCCGCCGCCCTTGGGCGCGCCCTTGGCCCCTTCGGGCAAGCACGCGCGCTCGCCGGCGCACACGGCGAGGCCAGCAGAAAGCGTGCACGGCGTAGTCAGTTGCTGGGCGATGGCCGTTTGCGAGCACGCGCACGATCCGGGGCCGAGAAATACGCATTGTTTCAGCTTGTTGCCGCCGACGTCTTGGGCGTCCTGGCAGCCGTACCCGGGCGGGCATTCGTCGTTGCCCTTGCAGCCGACCCCGCAAAACGCCCCGCCGTCAGCGTTCTTGACGCAGCGCGCGCCGCCGCCCGCGACGTCCTGGCAGCTGGCGTTGTCCTTGCACGGGTTGCACAGGCTGGCGAAGAGCGATTCGCAGACTTTGGCGGCGCTGCCGTCGGGGCGATTGACCGTCGTGCAGGCAAAGCCGGCGGGGCAGTCGCCGGTGCATGGGGCGGCGCAGCGCAGGCCGTTGGGCGTTTCCAGGCAGAAGCCGCTGCCGCATTCCGTGTTGGCGGTGCAGGGGCAGTTGTCGGGCGCGGGCAGGGTGCCGCAGGTCACGGGACCGTCCGGCGCGGTGTCGACAGTCGCGTCCGTGCCGGGGCCACTGTCGTCCGCAACGTCCGAACCCGCATCATCGGCGCCGGCAACATCGGCAGATTCCCCCGACGTCGTCACGGCTGGCGAGCCGCAGGCAACCAGGAGCAGAAGCGCGCCGACAAGGCCAAGCTGCGGCAAAAAGGCAAACCGGTGTGGATTTCCTGCCGCCATCCCGCCCGACTCCGCCGCGCCGCACGTCACTGTGCTTGCCGCGGATTGTCACCGCACTGGCGAGCAGGTGCAAGGCTGAAATGTGAAGATTTGCCTACGGTCCGGGCTCAAAAGTCTCCAGCGCTTTTGCCAGCTTGGCCTCCACGGCGACGTAGCGCGCGTACGGTCCAGCAGCCTCGACGAGCGACACGCGGTCACCGGTCACAAAGATCGTCACGGCGAAAACCCAATCCTCATTTCCGCGCGGCGCGAGCCACTCCAGCGTGCAGCCCTTGACGCCGGCGCGGGTCGTGAAGCAACGCTCGGCTTTCTTGGTGTAACCGCGCGCCGTCAAATGCCTTTGCGTCGCGTCCGTCCAAAATGGCAGCTCGGCCTTGGGCTCGTTCTTGACGTCGCGGGCTTTGACGCGCACGCCGTCCGCCGTGGTCCACGCAAAGTTGCCGTGGCCCTTGGTGTATTTTACGAAGCCGTCGGGCGCGTCCATCCGGTAGGTCGGACCGCAGGCGCAGAGCATCGTCAACAGGGCAAGTGTAAGCCAGCGCATTATACTCTCCGACCGAAGTTCGAGATCATTCGTTCCCGAACCGCGCCGTGCCACCGGAGGTGCACGCTCGCGGTCCCAGTCCGAAATGCAACCGGTCTGGGAGACGAAGTAGGGTGTTGGCAATAGGTCAGCATGTTTAGAATGCCCCCAAAAACTGTTCGAGATCCAAGGTATTCAGCCACTCAAACGGCGACACGACCTGGTCCACGCGCCGCTCCTGATGGAACTGGAACGTCACGCGCACCGCGGCGTTGCGCACGTTGGTCTCCTCGACCTCCAGCTCGCTGCGCAGCCGCTCCAAATCCGTGACGAGCGCCGTCATGGATCTCTCGACCTTCAGCGTCGCCGCCACGTTCGAGTCGTCCAGGAACGTCCGCAGCCGCTGGAAAATATCGCGCTTCGTGCGCAAACGCGCCTGCAGGTCCGCGATCACCTCCGTGCGGTCGCTCCGCTGCAGCGTGCGCGCGAGCACGAGCCCGGTCTGGCTGATTTGCGCCACCACGCTGTCCACCTGTTGCGGCGGAATCCGCAGGTCCAGGCGGCCATCGGAGACCAGCGTCGGGTAGCCGCCCGCCTGTTTCGTCAGCTCCAGTACCTGCCGCCGCACTTGATCCGGGTGCGCAACCTTGAGCGCCAGCGTCGCCTCAATCGCCGTTTGGCGCGCGCCGCGGTCGCCCTCGTCGGTTCGCGTCACATGGCCGGGAAGTGGCGCTGTTTCAAGCGCTTGTGCGGTCATTGGCAACAATAACATCGCGATCAGCAAGCTGCGCATGGCTAGTCCACCCCAAAAGTTGTCAGCGCCGACAGCACCGCCGCCCCATGGGCCTTATACGCGGTCTCATCGGGGAAAAATGCTTCGACAATCCAAGCCTTGTCGCCTGCCGTGGTCGTCGCGACCAGCCACCAGCGCGGCTTTGGATCCTTGTTCCTGTAGACGCGCACTTCCAGCTGCCCCTGACGGCTCGATTCGACAAGCGCCTCGTCGCGCCCATCCATCTCGAACTCGACCGCGCGCGCCCAGAACAGCGCGTCGCCCTTGGGGTCATTGGGCACGCTCGCGGCGCGCAGCATGGACGTGTCCGCCGCCTGCGCCCGCCACGCGCCCGTGTCGCCAAACAGCACCCACTTTTCGTCAAACAGCACAAACCCCGCCGGCAGCACCATGCGCACATGCTCATGGCCGTCCAGCAGCGTCACCCGGTGCGCCGTCAGCCCGCGCACCCAGTCAAACGGCGACGCGTGCGACGCCACCGCCCCGGCGTTCACGAGCGACTCGAAGTCGATGGTGATCGTGAAGTAGTTCGTGAGGTTGCGCAGCGTTGCCAAGGACGACTGCGTCGTCTCAATCAGCTCCGTCAGCCGCTTGATTTCCTCGAGGATCTGCAAGCGCTCCTCGACGTCCTTCACGGTCTTCAGCAGCTCCAACAGCCGCGCGCGCGCCTGCACTGCCACCGCCAGCCGCGCGTCCAGATCCGTCACCTGCCGCGTCACATCGACGGCCTGGATTTGCCGCTGCAGCACTTCACCCAGGTTGGCAAATGTCAGCATCGCCGCGTCAAAATCCGTCGCGGGCATCCGCACGATCAGCGTGGACGCGGTCTGCATCTGCACGTAGCCGCCGCCCTCAATCGCCGCCTTGGTCGCCGCGTCGATCGCCTCCAGCGTCCGGCGCACCCGCAGCTTCAGGTAGCCCTGATAGATCACGGATTGCGCGCGCTTGGTCTCCTGCGCCTGCGGTTGCTGCTGCGGCGCGGACTGGCTGTGGCCGCCGTTCTTGCCGACGAGCGAACCGTTCACTTGGCTGTCGCCAAACTCGTAAGCCTTCTTGTTGCCGGCTGAAATCGGCGTCGCGGGGGCGCGCGGCGGCGGCGCCATCGGTCGCGCTGTGTCCGCCGTCGGCGCTGCGTCGCCCCGGTAGCCCGAGCGCGCCGCGGTCGACTCCACTTGCGCCTGATACGCTACGGGCTGCTCGGCATACGCCTGTTCGTCATACTGCGGTGCCGCCATGGTGGAGCGCATCGCGCTGCAGGAAGGCAGCGCCAGCGCCGGGAAAGCCAGCAGTAGCGCGGTGAGAATCGTTCGGTACAAGCGCATCGGAACTCCTGTCAGGTCACGCAGCAAAACGGACCGCGGCGATTGTCGCCGAGATCTCGGACGTTGTGAATTCCTGGAATTTCCAACGTCCGAGCCGCTGTCTTGACCGCTGCCAGTCCGCAGCCGCGGCCTGGGAGAGCGTGTGAAAACAGTCTTCTCAGGCGCTCAGACGCGCAGGACCTCAGGTCGATTCAATGCGTCGGCAAGATAGTTCGACCTGCCGTTGCGCAAATGTCGCTTGGCCAAATGCGCGGCGATCGACCATCCTCCGCGCCCGCGGCCCTTCGTCGCATCTACTTGAGGCGTCCATGCGTGCCCGCGTCATCGTTCTCCCCCGCCCTGAAATTCTTGATCCGCAAGGTCGCGCTGTGGCCCACGCGCTTTCCGCGCTGCACTTTGGCGGCGTCGAGGACGTCCGCGTCGGTCGCATTGTCGATTTGACGCTGCAGGACGGTCTGGAGCGCGGCGCGGCCGAGTTGCAGGTTCGCAAGATGGCGAAGGATCTGCTGGCCAACCCGATCGTCGAAGATTTCACCATTCAGTGGCTGGACTAAATCTGACCAAACGGTCAGGTTCTCTTTGCCAAGCGACAGGCGGAACCCATGCGCGTCTCAGTCCTGCAATTTCCCGGGTCCAACTGCGACCACGACTGCACCTACGCCTTCGGCAGCGTCCTCGGCTGCCAGACCAGCCTCGTGTGGCACGGCGAGACGGAACTGCCCGCGGACACTGGTCTTGTCATCGTCCCGGGCGGCTTTTCCTACGGCGACTACCTGCGCTGCGGCGCGATTGCCGCGCACTCGCCGATCATGGCCGCGGCCAAGCGTTTCGCTGACCAGGGCGGCGCGATCGTCGGCATTTGCAACGGCTTCCAGATCCTGACGGAATCGCGGCTGCTCCCCGGCGCGCTGCTTCGCAACCAGAACCTGAGCTTCGTCTGCAAGAACGTGACCTTGCGCGTGGACAGCCAGAAGAGCCCGCTGACCGCGCGGCTGCCGGTCGGTTCGCTGTACACGATGCCGATTGCGCACATGGAAGGCAACTTCACGGCCAGCGAACTGACCCTCGCCGACCTGGAAGCGAACGGCCAGATTGTGCTGCGCTACGTCGACGAGCATGGGGAAGCGACCCATCACGCCAATCCCAACGGTGCGGCGCGCAACATCGCCGGCGTGGCCAATCGCGCGGGCAACGTCATCGGCCTGATGCCGCACCCTGAGCGCGCCATTGAAGCGCTGCTGGGCGGCACGGACGGCAAGTCGATGCTGACCGGACTCATCGCGTACGTCCGCAGTTGATTGCACGTCCTGACCAATCGGTCAGACCCGCAGCGCCAGCACCCGCGGCTCCGTGTATTCCTCAATCGCTGAACGCGGCCCTTCGCGGCCCAGCCCGGAATCCTTGACGCCGCCATACGGCATCTGGTCCACCCGGAACGTCGGCACGTCGTCGTGGATGAGCGCGCCCACTTCAATGCGCTCAAACGCCCGCCAGATCGCGCGGATATCCTGCGTGAACAGCCCGGTCTGCAGGCCAAAGCGGGAAGCGTTGACCCGCTCAATCGCCTCATCCAGCAGGTTGTAGGTCTCCAGGCACACGATTGGGCCAAACGCCTCTTCAGCGGAGAGTTTGCAGTGCGCCGGCACGTTGAGCAGCACGGTCGGTTGCAGGATCGCCCCGTTCCATTCCCCGCCCGTCAACACGCTCGCACCGGCATCGCGCGCTTCTTGCAGCCAGCTTTCCAGCCGCTGGACCGCCGCGCCGTTGATGACCGGCCCGCAGAGCGTCGCTTCATCGCCCGGATCGCCCGCCAGCGCGCTCGTTTGCAGGTGCGCGCCCAAGTGCGCGGCAAAATCTTCGACGATGTCCTGCTGCACAAGCACGCGCTGCACGGAAATGCACGACTGCCCCGCGTAGGCAAAACCGCCGACCGCCACGCGATGGACCGATCGGTCAAGATCGGCGTCTGCGCAGACAATCGCGGAAGCGTTGCCGCCGAGCTCCAGCAGCACTTTCTGACGGTGCGCCTGCGCCTTGAGCTGCCAGCCAACCGGCGCGCTGCCCGTGAACGTCAGCACTTTCACGCGCGGGTCGCTCACCAACGGCGGCAAGTCCGCGAGTTCCGGCATCACGACCGAGATCATCGGCTCCGGCAGGCCAGCCTCGAGCGCCAACTGCGCGAGGCGGAACGTGGAGAGCGGCGCGAGCGGCGACGGCTTGAGGATGATCGGACAGCCCGCGGCGATCGCGGGCGCCAGCTTGTGCACGACGAGGTTCAGCGGAAAGTTGAACGGTGTAATCGCGCTGATGAGGCCGAGCGGGAACCGCCGCACGATGCCCCAGCGGCCTTCACCCGGCTCCGCGAGGCCGAGATCCAGGAGCTCGCCGTTGCGCGCCACTTCGCCCGCAGCAAAAGCCAGCGTGTCGGCCGCGCGCCGGACTTCTGAGCGCGCCAGGGCAATCGGCTTGCCGGCCTCCTGCTGGATGAGCGTCGCCAGCTCCAGTTCATTGAGCGCCAAAAGCTGCTGCAGGCGCTGGAGAATCTCACGACGCCGCCAAGCCGGCAGCGCCGCCGCGTCGCGCTCTGCCTGGTGGCCAAGCCGCAGCGCCCGCTCCACGTGATCCGCGGTGGCCTGATACGCCGCGCCCACCACCGCCTGATTGAACGGATTGTGGACCTTGTGCAGCGCGCCGCCAGCGACTTCCTGTCCGGCGATGAGCGAGGGGAACGTGTACATGCAACCTCCGGGCCGCAGGATAGCGCGGTTGTGCAGCGGTGGGCAGTGGACAGGCCGCGGGAGCTCGATGGGGTGCGCGGAATCCGCAGCGCTTGCGTGCGCAAGAACGGGTCCAAAACGACCGCGCCGGCAAGGCAATCCGGGCGGTCGCCGACGCGGCTTTTTGATAGTTGCGCAATTGTCGTTTGCCATCGGTGACGCCGATCGCGGAGACTCCGGCCCCTTCCAGCCGGAGGCCCTATGCCTGTGCACGAACACCTGCCCGATGACGTCATTGCCCGCCACAAGCTGACCACCGAGGAGTACGCGGAGATCGTCCGCCGCCTCAATCGTCCGCCGAATCTGGTCGAACTGGGCGTGTTCTCCGTCATGTGGTCGGAACACTGCGCCTACAAGTCCAGCCGCGCGCACTTCCACCTGTTCCCGACGGACGGTCCAACCGTCATCCAGGGCCCGGGCGAGAACGCCGGCATCGTCGACATCGGCAAGGACGCGGAAGGCAACACGTGGGGCGCGGCCTTCAAGATGGAGTCGCACAACCATCCGTCGTTCATCGAGCCGTTCCAGGGCGCGGCGACCGGCGTGGGCGGCATCCTCCGCGACGTATTCACCATGGGCGCGCGCACCATCGCGTGCATGGACGCGCTCCGCTTCGGCGAGGCCAGCCACCCCAAGACCAAGACGCTCGTCAGCGGCGTCGTCCACGGCATCGGCGGCTACGGCAACTGCATGGGCGTCCCGACCATCGGCGGCAACTG
>CAINLT010000080.1 GCA_903850505.1 uncultured Myxococcales bacterium | reverse complement strand
CGGAAGGTGGGCTGGTCTAGTGGTTCTTGTCGCGCTTGCGCAAACTGGGTTGATGGAGGCTGAGAGCACACACGCATGTTGATGGATATCTTCAATATTCTTGTGCTTCTCTACTTCGTGTTGCTCACGTCGGGCTACATCGCGCTTTTTGTTGCGGCTTCCGTCGGCATCATCCAGGTGCGCCGCGAC
Organism: uncultured Myxococcales bacterium; assembly: GCA_903850505.1. Taxonomy (GTDB): domain Bacteria; phylum Myxococcota_A; class UBA9042; order UBA9042; family UBA9042; genus CAIYBN01. Next base: position 4,702 of record CAINLT010000080.1, on the reverse strand, counting down.
CTGGAAGGCAGCTCGCCGGAATCCGTGTCCATGCGCGGCCGCGCGACGCTGCCGATTTCCATTCTGGTGCCTGCGCACAACGAAGAAAAAACCGTGGTGGAGTCCGTGCGCGCGCTGCTCAAGCTGCGCTATCCGGAACACGAAGTGGTTGTCGTGAACGATGGCTCGTCGGACAAGACGATGAAGCGGCTCCGCACTGCGTTTGCGCTGGAAGCCGTGCCGATCGACCTGCGCCTGGATCTGCCCTGCAAGCCGATTCGCGCGACCTACCGCTCCGCGATCTACAACCGCCTGATCGTCATCGACAAAGACAACGGCGGCAAAGCCGACGCGCTGAACTGCGCCATCAACGCCAGCCGCTTTCCGCTGGTCTGCGCGATTGACGCGGACACGCTGATCCTGCCCGACGCGCTGCTGCGCCTCGTGCGGCCGTTCCTGACGGACGTCGACGTGGTCGCCGTCGGCGGCACGATTTGCCTCGCCAATGGCTGCACGATCGAGCGCGGCGCAGTCGTGGAAATGGGCCTGCCCAAGTCCTGGCTGGCGCGCTTCCAGGTGGTCGAATACCTGCGCGCGTTCCTCGTCGGCCGCCTTGGCTGGGACCGCATGGGCGGCAACCTCATCATTTCCGGCGCTTTTGGCCTGTTCCGCCGCTCCGCTGTGACGAATGCGGGCGGCTACGCGCACGACTCCGTGGGCGAGGACATGGAGCTGGTCGCGCGCCTGCGGCACCAGATTCCGCAGTGGCTGCAAGGCCGCGCGATCGCGCACTTGCCCGATCCGGTCGCGTTCACGGAAGCGCCTGAAAGTATTCGCATCCTCGGCAACCAGCGCGATCGCTGGCAGCGCGGCCTCGCGGACACCCTGTGGCGCCACCGCAAGATGGCGTTCAACCGCCGCTATGGCCCGATTGGCCTGGTGGTGATGCCGTTCTTCGTGGTCTTTGAGCTGTTCGGGCCGATCATCGAGCTGTTCGGCTATTTCTACTTTGTGCTCATGCTCATCGGCGGCTTCATCGAGCCCGTCTTCACCGGCCTGTTCCTGATCCTCGCGGTGCTCATCGGCTTCCTGTTGTCGCTTGGCGCGATCCTGCTGGAAGAGCTGTCCCTGTCGTTCTTCCGCGATCGCGGCGACTTGTGGCGCCTCGTCAGCGTCGCGCTGCTCGAGAACATGGGGTACCGCCAGCTCATCCTCTGGTATCGCATCCGCGGGCTCTGGGGCTACGTGCGGCGCCGCAAAACGTGGGGTCGCATGACGCGCCTCGGCTTTGCCGGCGGCACGGGTCCGCGCGGTGAGACCCGTTCCAGCGCGCTGCCGATTCTGGTCACGTTGTTGCTGGCGTCGATCGTCATGCTGCCGGTGGGCTGGCTCATCAAGCCGCGCCCCGCGGTCAAGCCGCAGATCCTCGACAAAACGGTGCCTTTTGAGAATCGCCGCGAGCACCTGCGGCTGATGTGGTTGCTCACGCAGGCCAAGGTCCAGCCGCCCAAGTCGCGCTTCATGTGGGATCCGGTCACCGACTACGTGGGCTGGAATCCGACGACGAAGATGCACCGCGAGTTGGCCGATGACGACTTGAAGGAACGGAATCTTCTTTTCATTTCAGACACTTACGGCGTGTACGTCGACGACTACGACGCGATGCCGCGGCCGGTTGCCCACTTGGAGCTGTCCAAGAAGATCTTCGGCGGCCTGTCCGACGCGGAGATGGACGTCATCGAGCGCTTCATGGCGCGCGGCGGGCGGATTTGCGCGGAATTCAACACCTACGCGACGCCGACGCCGTACAGCGCGCGGGTGCGGATGGAGAAAATCCTGCACGTGAAGTGGTCGGGCTGGGCGGGTCGCCGCGTGGACGATTTCTCCGATGATCGCGAGATCGCGCAGTGGGTGCAGAAGCGCTGGGCGGAAGAGACGGGCCGGCCTTACGATCTGGAGGGACCGGGCATCCTGCTCATCCATGAAGACGGCCGCGTGGTGTGCCTGCAAGAAGAGTTGGACATTCCGAAGGATCCGCTGGTGTTGACGTTCGGCTCTGAAAATGTGCCGGTCACCTACTGGTTCGACATCAATGAAGCGACGGACGCCAAGGAAGTGCGCGCGACCTACAAGCTGCACACGCTGGAGCCAGGCGCCGTGCTGCTCGCGAAATTCGGGATTCCCGACGCGTTTCCCGCGATCGTCTACGATGACAAGCTGACGCACACCTACCTGGCGGGCGACATGACGGACGCCGAAGCGCACCTCGGCCCGCCGTGGCTCGCGTTCGTTCCGACGGTTCGCCGCTGGATGGCGCAGACGGGCATGGTGCCGGAGGACATTCGCCTGCTGTGGCGCGTGTATGCTCCGACGATTACGCGCGTTCTCAACGGCGAACTGTGATCGGCGCCGCCTGATGCGCCTCGCGATCCTGCTGCTGCTTGGTGTCGCGCTGTTGCCGGCGTGCCGGCCGTCCCAGCTCCTGCGCGCGGACGTCCCGGCGAAATGCCAACAGCCGGATACCCACGCGCTGCTGCAGTTGGCGCGCCAGTCGCTGGTGCTGGAGGCGTATCGGCCGCGGGCGATCTACGATCTGGATGCCAATGACCGGCCCGTGCCGTTTCGCGCCAATCCGCTCGCGGCGGACGCGCTGGCGGTCCTGAGCTATCCCGAGCCACGGCGCTTTGCCGGCGGCGATCGCGATTTTGCCCGAATGGCGCACCGCTCCTTCCTCTACGACAACGCGCTCGCAGCCTTGTGGCTGGTGCACGACGGCGATCTCGCTCGCGCGCGTCGGGTGCTCGCGACCGTCGCCGCCTTGCAGCGACCGGATGGCGCATGGGGATTTGGCTTCAACGCTGGCGTCGACGACGGCTACTACAACGCCGCGTACGTCCGCACGGGCACGGTCGCGTGGGTTGTCTATGCGCTCGCCCACTACCGATCGGCCAGCGGCGACACGCGCTATGACGCCACGCTGGAGCGCGCCACGCGCTGGCTCCTTGCCCAAAGGGATGCGTCCAGCGATCTGTTCTTCGCCGGCACTGGTCGCTGGATCGACGCCGTGCATTTTCAGCCGCAGTGGCCGGCGCGCTTCTTTGCCACCGAGCACCAGATCGACACGTGGTTTGCCCTGCAGGCCGTGACGCACGCTTGGCCGGCGCTGGCGCAAGCACAGCACTTGCCGGATGTGGCCCGATCGCTGGCTGCGGCTATCCAGCAGCGGCTGTGGCTGCCCGACGAGCAGCGTTTCGCCCAAGGGCGGGCCGGGAGCCACCTGGACGCGACGAGCGCGCTGGACGTCGCGGGGACGTGGTCGGCGCTGTGGCTGCTGGCCCAAGGCGATGCCGCGCGGGCGCGACAGGCGCTGGCGTGGGTGGCTGCGCAGCACGTTGTGGTGGCGCGTGGTTGGACCGGGCTGCGGCCCTACCGCGATTCGCCGCCGGAGACGTGGTTCGTTGAAGCGAGCATCGCCCAGCCGCTCGCGCACGCGCGGTTGGGGCAGCATGAGGTTGCGGAGCAGGAGTGGCTGCCGTTGGCGCAGTTGGCCTGCGCGGGCGGTCTGCCGGTGGTCTATGCGCCGGACTGGCACGCCGATTTTCCGCTGGCGCCCGCCACCGCGCCGACGGTCTGGTGGCTGATTGCCGCCCAGGAGATTGTGGAAGGTGGCGCGCCGTGGCTTTGGACGGAGCGGTAGGCGGCCGGGCGATCGAAAAGCGCCGTCGCGACGCTCAGCGGCCCAGGACTTGGCTCAGGCCAGCGTAGAGCGCAGCGCCGAGCGCGGCGGAGATCGGCAAGGTCAGCACCCACGCGATCATGATGTTGCCCGCGACGCCCCAGCGCACGGCGCTCAAGCGCTTGGAGGCACCGACGCCCATGATGGACGACGAGATGACGTGGGTCGTCGAGACCGGCGCCTTCATCCACGACGCGGTCAGGATGACGATCGCGCCGGCCGTCTCTGCGGCAAAACCGTGAATCGGCTGCAGCTTGATGATCTTGCTGCCCATCGTCCGGATGATCCGCCAGCCGCCCGCGGCGGTACCTGCGGCCATTGCACACGCGCACGCGCCGATGACCCAGAACGGCACCACGAGGTCCGGGTGCTGCGCGTCCGGCAGCGTCAGCCAGCCCGGGTGCGTCGTACCGTGCTTGGCGTAGTAGGCGACAAGCGACATCGTGACGATGCCCATCGCCTTTTGCGCGTCATTGGAGCCGTGCGACAGCGCCATCGAACTCGCCGACAGCAGTTGCAGGTGGCGGAACAGGCTGTTGACCTTCGTTGGGCCCGTGCGGCGGACCATCCAGGTCAGGGAGACCATGATGATGAAGCCGATGAAGAAGCCGGCGATGGGTGAGATCACCAGTCCCATCATGACCTTGTAAACGCCCTTGGAGTGCAGGAGCACGCTCAACGCGTCGCCGAGCTTGGCGTTTTCATCCAGCACGCGGTGGCAAGCGACCGCGCCGACGAGGCCGCCGACGAGCGTGTGGCTCGACGATGACGGCAGGCCGAGGGCCCACGTGACGAGGTTCCAGATGATGCCCGCCAGCAGCGCGCAAACGACGACGGTCTGGGTGATCGACACGGGATCGGCGATGTCCCCACCGATGGTCTTGGCGACGCCGGTGCCGAGGAACGCGCCGCCGAAGTTGAAGACGGCCGCGAGCATGACCGCCGTGCGCGGCGACAGCACATTGGTCGAGACGACGGTCGCGATCG
>CAINLT010000079.1 GCA_903850505.1 uncultured Myxococcales bacterium | reverse complement strand
GCCATTGCACGCCTCGGGCGCGCCGGGGTGAATGGCGGCGTTGGCGTCATTGCAGTCGCCGCCGCTGAGCGCGGTGAACGCGTCGGTCGGCTTGCAGAGGCAGGTGCTCGCGCCCGTGCCAGCGCCGTCGCCGTCGTTGTCGGCAAAGAACGCGGTGCAGCCGCTCAAGCCGACGCCGTCGGTGACGCCGTCGCAGTCGTTGTCCACGCCGTCGCACACTTCCGCCGCGCCGGGGTGGACGGTGCCGCTGTTGTCATCGCAATCGCCGGCGACGGTAACGTAGCCGACCGGCTTGGCGCACGCCTGCTGCGTGACCTTGGCGTTGCCAAAGCCGTCGCTGTCGCTGTCCAGGAAGAACGTGGTGCTGGCGTTGTCGTCGGTCACGCCGTTGCAGTCGTCGTCCACGCCGTTGCCGCAGATCTCCGGCGCGTTGGGGTGGACGCTGGCGGCGGTGTCGTTGCAGTCCTTGTTGCCAAACTTGCAGACAACCGGCGTGCCGACGATGACCATCGCCGCGTCGCAGTAGCCGTCGCCGTCGTCGTCGCAGCCCTCGTCGATGGTGCCGTCGCAGTTGTCGTCCACGTCATTGCAGATTTCCTTGGCGCCCGGATGGACCGCCTTCGCGTCGTCGTCGCAATCGCCGTTTGTCGTCGCGGTGGCCAGGCCGACCGCCGCGCACAGGCACTGGCCCGCGCCCACGCCCGCGCCGTCGCCGTCGCCGTCTTTCCAGTAGGTCACACAGTCCGCGGAGTCGCCGCCGTCGGTCAGCCCGTCGCAGTTGTCGTCCTTGCCGTTGCAGATCTCCTGCGCAGGCGTCGTGGCCGAGCACGCGGTCAGGCCCGTGAGCGCGCACTTGCGCGTGCCGCCGCAGCTGCCAAAGCTGTTCTTGCTGGCGCAGCTCGTGGAAGCGCCGTCAAAAAATCGCCTTCGCCGAGCAACTGCACTCGCCGCTCAAGCGCACGCACTGCTGGCCCGCGCCTTTTTCGCCCTGGACGGCCTTGCAGCCGTAGCCGCCGGGGCAGTCCGCGTCCTTGTCGCACGCGCCGCCGCAGAAGCTGCCGCCGTCGCCCGCGCTGACGCACAAGGCGCCGGCGTTGATGGCGCTGCACTCCGCGTCCGTGTTGCACGGCCGGCAAAGCGCGATGAACTGGGCGAGGCAGACGTAGCTGGTGTCCGAGCTGCCGGTGATTTGCCCGCAGTGGAAGCCGGTCGGGCAGCAACTGGAGCACGCCTGGCTGCAAATCTTGCCGTTGGCGGAGTCGACGCAGTAGCCGGAATCGCAGTCGGCGTTGGCTTTGCACGTCGCGCCGGGTTCGCCGGTGCTGGGATTCTTGGCAAATTCGCAGCCGGTCGTGGTCGCGGTGTCGCTGCCCGCGGCGTCGCTGTCGTCGGTCGTGGCGTCGCTGCCGTCCGTCGCGTCGCTGTCGGTTGAGTCCGTATCGCCGACGTCGCTGCCGTCTGTCGCGTCGCCGGGCGTGTCCGTGCTGTCCGTCGGGAAGCCGCTGTCGGAGCTGCCGTCGGCGCCGATGAAGCCGTTCTGGGTGATGCCCTCCAGGCCGCTGCCGTCCTTCTTGATGAACTGGATGTCGCTGCCGACCTGCGCGTCGTTCGTCGCGCCGCCCGTTCCGTCGTCAACGGCCTTGGCAGTGCCACACGCGGCAATCAGGCAAACGAGCGCAGTCCAGCGCATTGCAGCGATTCTATCCATTTCGTGAGCCTTTTTATCGCGGAGGTGGGCAACTTCCGTTGCGCCTTGAACTGTAGCGATCCCATGGCGGCGCGGCAACAGCGGAATGGCCTGTACACACGTCTTCTTCGCCACGGCCTGTGGCAACGTCGTGACATTCACGGCCGACTTCACCTTGCCGTGTTCCGGCCCCGGGGGTACGGTGATAACGGCTGGATTATTGCGGATCTGGCGGCTGTGCGTGCAACCGCCTTGGACCCTCCCGCAACGGACTGAGATGCCGACCTCCTCGCAGGGTCGGTCCGGCGAGTGAAGGACGGGCCGCATGCGCCGCTTCTTTGTCTTTGAATCGCTCAGCTGGCGCCTCGCGCTCGGGGTCTCGGTCGTCGTGTTCGCTGGACTCGGGCTCGGCTTTCACCTGACCTACCTGGCCTACCGCGAGGAGATGCTGGCAGAGGCGCGTACGCACGCGGAGCGCGAGGCGCAGCTGGTCCGGCTGGCGCTGACGCACCAGATGCTGGAGGCAGGGGACAGCAGCCTCGTTGCGGGCATGGTCAAGAGCTTTGCCGCGGACAAGGACGCGGAACGCATCCTGGTGCTGGACCGCAAAGGCAAGGTCCGTTTCAGCAGCGATCCCAGCTTTCGCAAGCGGCAGTTCCAGCTCACGGAGCCGGCTTGCCAGGTGTGCCATGCCCATCCGGCGGCGGATCGCCAGCGGTCGGCGCTGCTGGAGATGGCGGACGGCACGGTGCTGCGGTCCGTGCAGCCCATCGCCAACCGCGAGGCGTGTTACGAGTGCCACAAGCCGGAGAACAAGATCAACGGCATCCTC
>CAINLT010000078.1 GCA_903850505.1 uncultured Myxococcales bacterium | reverse complement strand
CGTATCGCTCGCCACGCGCGCCGTGCAGGCGAGCGCCAGTTCCAGACCGCCGCCCAGGCAATCCCCGTGAATCGCCGCGACCGTCGGAATGCCCAGCTTCTCCAGCTTCAGGAACGCGTCCTGCGCGCTCTTGGAGATCTTGGCGCCTTCCGCCGTCGTGCGCACGAGGCCGAGGTCGTCGATGTTGGCGCCAGCGATGAAGCCCGCCTCTTTGCCCGAGGCAATGACGACCGCCTTGATGCGCGGGTCCGCGCTGATCTTGCCAAAAACCGCTTCGAACTCGGGCAAAAGGTCGACCGACAGCGTGTTGACCTTGCTGCCGTGGCAATCGATCCACACCGTGGCGATGCCGTCGCCATCCGGGCCTTCAAGGCGGACTGCTGGATTGTTAGCTGCGTGTGCCATGGATTCACCTGAAATGGAGAGGGAAGTCAGCCGGTCGAGCCGTCTGGCCCGATCGCGCGGGCCACTCAGTTGCGCTCAAACACCATCGCCGTACCCATACCACCGGCTGCGCAAATGGTGCCCAGGCCGAACTGCTTGTCTTCCTGCCGCAGCGCGTTGAGCATCGTCGTGGCGATGCGCAGGCCGGTCGCGGCAAACGGGTGACCAAAGGCCAGCGAACCGCCGCGCGTGTTGAGCTTGGCCATGTCCACTTCGCCCAGCACCTTGTCGCGGTTCAGCTTGTCGCGGAAGAACGCTTTGTCGTTGAACATCTTGATGTTGGACAGCACCTGCGCGGCAAACGCCTCGTGGATTTCCAACAGGTCCATGTCCGGCAGCGACATCCCGGCGCGGTCCAACGCGAGCGGCGTCGAGTACACATTGCCGAGCAGCATGTTCTCGCGCGGATCTTGACCGGCAAACGCGAAGCTGTTGATGAAGCCCAGCGGCTCGTAGCCCAGCTCCTTCGCGCGGCTCTCCCGCATGACGAGCACGCACGCCGCGCCATCCGTCAGCGCCGACGACGTCGCCGCCGTGATGGTGCCATTGCGCTTGTCAAACACCGGCTTGAGCTTGGCCAGCCTGCCCGCGTCCATGTCCGTGCGGATCAGGTTGTCCGCGCTGACCGGGCCCTTGGGCGTCTGCACCGTCATGATCTCGCCGGCCAGCTTGCCCGACTGCACCGCCGCCGCCGCCTTCTTGTGACTCGCGAGCGCCAGTTCTTCCTGCGAACGCCGCGAAATCGAGAAGTTCTGCGCCATCTCCTCCGCGTGCTCGCCCATGGTCTTGCCCGTGTAGCGCTCGGTCAGGGCCGGCGGCGTCGGGAAGAAGTCCATCGGATTGAGGTGCGTGAGCTCCTTGATAAGACCCATGCCGTGCAGTTTCTGCAGCTTCTGCAGCTGATCGACGACCTTCTTCTTGTACACGACCGGCGCGTGGCTGGTGACGTCCACGCCGCCCGCAAGCACAACGTCGCATTCACCCGACCAAATCTGCTGCGCCGCCGAGGCAATCGCCTGGAAGCCCGACGCACAAGCGCGCGACACGGAGAAGCCCGAGCACTGGTACATGCCGAGGTTCATCGCGACTTCGCGGGCCACGTTCGGGCTGCGAACGACGGAGATGACGGTGCCCCAGATGACCTGGTCCACGTCCTGCGGACGCATTTCCAGACGGAACAGCAGCTCGCGCGCCACCTGCGTCGAGAGTTCGACCGGGTCCACGTCATTCAGATCCGACCACGAGCGCGAAAACGGCGTGCGCAGACCGGCGACAATCGCGATGCGATCCTGACCATTGCCGAGCTTGCGCACCGTGCGTTGCGTCGTCGGCGCGCGTTCCGTCGTCGGCGCGGGCGCCTTCTTCACCGCAGCGGGGGCAGCAGCCTTGGCGGCGGGAGCGGGAGCAGCAGCCTTGGGCGCAACAGCCTTGGGTGCAGGCGCAGCCTTGGCGGGCTTGGCGACGACGGGCGGCGCGGCCTTGGCTACGGGCAGGGTCTGCTGAACGGCGGCGGTAACGGACTTCTTACGTGGCGGCATACTGTCCTCGCGAAAGTGAAAGGAGAACGCGGTGCAGGCGGAAACGCCCGCGGCGCAAGAGTGTGACGCGGTGCGTCACGAGCCGTCAAGCTGCGGATCGTGCTGACTTCACACAACTGCGATGGCGCCCGGGTCGTCGACCTCAAGCAACTCGCCGATCACCGCGCGAACCAGGACGTCGCGCTGCGAAAGTTCCAGCAGCAGCGCGTCCAGTTTCTGCGGCGCAACAGCCATCAGCAGGCCGCCCGACGTCTGCGCGTCCGCCAACAGCAGCTTCATGTGCTCGGCGATCGACGACGAGAAATTGACGCTCGGCGCGGCATATTCAAGGTTGCGCCGCGAACCGCCGGGGCAAATATTGTCCGCCGCCATGTCCACTGCGCGGTCCAGCCATGGCACTTCATCGATGTGCAGACGCGCGCCCACAGCCCGCCCTGACGCTTGGCTCGACGCCCGGAGCACGTTCCCGAGGTGGCCAAGCAGGCCAAACCCCGTGACGTCCGTGCACGCGTGCACGCCCACCGCCAGCATCGCCGCGCACGCCGCGCGATTGAGCGTCACCATCGACTCAATGGCTTGCCGCAGCTCTTCGGCCGGCATCACGCCGCGCTTCACAGCCGTTGTCAGAACGCCGGTTCCCAGCGGCTTGGTCAACACCAGCAGGTCGCCCGGCCGCCCGCCGGCGTTGGTCACGATCGCCTTGGGGTGCGACAAACCTGTGACAAACAGCCCGAATTTCGGCTCCTTGTCGACGATCGAATGACCGCCGGCGATCACGATTTCGGCAAGGCGACAGACGTCCGACGCGCCGCGCAGGATCTCGCCCAATTCATCCGGTCCACGTTCCGCCATCGGCCAAGCGATGAAGGAAAGCGCGGAAATGGGCCGCGCGCCCATGGCGTAAATGTCGCTCAGCGCGTTGGCGGCGGCAATGCGGCCATAGTCGTACGGGTCGTCGACAATCGGCGTGAAGATATCAACGGTCTCAATGAGTGCGACGTCCTCGGAGAGCTGGTACACCGCCGCGTCATCGCTCGTCGCGTGGCCCACGATGAGGCGCGGATCTTCCATCACCGGCAGGTGCGCGAGCGCGCGGCGGAGGTCCGCCTGACCGATCTTCGCGGCACAGCCCGCAGTCGCCGACAACTCAGTCAGTCGGGGCAAAGAATCCGGTGGAGGCGGCGCGGCATCAGACATGGCGGCAACTCGCGTCGGTTGGGGCGACGCGCCGAGTAACCTAGCGGCACCGCGCGCCTTTGTCACGCCCCGGCAGAGGTCGCGCAAGAATTCCCGCGGGTAGTCAATCCGCGGTGGGACGGTCGCCGTCTTCGTGTTACCCTTTGCAGCGGAGGGATTTTGCGCCGAGGGACCGTCAAGCCGCCGAGGAATTGTTGGACACGCCGGCTGTCTTTTGCCGTCGTCGTCGCGATTTTTCCGCTGGTTCTGCTCGCAGCGTGCGGCGATGGCGCGCCAACCGGGACGACCGGCGACCTGACGGATGCGACGAGCGATGCCAAAGGCGCGGACCTCGCGGGCAAGGACGCTGCCCTCGATCTGGCCACGACATCGACGCCGAGCCTTGGCGCGGGCGAAACGCCGCTTGCGGTGCTGATTGACCCGAACGAAGGGCCGACGAGCGGCCTGCAGGTCGTGACGATTCAGGGGCAGTTCCTCGGCCACGTGCAGACCGTGCTTTTTGGCGAAACGCCAGCGCTGCAGGTCGATGTGCAGGACGATGGTCTGCTGCAAGTCGTCACGCCGCCGCATCCGTCGGGCGTCGTCGATATCACGCTGCGCGTGGCGGCGGATCCCAAGGCAAAGGCGATTCCAGACGGCAAGATCGTCAAGGGTTACCGCTACGTCGGCAAGGTGGAGGTCACGGCTGTCGCGCCCGCGAGCGGTCCCGCGCAGGGCGGCACGGCGCTGACGATTTCCGGCAACGGCTTCACCGCGCAAACGCAGTTCGTCGTCGGCCACCGGCTGGCGCTGCTGCCCAGCGTGATTGACGAACACACCGCGACGGTGCTCACGCCGCCGGGGCAAACGGGCACGGTCGCGGTCGCGGCGGCCAACACGGACGGCAGCGGCCAGCTGGAGAACGCGTTCACGTACCATCAGTCGCCGCTGCTGGAGAAAGTGACGCCGGCGGTGCTGCCGTTCAAGACGGCGGGCGGCGGGCAAATCGTGCTGCAGGGCCATGGCCTGTCGGGCACGCTGCTGAAGGTCTGGCTGACGGGTGCCAACGGCGCGATTGCGGCGGACGTGGTCTCGACCGCCGGCGAGACGCTGGTGGCGAAACTGGGACCGGAGCCGGCTTCCGGCGCGTATGACGTCAACGTGCAACAAGCCGACGGCGTGGCGATGTTGCCGCAAGCGCTCGCGCTCGTGGACATGCCGCTCAAAGGCGCGTCGCCGACCGACACGCTGCCGCCCTGGGCGCTGTGGACCGTGACGCCGTCCGCGCAGCCGGTGAATCAGCTCGCGCCGGTGCTGCTGGGCGTTTCCGGCCACGCCCTGCCCGCGCAGTGGCAGCAGGCGCAGGTGGCGTTTGGGATGCTGCCGGCCAAGGTGTTGAGCGCGACGGTCGACGCCGACGGTGCGGGCGCGACGCTGGAAGTGCAGCCGCCGGTCACGCCGGAGACGAACCTGCCGCAGACCGTGAACGTGGACGTGCTGGTGGGGAACCACACCGTCGAGAAGACGCTGGGCTTCCAGTACCTCCCGGCGAGCCTGCACATCGACACCGTGACGCCCCAGCAGTTGGCGCCGATGGGCGGGACGGCGTTCACGCTGACGTGGTCGCCGCATTTTGCCGGTCAAGCGCAGCCCGCGGCGGTGCGGATCGGCGCGCTGCAGGCGAGCCAACTGCACGTGACGGTCGCGGGCGCGCTCACGGGCATTGCGCCACCGGGCGCGCCGGGGCCGGCGGACGTCACGTTGATCCTGGCTGACGGCACGCAGGCGACGCTATTCGACGGCGTGCAGTATGTGGGCGTGGAGCACGCGATCTACGCGGTCCTGCCCGCGGTTGGCGCGCAAGCCGGCGGGACGTGGGTCAACGTGATCGGCGAAGGCCTGGATGACCTGCACGCAGTCCGCTTCAACGGCGCGCTGGCCACGGACGTCAAGGTCCATGACGGCGGCTGGGCCACGCTCCGCACGCCGCGCGGTGATCCCGGACCCGCGGACGTCGAAGCGATGTGGAGTCCGACGACAAGGCGGACCTTGCCCAACGGCTTCACGTATTTTGACCCCAAGGCCGGCAACGGCGGCACGTGGGGCGCGACAATCGGCGAATCGCTGAACGTCACCGTCGTCCGCCGCTCGGACTCGACAACCCCGATTCCCGGCGCGCTCGTCATCGCCACGTCCGGCGCGACGACATGGCAAGGCTTCACCGACGACCGCGGCCAAATCACGTTTTCCGGTCCGGGCATGGCCGCGCCGGTCAACGTCCACGCGTCCAAGAACGGGTTCACGGCCGGTTCCCTCATCGCCTTGTCCGCGGAGAACGCAACGATTCGACTGAGTTCCACGACCTCGTCCAGCGGCAACGGCGGCGGCGACCAGCCCGTCGCGCCGCCCAACGGCACCATCACCGGCACCGTACTCGACGCGGAGAAATACACCGTCCTGCCCGCCGGCACGTGCGGCAGCGATACCGTGAGCGGCGTCAACTGCCTCCCCTGCACCAGCGACGCGGCATGCGGCAAGAACGCGAGCTGCGAGCTCATCAACCTGGCCGACGCGACGACGGCGAGCGACGGCGGCTCCTGCGCGGCGGTGTGCGTCAGCCTCACAGACTGTCCGGACGGCTTTGCCTGCAGCCAATTCGGCGCGGGCAGCGACGCGCGATGGCGCTGCCGCCCGCGGGTCGGCGATTCGCAAGTGCGCTGCGAACCTGCGTCGCCCGGCATCTACGGCAGCGGGTCGCCACAACCGACGGGCATTGTCGACGCCGCGGGCAACTACGCGCTGAGCGTCACGCCCGGCGCCACCGCCGTTATCTGCCGCAGCGGCTACGTGGACAGGCACACGGGCGACTTTGTGGCGCTCGCGCTTGGCGTCACGCGCAACCTCTTTACCAATCCGGGCCAGACCGTGACGGGCGTGGCCGTGCACGTGCGCGTGCCGTTGAACCGGGAAATCCGCGTGCACATGGTGGCGCTGCCGATGGGGCCGGACACCGACGGCGATCAGCGAAGCGTGGTGGCGGCGATTGATCTCGGCGCCGACGGCTACATTCCCATGGGCCAGACGGAGACCAAGCAGAAGACCGACACGCTGCTCCTGACCGGCCAGCCGAGCGACGCGCTGTTCCAGGACGACGGCGCGAGCCTGCGCTACGAATTCTACGGCGGAGTTGCCACGAGCTACGGCGGGCCGCCGATGTCGAGTTCGAGCGCGCCGGGACGCACGGTCGTGGGTCTGGAACACGCCGCCGTGTGGCATCCGGGTGCGCTGGAGCCCGTGACGGCCAAGACCGCGCCGGGAGCGTTGCACGCGTTTGCCACAGCGGGCGATGCGCGGGTGGCAGTCGGCGACGGCGGCCACATCGCCAGTTGGACGGGGGCGGATTTCACGGTCCAAGCGAGCCCGACGGCCAAGCAGCTCAACGCGGTGTGGCTCGATCCGGCGACGGCGGGCCTGAACGGCTGGGCCGGTGGCCAGGATGGCGTGCTTGTGCGACGGACGCCGCTGGGTTGGACGCTGTGGCCGCAGGTGCTGGGCAAGACGGTCGTGGCGCTGCAAGGCCGCAACGCCAACGACGTCTGGGCGCTGCACGAGGACGGCAGCCTGCACCATTGGAATGGCGGCGCGGCGGGCAAATGGCAGGCAGTCTCGGGACCGATGTTGCCTGCCGGACAGAGTGCGGCGTTCCACGCGCTGGGACTGTTGAACGGCAACGGCCTGCTGCTGGCCGGCGACGGCGGCGCGCTGTGGCTGGGCAAGCCGATCCTCAACACCAACAACTTCGTCTGGCTGGTCCAGGGCAGCGGCACGTCGGCGGCGATCCGCGCCATCCTGATGTTGCCCGACGGCACCGCGTGGCTGGCCGGCGATCGCGGCTATCTCGCGGCGATGGACGGCAATGGCGTGGCGGGCGTGGATGCCGGCACGTTCAAGAACCTGCTTGGCCTCTACAACGCCGCGGACGGCAGCATCCACGCGGTCGGCCAGATCGGGACGTGGTTGCGCGTGCTCAGCAACGGCAAGGTCGAAGATCACAGCGTCGCCGACATGCCGGTGGAACTGCGCGGCGTGCTGCCGACTTTTGATGGCGGACTGGTTGCCGCGGGCGAGCCCGTCGTGGAGATGGGGCCCTACCTGGAGATGCCCTACCTCACGCAGCCGATGGCGAACGCCGTGCTGGGGCAGACGCTTGAGTGGATTGCCGCCCCGGGGCACGCGCCCACGCTGAACCTGATCCGGATCGCCGATGCGACCTACACGACGCGCTGGGAGATCTACCTTCACGGCAACGCGACACACGCCGATCTGCCTGATTTTCCCGCGCTCGCCCAGTTCAGTCCGCTGCCGGCTGGTCAGCTATACGTGCGGCATTGGCGGATTCTCGCGCCGCAATTGGACATCGACGCGCTGAATCCCAAGCTGATGAGCCAGGCGTACTGGGTATCGTGGGCATACAACACGACCGTTGTGCAGTCGCCCATGGCCAAGGCCGCGCCGTTCAACCCGCAGTTGCCGCCGCCTGACGTGCCGACGCCGATTCCGTGGCCGAAATAGCCGCTTTTCGTGTGGCCGTTCCACCCGACCGCCGTTAGACTCCCGCCGCCCCAATGGGCCCCGAGCATGCCAATGTTGCGCCAGCTGACCCGAATGAACCTTGTGATTGCCGCATGTTGTCTGGCGGCGCCGGCGGCGCTTGGCCAGCCCATCGTGCCCAAGCCGAGCGTGGCCAAGCCGGCAGCCGCCCCAGCGCAGGGACAGCCGGTCCGGCCGATGCCAGCGCACGATCCCAATGAAATCGATTGGCGCGGCCTGGGCGAAGGGCCCAAGAAGAAAGCGGGCGGGCACGACACCGCGATTTCTGACCTGATCCGCAACGCGCCGTATCGTGTGGAAGTCGCGACGTCCGATGGCGTCAAGCTGAGCCTGACCAACGCCCTGACGCTGGAACGGCGACGCGTGTTCGATGGCCCGACTGTCGCGGGCTACGGATTTGCCCCCGATGGCGCGTGGCTGTACGTGGTGACCAACGACGGCGACCTGTTTGCCATTGAGCCGGATACGGCGGCCGTCGAGAAGCTGGGCAAATTGCCGCTGACGGCCGAGCAGGTCGTTGTGGAATTGGTCGGCGGCGGGTCGGCGACGCAGCACGAGTTCACGCTTTGGCTGGCCAAAGGCCCGGCGCCCGCGACGGGAACGTGCCCGGCGTGGCGCGACCTGCAACGCGTACACGTGCGCCACACGCCGGGTGCGCGCGGATCGGCGATCGCGCCGCCGCAGCCCGGTTGGGCTGAGCCGCCGGAAGCGGGTCGGAGCAATCCCACGTCGCCCAACACCAAGTACCGCGCGCAAATCGACAATGGCGCGCTGGCGGCGGTCGCGCGCTTTGGCGGCGGGCAGTTCAAGCTCAACCGCACCGCCCTGCCCGGCAACATCACGGATTTGCAGTGGATGCGCGACAGCGATGGCGTCGTCGCGACGTTCCCGCGCAAGCCGGTCAACGGGTGTCGGCAGCGGCCGGGCATCCGCGTGTGGCGGGACGACAACCGGCCTGGCGCCGTGGGTTGGCAGGAATGGACGACGCCGGAGAACCTCGACATTGCGCGGCCAGACGTCCACGGCGGGATGCAGTGGGCGCCGGACGGGATGCGCCTGATTGGCGTGGAGCCGCGCGGCATCGTGTTGGTCGAGCCGTCGCCGCGTTTCCGCGGGAACGTCGCGCTGATCGCGCCGCCGTCCAAGCTCTGGCCGAAATTCCGCCCGGGCGTGCGGTCACTGCCTGCCAGCGCCGCGCCGGCATACCGTCACGCTGAGCTCCTGCTGGAACAAGGCGACATCGACGGCGCCGCCAAGCTCTTGAAGGGCGTCAAGGAAGGCGACGCCAAGGCGCTGCTGGTGCGCCTGAAGAAGCTGGAGGAAGTGCGGCTGCGGCGGTCGGAAGAGCTGCAGTTGGATCTCGCCGATCTGCGTTCGGACAAGTCCCAGCATTCCGCGCCGAAACCGCCGCCGGTCGTGACGCCGCCGGTGACGCTGCCCATCGCGGCGACGCCGAGTGCGTTGCCCAAGCCTGAGTCGCCGGCCGTCGCGCCGACGCCGACAGGAATGCAATGAAAGTGCGACCTTCCTAGTCCGAGATTGACAGCCCGACGCGCTGACCTAGGATTGCACTTACTGGCGGCGCATTTCGCGCCCTTAGCCGAGGCCGAAAGACATGCACATCACCGCTACCGCCATCCTGAAAGTTCGTGAAATGGGCGACAAGAGCCAGCCGGAGGGCTACGGCCTGCGCGTCATCGTCGACGTCGGCGGTCCGGAAGGTTTCTTCTACGACCTCGACTTTGAGACCGCGCCCAAGGAAGACGACCAGACGATCGTGGCCGACGGCCTGACGATCTACGTCGACGCCAAGAGCTGGGAGCGCTTCAAGGACGGCACGATCGACTACGTCGAGACGAAGGAATTCGCCGGCTTCCACTTTGAGAACCCGAACGCGCCGCGCGGTCCGAAGGATGACGCCTCGCTCGCCGAACGCGTCCAGTGGATCCTCGACACGGAGATCAACCCCGGCGTGGCCTCCCACGGCGGCACCGTCGCGCTCGTGGAAGTGCAGGACAACAACGTGCTGCTGCGCTTTGGCGGCGGCTGCCACGGCTGCTCGTCGTCCTCGGCGACGCTGAAGTACGGCATTGAAACGCGGCTGAAAGAGAAGTTCCCGGACATCGGCGAGATCATCGACGTGACGGATCACTCGACCGGTGAGAACCCGTACTTCGGCCACTGATCCTGTTCAGTGCTGGACGCGCGGGTTCAGTACCGCACGCGCCCGGTCAGGTGCCGCAGCTTCAACTGCGCCATCGCCAGGTTGATTCGCTCGCGCTCTTCATTGGCTTCCGCCAGCCGCTGGTTCGTGTCGGCTTCCGCCAACTCCAGGCTCGTCACCGCGCCGGCCACGTACGCCTTGCCGGTGATGTCCGCGCCGCGCCGGGCAATCGTCGTCTGCGCAGTCGCCAGCCGGAGCGCGTCTTCCGCTGACTCCAAATCCAGCGCCGCCTGACGCACCTGGCTCTCCAGCTCGGAGTCGGCCTTGTCCAGCTCCTGCTGCAGCCGCGCCACCGCCGCGCGTCGCTCCTTCGCGTCCGCATACCGCACGCCACGGTCAAAGATCGGCAGCACCAGGTTGAGGCTCGCCTGCCAGATCACATACTCGGGCGCGAACGCCTTGGTGTCGCTCGCGCGCACGTACGCCGAGCCCGCGAGCACGGGCAGCCACCGCAGCTCCGCCTCCCGCGTCATCGCCTGCGCCGCCTGCACCGCTTGCCGCCGCGCCAACAGGTCCGGGCGCTGCGCCCTGGCCTGCTCAATCCACTCCGGCAGCTTCCCCGGAATCGGCCCCGCATCCTCCGCCGGCGCCAGACGTTCCGGCACCGCCGCGTGCGTCAGGATCGCCACGATCTGCAGCAGCTGCTTCTGCGCCTGCCGGGCGTGCAGCATGTCCTGCTCCGCGCGGTTGCGCTCCACTTTCGCCCGCAGGGACGGCAGTTCCGCCTCCGTGCCCTGGCCCTTGCGAATGTTGGCGATCGCGATGCGCCGGTCCGCCAGCTCGACCGCGCGGTCCGCCGCGGCGATCAGCCGGTCCAGACCCTGGTAGTTCAGCCACACGTTGGTCAGCTGATACGCGATCTCGCGCTTGGCCGCCTCCAGTCCGGTCCGCTGGGCGTCCAGGCCCTTGTCCATCGCATCGGCCGCCAGGATCGGCGCCATCGCGAAGATGGTCTGGTCCAGCGTCAGCACCGCTGACACCGTATCCTGCCGCTGGATGATGGTCGGCGGTCCGAGCAGCGCCAACTGCGACGCCGAAAGCGGCGGCAGGCCAAACACGCCCGTCAGCCCGCCCGCCATCTGGCCGATATCAAACTTCTGCTCGGCGGAGTTGTGCGCGTACGTCCCCACCGCCTTGATGTCCGGCAGCCACGCCGTCAGGATGCGCTGGCGCTGCGCCCCGGCTTCCGTCAGCTTGGCCTGCGCCACTTCCAGATCGCCGTTCCGCTCCAGCGCCTGCTGAATCGCCGTCTCGAGCTTCAAGCCCGTCGGCGCCAGCGCCTGCGTCGCGGTCACGTCCAGCTGCGGCGGCACATCGGCCTCCGCGCGCGTCGCTGGCAGCAGCAGCGCGCCCGCGAGCAGGAGCACCAGCAACGTGCCACCGTGACCCTCCATGCGCGCCAGCGGCTCGACCTGCAGCGGCTCGGACAGCGGCGCGAGCACCGTCGTGCCCACAAAGTCCTTGCGCACCGGCGGCGGCGCCTTCTTGCCCGTGAAGAAGCCCATGATGCGCGTCGGCAACTGGCGCAGGGAATCGAACCACAGGAACACGGACGGCAGCACCAGCAGCGTCAGGAACGTGGACGTAATCACGCCGCCAATCACGGCAATCGCCATCGGCGAGCGGAATTCTGAACCCGGGCCATTGTTGGTCGCCGTCGGCAGCATGCCGAGGATCATCGCCGCCGACGTCATCAGGATCGGCCGCAGCCGCTTGCGCCCCGCGTCGATGACGGCATCGATCGCCGATAGCCCGTCTCGCTGGTTCTGCAGCGCCGCATCGACAAGCAAAATGCCGTTCTT
Organism: uncultured Myxococcales bacterium; assembly: GCA_903850505.1. Taxonomy (GTDB): domain Bacteria; phylum Myxococcota_A; class UBA9042; order UBA9042; family UBA9042; genus CAIYBN01. The sequence goes on along the minus strand of CAINLT010000078.1, from coordinate 11,701 downwards.
GGTCACCAGCCCCATGAGCAGGATCACGCCGATCATCGCGCCCATCGACACCGTGCGGTCGGTCAGGAACAGGCCGACGATCGCGCCGATCAGCGCCAGCGGCAGCGCCAGCATGATGGTGAACGGGTGCAGGAAGGACTCGAACTGCGCGGCGAGGATGAGGAAAATGAAGATCACACCGAGCAGGAGCGCGATGACCATCGAGTCGTTGGACTCGCGCATCTGCTTCACCTGGCCGTCGAGCTTGTAATAGCCGTCGCCGTGGAACTTGTAGGCGATGAGCTTCGGCTCAAGGTCGCCGAGCACTTCGCCCAAAGACCGCGAGTTCGGCGCCGCGGTCACGCTGATTTGCCGCGTGCGATCCTGCCGTTCAATGACCTGCGGGCCGGCCTGCGGCTCCACGGACGCCAGCAGGGACAGCGGCACGAAACCCTTTGGCGTCGCGATCTGCACTTCCAGCAGCTTCTGGATCGCCAGCCGGTCGTCATCGCGCAGCCGCACGCGGATCTTCACTTCCTTGGTGCTTTGCGCGGACACCCGCAGCTTGCCCGCCTCCTCGCCTTCCAGCGCCGCGCGCAGCGTCCGGGCGATCATCGCAACCGGAATGCCCAGATCCGCGGCTTTCTCGCGGTCGATGCGGACAATCTGCTCCGGTCGGCCCGGCGAATAGCCCACCTGCACGTCGGACAGGCCCGGCACCTTGCGCGTCATCGCCTCAATCGCCGCGGCGTCGCGCTCCAGGTTGGCCATGTCAGAACCGCGCACCTGGATTTGCAGCGGCGCGCCCGACGGCAGGCCTTCGACAAACGCCGGCGGCTGAATTGAAATCTTCGCGCCCGTCCCCGCCAGGCATTTGCGCGTCCACGTCTTCAGGTCCTCCAGCGTTTCCTTGCGCTCGTTCTTCTGGTTGGCGACGACGCGCCACTGCACCTTGTTCACTTCGCCATTGGGCCCAAGCTTGGCGTAGACCGTGATGATGTTCTTGTTTTCCAGCATCTTCCGCTCGGCAGCCTCAGTCCGCCGCGCGGTCTCCTGCAAGGACGCGCCGGGCTCCAGCTCGATTTCCACCATGAACTGGCCGCGATCCTCCGGCGCCATGAAGTCGGCGCCCATGAGGCTGACCAGGCCAAACGAGCCGATCAACACCACGAGCGCGAGCAGCACCGTGATGACGCGATGGCGCACTGAGAGCTTAAGCGTCAGGATGTACGCGTCCTCCATCGCCTTGTGCATGCCCTCAAAGAACCGCACGGGCAACGCGCGCTGCTTGGAATGGTCGATCTTGACGGCCAGCTTGGAGGACAGCATCGGGTCCAGCGTGAACGCGACAAACAGCGACAGCAGCACCGCAGCGGAGACCGTCATGCCGAACTGCTTGAAGAATTGCCCGACGACGCCCGACATGAACGCGACGGGCATGAAGACCGCGACGATGGTCAGCGTCGTTGCGAACACCGCCAACGCGATCTCGCTCGTGCCCTTGGACGCGGCGGTGAACGGATCATCCCCCGCTTCCAGGTGTCTGAAGATGTTTTCCCGGACCACCACCGCGTCGTCGATCAGGAGGCCAATCGCCAGCGACAGCGCCAGCAGCGTCATCATGTTCAGCGTAAAACCGAGCATGCTCATGATCCAGAACGTGCCGATGACCGAAGTCGGCAACGCCAGCGCGGAGATGAACGTCGAGCGCATGTCCAGCATGAAGAGCATGATGATGAGAATCGCCATCGCGCCGCCGAACACGATGGCGATCTCCACCTCGTGGGCGTTTTCGCGGATGAACGTGCTCTGGTCGATGATGAGCTTGGGCTTGTAGCCGTCTGGCAGGACGTGGTGCTTGACCAGATCGTCCAGCTTCTTGCCAACCAAATCGGACACTTCAATCGTGTTGGTACCCGACTGCTTGATGATTTCAAACGCGACCGCGTCGTTGCCATTGGCGCGGATCGCCGTGCGCGGCTCGACGAAGTCGTCCTTGATGTCCGCGATGTCGTGCAGGTAGACCGGCGTACCGGCCGGCGTCGTCGCCATCACGATGTTCGCCACTTCTTCCGCCGTGCCGAGGTCGCCCGCCATGCGCACGCTGATTTCCTGCTTGCCCGACTCAAAGTGACCCGCCGGCACGTTCAGGTTCTCCGCGCGCAGCTTGTCGACCACGGCCGTCAACGGCAGGTTCAGCGCGTCAAGGCGCCGGCGATCCAGCTCGACGCGCACTTCCCGGTCGCGACCGCCAATGACTTCCAGCGCCGCCACGCCCGCCACGCGCTCGATCTGCGGCTTGAGGATGTCTTCCGTGATGCGCCGCAGCTGTTCCTTGGACATGCCCGCGCCCGTCGCCACGTACGTGCGGATCGGCGTCGCGCCCATGTCCACGCGGCGGATCGACGGCTCGCGGACTTCCGTGGGCAAGTTGCTGCGGATGGCCGCCACGCGCTCGCGAACTTCCTGCGTCGCGCGGTCAATGTTGGCCGAGAGCTTGAACAGGACGACGACGGTTGACACGGACTCGCGGGAGAACGAGCGGATCGTGTCGAGATCGTTGACGCTCGACACCGCGTCTTCCAGCGGCTTGGTGATCTGCTGCTCGATCTCGCTCGGTGACGCACCGGGGTAGATCGTCGTGATGGTCACGATCGGAAAGGTGACGTCCGGGAACAGGTCAGTGCCGAGCGAGCGGATGCTCATCACGCCCATGACCATGAGGGCCAGCATGAGGACGACGGTGAAGACCGGGCGCCGGATCGCGACATCAGAGAGAGTCATGGTGCAACTCGTGGCCCGCGGGACGGGCAGGTGCGCAAGGAGGAGGGAGGGCGAAAGCCAGGACGGCGAAAGGCGGTGATCAGTGCGTCGGCGACGGGTCCGCAGCTGCGGGCACAGCGGCCTTGGGCATGACCGTGTTGGACGGCAGCATGTCGCCATCGCGCCACGTCGCGCCTGGATTGGCGATGACCAGATCGGTCACCGCGAGGCCCGCCGTCACCAGCAGCTTGTCTTTCTCCGTGCGCAGCAGCGTCACCGCACGGCGAACCAGCTTGCCGTTCTCAACGACGAGCACCGCCGCCGTATCGCCCGTCAGGAGCGCCGTCGACGGAATGGTCACATTGGGCTGCGCGTCGATGAGCACTGCGCCTTCCACGTACGATCCGGCGATCAGCTTGCCATCGGGATTGGGCACGGACGCTTCCATCGGCACGCGGCGCGTCATCGGATCCGCGCTGGGAATCAGCATGTCGATGGTGCCGGTCGCCTTCACGCCGGTGTCGGACTCCAGCTGCAGCGTGATGCCGGCCTTGAGGCGCGAGGCGTCGCGATCGGCGATGTTGGCGGTGAACTTGAGCGTCGTGAGGCGTTCAATGCGGAAATACGGATTGCCCGGCGCGGCAAAGAAGCCCGGCGCGGATGGCGCACGCACGACGACGCCGCCGATCGGCGCGATGAGCTTGGTCTCCTGCTTCATCAGCTCGACGACCTTGCCCTGCGCTTCCGCCTGCGCGATCGACGCCGCGGACAGATGCGCCTGGCCGCCCGCCATCACGACCTGTTGCTCCGTCGCCGCGCCCGCCGCCACGAGGTTCTTGGAGCGCCGCAGCGCGTCCGTCGCCATGACGTCCTGCGCTTTCGCCGCCGCCATGCCCGCGCGAACCTGCTCCGCTTGCGCCTCGACGTCGCGTTGGTCGATGCGCGCCAGCACGGCGCCCGCTTCCACCGTATCACCCTTCTTGACCGGCACTTCCACCACGCGGCCCGGCAGCTTGAACGCCAGATCCACTTCCGCTTCCGGCCGCAGCGTCCCGCCGACGTGCAGCAGCTCCTTGAGCGGCCCCGGCTCCGGGTACACAACCTTGGGCGCCACCTTCACGTTGGCGCTCGCCTCGCGCGCCCGGCCTTCCTCGGCAACGGCGGCCTTGGTGTCAATCTTGCTCTTGATCTTGACGGCGATGACGCCGAGGACGGCAAGCACGAGCACAACGAGGGAAATGATGATCAGACGAACTTTCATCGTGACTCAGGTTCAGACGACGTCACGGGACGTCGGCAAGCGAAGGCGCCAGCGCGGGAGCGTCGGCAGCGGGTTGGGCGGGGTCAAGGGTAGCAGGCGAAAACGGCAGGGCGGCCCGGATGATGGCCGCCACTTCCGGCGGTTGGCCAGCGGCGATCAGCGCGCGGAAGGCCATCAAGTGCTCGACGGCGAACGGCGGACGATGCTCGCGGATGATGCGGCGCGCGTACATGAAGACGACGCCGGTCGCCATGGTCGCGGCGAATTCTGGATCCATGACGCCCGCAAGCTGCGGAAACGCCTGGTTGTGCAGGCTGACGGACTCGCGCATGTGCCGAAGAATGGAGTCAATGAACTCGTCCTGCATCGACGCGTACGGCGTGCCCACCGCGCCGTCCATCAGCATCGCCAGCGGCCGACGATGCAGCCACAGGAAGTCCATGAACTGGCGGTCCGCCTCGGCGACGAGGGCAAATTCGCCGCGCCGAAACGCCTCACAAATCGCCTCGTCCTGACCGCGCAGCAGCGCGAGGAGCTGGTCAAGGAACGCGCGGGCAATCGCCACGTACGCCGCCTCCTTTGAGGCAAAATGCAGGTAAAACGCGCCCTTGGACGTGCCGGCGCGGTCGGTAATGTCGCTGACGCGCGCCACAGCCAGCCCGTGCGTCGCGAAGATCTCCGTCGCGGCGTCAACAAGTTGCTGCTTCAAGAGCGGATTGGCGGCGCGGGCCATGTTATATTCCGTAGGCAGGAGAGGCGGATGACGCGTCGCGTCACGCACACAAGTTAGGGATGACTGACCAAGAAGTCAATGACTAACGAGTCAGTGACCGGGCGGTCAGCGATGCGACCTCGGCCACCTAGGCAAAATCACGGAGGTTCTCAGATGAGCGAGGCGGCAAAAATCATCGAAAAGCTGGCATTGGCGCGTCATCCGGAAGGCGGCTGGTACCGCGAAACGTGGCGGCATGACGCGGGCGAGGGGCAGCGCGGCGCGGGTACGGCGATCCTGTACCTGCTGCAGCGCGGCGAGAAGTCGAAGTGGCATCGCGTCGACGCGGCGGAGGTGTGGCACTTCTACGCGGGCGCCCCGCTGCGTCTGTGGCAATCCGAAGACCTGCAGGTCTCGTCGAACGCTGTCCTGGGAGCCGACGTGCTGGGCGGCGAGATGCCGCAGCTGCTGGTGCCGCCGCACGTGTGGCAGGCCGCGGAGTCCCTGGGCGACTGGACGCTTGTCGGCTGCACGGTGTCGCCGGCGTTCGAGTTCGCCGGCTTTGAGACCGCGTGACGGCGGCGGAATCGCCAAAAGAAGTTGCCCCGCCCGCGGCGCCATGCTTTGCTGATCCCCATGACGACGCCTTCCCCTGAGCCTTCCAAGCCCAAACACCGCGGTCTGAGCCTGCGCCGCCTTGAAAAAGGCGCGATCCGCACGGCGACGGGCCTGGTCAACTGGTTCGAGTGGTTGCAGCGCGAGCCGACCGACGTGGTCGACCGCACGCCGTTTGACATCGTGTTTGAGCAGGACAAGCTGCAGGTGCGCCACTACCGGCCGCTCAAGCTCGATCAGGACATTGAGCTGGGCCGCGAAATGATGCACGTCGATGCCGATCTGCACCCGATTCCGATCCTGCTCATCCCGCCGCTCATGGTGCGACCGTTCATCTTTGACCTGACCGCCAAACGCTCGCTCGTGCGCACGCTGCTGCGCGAGGGGTTCAATGTCTACGTCGTCGACTTTGGCGTGCCGGACAAAGCCGATGAGACGGTGCGGCTGGAACACTACGTGATGGACTGGGTGCCGGCGGCGATCGACGCGGTCCTGCGGCATTCGCACGTCAAGCAGCTGAGTTTGTATGGTTATTGCATGGGCGGCCTGTTCGCGCTCCTGCACACGTCCGTGCACAAGGACGCGCGGGTGCACTCCATCGTGACCATCGGCTCGCCGATCGACGCGCACAAGATGGGGCCGCTGGCGATGATCGTGCGGCTGGGCCACGGCCAGGTCGACTTCATCTCGCGCAAGCTGGGCAACGTGCCGGGGCCAGTCTCAAGCGCGGCGTTTCGCATGATGACGCCGTTCAAGTCGCTGACCCGCTACGGCGACCTCTTCGTCAACATGTGGAACGACGAATACGTCAACGGTTTTGATGCGGTCACGGCGTGGACCGACAACTTCATCGACTATCCGGGCGAGGCCTTTCGCCAGGTGCTGAACGACTTCATGCTCGGCAACAAATTCAAGGACGGAACCTGGGAATTCGCCGGCAAGGCCGCGGATCTCGCAGCGATTACCTGCCCGGTCCTGGCTTTTGCCGGCCGGACGGACAACGTCGTGCCGCCCGCCGCCGCAAAAGAGCTGTTGAAGCTGCTGGGCAGCACGGACAAGACCTTTGTTGAAGCGCCGGGCGGGCACATGGGCGTCTGCGCCGGCCGAGAAGCGCCGCGCGCCGTGTGGCTGCCGAGCGCCCGATGGTTGGCAGCCCGGCAACCGCACGCGTAGCACCTGCGCACGAACTACGGAATCAGGACGCGGCCCGGCGCGCCATTGACGCCATCAGCCGTGTGGCAGGAATTGCACGCGCCGCTGGTCTGCGGCGTCGTCATGGCCCGGGCTTTGCCATTGGCGATGACGCGCGCGGTGTACTTGGTGCCCGCCGGGAACATCTGGTTGGAATTCAGGTAGAAGTTGCCCACGCCGTTGCTCGTCGCGGTGACGGTCTCGCCGGTGCCGACGGCCTTGAGCTCAATCGACACGGAGGCGACGCCATCGCAGCCGTCCGCGTCTGTTCCGTTCGAGTAGACGGTGCCGGCGACGAGGTAGTGCGGTCCGCCGTTCTGGTGGCAGCCGATGCAATCCATGCCCGGGTTCATGCTCGAGCTGCCGCTGTTGCCGCCCGTCCACCGCGTGCCGCTGCTGATGCAACTGGAGTCTGAACTGGTGGTGGCGCAGCCCGCGAGGAATAGCGCGCCGACGAACAAGGGGGTGAAAATCTTCATGGGGAACTCACTTGGTGGGGGAAACGATGCAGCCCGGTGGAAGGCTGCCAAGGTAGGATAGGAGGCATCTCCTGTGTCCATGAGTACAAAACATCCGCTGTGCCCGTCCAGAATATTCAAACTTCTTTACGGACGCTTCTTGATAGGCGGCAACGCGACGACAAACCGCGCGCCCTTTCCCGGCTCGGATTCCACCCGAATCTTGCCGCCATGGGCGTGAACGATGTGCCGCGTGAGCGCGAGGCCCAAGCCTGAACCTTCCGTCGCCCGGGAGAGCCGGTCGTCGACGCGGTAGAAGCTGTCAAAGATGCGGTTCTGGTCGGCGCGCGCGATGCCCGGGCCATTGTCGCTCACCGCGATCTCCACTTCCCGACCGGCGCGCCGCACCTCAACCGCGATGCGTTTCTCAACGCCCGTGTACTTGAACGCGTTGTCCAGCAAGTTCTGGACGGCCTCTTCCATCGCGTCGCTGTCGGCGTAGACCAGCGGCAAATCGTCCGCGATGTGCGTCGTCAACCGCACGTGGGCGTCCAGCGTGCGCGGCTCAAAGCGCGCGACAACCGTCTCCACGACCTGCCCGACGTCCACCGGCTTGGGCACGTAGCGCAGCTGTCCGGACTCCAGCCGCGCGAACTCGAGCAGCCGGTCAATCAGCGTCGACAGCCGTCCGGTCTCATGGGAGAGCAGCGACAGGATCCGCTCGCGCTTCTCCGGATCCTCGATGCGGTTTTCGCGCAGCGTCTCCACGAACATGCGAATCGAAGTCAGCGGCGTGCGAAAATCATGGCTGACTTTGCTGAGGAAATCCGCCTGGATGCGCGACACGTCGGCTTGCCGACCCAACGCAACGACGAGCAGGATCGTGCCGGCCAGCAGCAGCGCGCAGAAGACGAGGATCAGCACGCCAAAAGTCACATCGATCGCCGCGCGCCGCGACACCAGGATGAGGATGCCGACCACGATCATGAACACCGACGGCACCAGCGCGAAGACCGAGACGAGGAACTGCCAGCGTTTGTTGAACCGCAGCATGGCCTACCGCAGCGCGCGGAGCTGATCCGCGAGAAATTGGAATTGCCCGGGCGCGTTGTACGCCTGCGCAGACACGCGGATGAGCCGCACGGGCGGCGACGGCCAATCGATGATCGGGACTTCAATGCGGTGCTGGTGCCACAGAAAGTCCTGCAGCGGGTCAAACAGCGACGGCGGCTGCGGCGGCACGCGCAAGGGCGGCAGCAGCACGGCGGCCATGGATCCGAGCATCGCATCAGGCGCGGGCGGCGGCACGTCCAGCGCCGCGCACAGGCGATCCCGCGCATCGCACGCGCGTTGGTGGTTCTGCGCCATCAGCGCCGGCCAGCCACCCGGCAGGAGCCGCGCCATGGCCGCAATCGCCGCGGGAATCGTCAGCCACGGCGTCGGGTCACTCGTGCCGGTCCAATCGTGCTCCAGGCGGAACCGCGAGCGGTCGGTCCGCGCCACCGCCATGCCGTGGCTCGTCACCAGCGGCGCAAAACCGTCGCGGCGGTCCTCGCGCACATGCAGGAACGCGGCGCCCTTGGGTGCGCACAGCCACTTGTGGCAGTTGCCCGTGTAATACGCCGCGCCCAGCGCAGTCAGGTCAAGCGGCAGCATCCCGGGGGCGTGCGCCCCGTCGACAAGGACGTCCACTCCGCGCGCCTGCAGCCACGGGACGACGCGTGCCACGGGAAAGACCAGCGCGGTCGGACTCGTCACGTGATCAATCAGGCAGAATCGAGTCTTTGGTGTCAGGACGCAATCCAACGCATCAAGCACATCGTCCGGCGACTGCGCGGGAAACGGTACGTGCGCCACAACGACGCGCGCCCCCAGGCGCTCCGCCACGCGATCCACCGCATTGCGACAGGCGGCATAACCATGGTCCGTGACGAGGATTTCATCGCCCGGCTGCAGCCGCAGATTGGCCAGCACGGTGTTGACGCCAACCGTCGCGTTTGTCACGAGCGTCAGCCCGTCCGCGTCGGCGCCGAGAAAGTCGCCCAGCGCGCGCCGCACGCCGTCCTGCAGGCCTTCCAGGTCGCGGGCGAGGAACTTGACCGGCTCCGCCTCCAGCTGCGCCCGCAGCGCCGTCTGGGCCGCCAGCACTTCCCGCAGACACGCGCCGAAGCTGCCGTGATTCAGGAACACCACGTCCGGATCGAGCTGCCAGCGCTGCGCCAGTTCGTCGGCGGAAACCGTCATCAATAGCGCTCCTCAGCCTTGGGGCAATTGGGGCGCGCGCGCGCCTTTGAGCCAGCGGATGAGCCGACCGAGATGGTGATACGGCGGCGTCCGGGAAGCGTCGTCCTTGGGCTCAAACGGCCCGGTCAGGTACGGCACGTACATGGAACGGCGCAGGCTCGGCCAGCCCGTGCGGGACGACTGCGCGACGCGGTGCCACAGCCGCCCATCGTGCACCGTCAGGTCGCCCGCGTGCGTCTCCACGACGATCTCGGCCGGATCGGGCTTGTGCGAGGCAAAGTAGAGCTTGCGGAAGCACGTGTCCCAGAAGCCCTGCGTGTGGCTGCCGGGAATGAGCCGCAGCCCGCCGTTGTCGGCCGTGCAATCGTCAAAATGCAGGCCAATGTTGAGCATTTGCACCGGCATGCGGCCGTAGAAGATGTCCCGCAGACCGTCGGTGTGCCAGCCGAGGCGCGGATAGGCGCTGCCCGGCACGTTGACGTAGCGGTTGACGACGACGCCGTCCTTTTCCGCGTCCCCGATGCGCGCGTCCTCGCCAATCAGCCGGCGCACGGGCTCAAACCGCGCGTCGCGCACGAATTGCCGCAGCGGCTCGCTGAACACGGACGTGAAGGCGAAGCGCTGGAGGAATGGCTTGCCGTCCGGATCCTTGCCAAAGAACAGCGGAATTCCGAACACGAAGCGACGCCGTTCAGCAATCCACTGGGCCTGGATGCGCTCCAGCTCGGCGGCAATCATCGCGACTTCCGCCAGCGTGGCGACGCGCTCAAAATGGAGGAAGCCGTAGTGGTCCAGAAAACGCTTTTGCTCTTCAGTTATCTGAGGTCCAAGAACAAAACGCGTCGTAACAGGCGGCAATTGCGTCGTCATATTGGCTCAATTCTTGGTCAATTCACGCAGGTGGTTGAACATGTTGGGGATCGCCGTGCGCTGACCCTTGCGCAGAATCGCGTCTGGAACCGCCGACTTGGGGATGGCATGGACCCGATAGATGGCCAGCGTGCGCGTGGGGTCGTCCTCGTAGCGCGTCAGCGTCCAACTGCCGTCATTCACCTCGTAGTCGCCGCGCAGCAGGTGCCACGCGCGCTGCCACTTCGGCGGGCCGATCGTGTGGGTCGACTCCGTCACGCCGACCAGATTGGACAGCGGAAACGGCAGGCCGATCTCGACCTCGCAGACGACTTTCTGGCCCTGGCGCGAGATCTCCTTGGAGCGCACGACCCGCTGCATCGTCTTCTGGTAGTTGCCGCAATCCTGGACGATCGCCCACAGGCGCTCGGGCGGGGTTTCGATGATCGCCTGCGCCGTCACTTCCGGCAGGCTGCTCCCGGCGATCGCGCGCGTCGTGATCTCGACCTCGCCCTTCTCCAGTCGCGTCTTCAGGTCGTCGTCGGCAATCGCGGCCGTCACGGGAAACAGGCAGAAAACCACAAGCAAACGTCGCACTTGGACCTCCATCGGACCGACAGCTTAGCCTTTCGCCAGCCAATCAGCCACCGACGACCAAAGAATCTCAAAATCGCGGCGCTTGAACCCACTTCCGCTCGTCAGCCAGTCAAAGTGCGGCGGCAAGTGGTTCGGGTCCTCAAAGTGGCCAATGACGTCGTGGTGGTCGGCGCTCACGGCGCAGATGACCTCGCCCCAGACCTGGCTCAGCGTCGGCACGATGCCGTCATTGGCGCGCTCGTCGGGCTCATCGCCCCAGAACGCGCGGATCGCCTGCATTTGCTGCGGATCCGGCCACGTGACGCGATCGGGCGGCGTGCGCGCAGCCAGCGTGTACAGCGCAACGTAGATGGCATGGCTCGCCTGCGCGTAGGCGCTCAGCCCCGCAGACAGCGTGGACGTGATGCCCGGCGCCTTGCCGCGGGCGATGACGCTGCCGTAGCGGACGTCCGGCGCGTTGCGCGTCGTCTCATTGAAGATCTTCAGGTTGGGCGGCAACAGCTCGCGAATGAGCGACGTGTCCTTGCCCACCTCGGCGAAGAAGTCGCGAATCGTCCGCTGGCGATCCTCGCTGAAGTCGGCGAGCAGCAGGTTCCACACCTGATCGAGCGCGTCCTCACCCGCGGAGTTGTCCAGCCGTACGAGCACGCCGCCCAGACTGACCAGCGCGCCGAGGGGAAGCTTGCCGTAGCGCAGCACGTAGATCGTCGACAGCGAGAGCACTTTCAGGATCCGCGCGCCCAGCATCGAGTTGAAGAACGGCGCGAGCGGCGTTCCGCGATGCGGGGTCACGACCGTCACGACCGAGCGGACGCGCGCCATGAGTTCGGACGCCGGCAAGTGATCGGCAAGCGTCGCGCCCGCGGACGCAAAGAAACGCGCGTCCAGACCGCCGGAACTGTGGCCAATCAGGTGAATCGGCCCGTCGCCGTCCGCGGTCTCCGCCATCACTTCCAGCAACCGCATCGCCCGGCGCCGCACCGACGCGGTCGGCAAGGTACGCACATAGTGGACCGTCACTTCCAGACCGCG
>CAINLT010000077.1 GCA_903850505.1 uncultured Myxococcales bacterium | reverse complement strand
GAAGCTTTCAAGTACGCCTGCTGGCTCCACACCGTGCCGTTCCGCACGAAGACATACGCCGCGCCGCTGTCTGTGGCACCGTCGTCCGCCTGGTTGCCGTCGATGCCGGTCGCGCTGCTGTCCTCCCAGTCTGCGCCGACGACGATCGTGTCGCCGGAGATGGCCACGCTCCCGCCGAAGTAGTCCTCCTTGCTGCTCTTGGACGCCTTCAAGTACGCCTGCTGCGTCCACTTGCCGTCCTTGCGCACGTAGACGAAGGCCGCGCCGCTGCCCGGTGCACTGGTGTCGCTCGCGTCGCCGTTCACGCCGGTGGCCTTGCTGGCGTCGCCCGCCCTGCCGATCACCAACGTGTCGCCGGCGATGGCAAAGCTGGTGTAGTTCGCGAACGAAGTCTGCTGCATCCACACTCCGCTCTGCCGCACGAAGACGTAGGCGATCATGCCGAGATAGTTCGCACAACTGCTGCCAGGGAGGACGGCCCCGACGACCATCGTGTCGCCGTCGATGGCGACCTCGATGCCGAAGTGGGCTCCTGCGCTGGTGATCAAAGGCTTGACGTACGTCTGCTGCACGCTCGCCACCCCGCAGCCGCAGCCGATGGGTGTACCGGCGCACTTGCCGTCGTTGCACGCATCGCCGCTGGTGCAGGCATCGCTGTCATCGCAGACCACGTTGTTGTTCATGAACTTGCACGCACCCGCCACGCAAGCGTCGGTCGTGCACGGGTTGCCGTCGTCGCATAGTTTGCTGTTGTCCACGGACACGCACTTGCCGGCCGCGCAGACGTCGTCGGAGCAGGTCTTGCCGTCGTCGCACGGCGCGGCGTTGGCCGTGGACAAGCACTGGCCGGCAGCACAGACATCGTCGGTACACGGGTTGCCGTCGTCGCAAACCGTAGTGTTGTTCGTATGCGTGCACTTGCCGGCAACGCAAGCGTCGTCGGTACACGCCGTGGCGTCGTCGCAGTCGCCATCCAGGACAAAGGCATAGACCGCGCCGGCGTTTGTCGCACTGTTGTCGGCTTGGTCTCCGCCGACGCCGATGGCATGGCTGGCCTCCTGCTCGGCGCCGACCACGATGGTGCTGCCGGCGACGGCCACGCAGACGCCAAAGAAGTCGTCCGCATCGGTGTTCGACGCCTTGAGGAACGCGCGCTGCGTCCACTGGCCGCCCTGCCGAGCAAAGACGTAGGCCGCGCCGGAGGATTGCGCGCAGCAGTTGTCCTGGCTGCCATCCACGCCGGTCGCGCTGCCCCAATCGCCGTAGGCACCGACGACGATGGTCTGCCCGGAGATGGACACATCGCCGCCAAAGTGAGCGTTGATGAACGGGTTCGAGGCCTTCAAGTAGGCCTCTTGCGACCATGTGCCGCCCTTGCGTTAAAAGATGTAGGCTGCGCCGGCACTCTTGAAGCTGGTATTCGTCTGATCGCCATTGACGCCAGCCGCACTGCTCGACTCATTGTTGGCGCCGACGACCACAGTATCGCCGGCGATGGCTACGGCCTGGCCGAACGTGCCGCCGACGGCTGTGTTCGACGCCTTCAAGTACGCCTGCTGGCTCCAGACCTCGCCCTGACGCACGAACACGTACGCCGCGCCGCTCGCGTAGGCGGCGTCACTTCCGCCGTTGCCATTGACGCCCTTGGCATCGCTGTCCTCCAGCACGGCGCCGACGACGATGCTGTCGCCGGAAACCGCCACGCTCCAGCCGAAGTTGTCGTCCTTCCCCGTGTTCGACGCCTTCAAGTATGCCTGCTGCGCCCACTTTCCAGCCTTGCGCACGAAGACGTAGGCCGCGCCGCTCAGGGATGCGGTTTTGTCCAGCTGGTTGCCGTTCACGCCGGT
>CAINLT010000076.1 GCA_903850505.1 uncultured Myxococcales bacterium | reverse complement strand
TTCCACTAAGCGCGCGCTCATTTTTTCCTTCAGCCCGGCCGGAACCAGACCCATCGTGAACGCCAGCGCATAACCGCTCTGGCTGCTCTGGGCCACGTTGCCCACCGCGTCGAGGTAGGCGTCCGCGAAGGCCTGGGCGATGTGTTGGGCCTGTGCGCGAAACCCGGCGGCGTCCTGCCGCTCGCCGATGGCGTCGGCCATCTCCGCCATCAGTTGAAAATCGAACGCGGCATACGCGGTGCCGATGACCGCCTTGCTAGCGCCCCCGCCCTTGTTGAGCCAGTCGCCATTCCCCACGCGCCCGGTGAACAGGAAAGCCCGGCTCTCCCGCTCCAGCCACGCGAGGTAGCGCTTCATAGCCGCGTAGTGTTCGCGGATGACACGCGTGTCGCCATAGGTCCGGTAGCTTTCGTAAGGGCAGATGATGCCGGCATCGGACCAGCCGATGTTGGGCCCGTCGCCCGGCCCAAAGGTGGGTGCGTGATCGGCGAAATGGCCGTCGGGCAGCTGCGCATCCTCGCACACGCTCACGAGCCAGCGATTGAAGAACGCCGCGACATCCATGTTGTAGACCGCCGCACGCATGAAGAACTGCGCGTCGCCGGTGTAGCCACAGCGCTCGTTGCGTTGCGGACAATCGGTCGGCACGCCCATGTAGTTGCCGCGCTGCGACCACAAAATATTTTGCGCCAGCCGGTTCAGCAGCGGCTCGGAACAGGTGAACTCGCCGACCTCGGGACAGGCGCTGTGGAACACCACGCCGGTGAGCGCCTCCAGCTTTGGCTTCTCCGAAAGACCGCGCACCTCCACATATTGGAAACCGTGATAGGTGAACGGCGGCGTAAAAGTTTCCTCGCCTTCGCCCCGGCAGGTGTAGCGATCCAACTGACACCGATGCTGGCTGACGACGCAGAGGTTGCCGGTGAAGACCGTGCCATCCGGGCTGCGCATCTCGCCGTGCTGCAATTCCACCACCTCGCCCGCCTTGCCGTGCAACGTGAAGCGGCAGCAGCCGACCATGTTCTGATCGAACGCGAACACATAAACGCCGGGCTTCGGCTCGGTGAGGGCCACGGGCTTGAGTTCCTGCATCGCGCGGATCGGCTCGCCGCGCTGCCAGACGAGCTGCCCGACCTTGAGCCCGTCTCCTGCCTGATGGGTCGCGACGGCGGACCAGCGCGCGTCATCGAACGCCACGCCATCCCAGCCGGGCATTTCGGTTCGCGCGTCATAGGTGGCGCCTTCATAAATGCCAGCGAACTGCAGCGGACCCTCGGTCGTGCCGCGCCAACTGCCCTCCGACGCAATCGTCTGCCGCGTGCCATCTTCAAATTCCAGCTCCAGTTGCGCGAGCAGCAGCGGCTCGGCGCCATAAATCGCCTTGAGTGCCTTCTTCCAATGCTGCCAGCCGCCGCAATACCAGCCGTTGCCTACGAGCGCCGCCAGCGTGTTGGAGCCGCGCTGCACCAACGCCGTCACGTCATAGGTTTGATACTGCACGTGCTTGCGATAGTCGGTCCATTCCGGCGCCAGCAACTGCGCACCCACGCGCCTCCCGTTCAGGCGCAGCTCATACAGCCCCAGCGCCGTCGCATACACCGTGGCGCGGTGCACGGCCCGCTCCAGCGCAAACGTTTTGCGCACATAGCGCGGCTTGGCCCACGGCGGCGCGCTGCTGATGTTGAGGCCCAGCTTTTCGTTCTCCGCCACGGTCTGCTGCTGGCGAACGCCCGCCAGTTCATACTCGACCAACAACTGTTTCTTCCTGCCGCTCGCCGGATCGCCACCCAGCGTGAGATTGTCGATGGTGAACGCCAGCGTGTTGCTGCTGATTTTCTGCGCCACCAAGGACGTGACATCGCGCGACGGCGTGCCGTCCACCGCTTGGTACGCTGCGCGCAGGATGCGCAACCCGCCGGAAGCCACAGCGCCAGTCTTCGCCGTTTCGTTGACACCGATCCACTGTGCCTGCCAATCGGCGGGCTCAAGCAGCCCCATGCTCCACGCCGCCGGCACGCTCCACGCGGAAGGCGTGTTATCGCGATCCCACACGCGCACCTTCCAGTGACAACGCATCCGCGACGCCAGCGGGCGACCTGCATAGGCCAACTGATTCTGCTGCGCCGAAACCACCCTGCCGCTGTCCCAGAGATCGCCCTGGTCGGCGGCGAGCAGCTCCGGCGTCGAGGCCACCAGCACCTGATACGCCGTCTGGATTTCGCCGCGCCGCCCGGACGTGATGAGCCAACTCAACCGCGGCGTACGACAGTCCATGCCCAGCGGATCCGTCCGATATTCGGCGCGCAGCTCCGTGACCTCCGCCGCCCCGGCGCGCACCATCAGCGCGAGCGCCAAAAACGCGATGCCGCACTGTTTCATTTCATTCCCTTGAGCAAACGCAGCATTCTGCGTGCGGACGGCGCGGCGCGCCGTCCCTACCTTTCCAAACATTGGAAACAACATGCGCCACTTTTTCCAATGCTTGGAAAAAACCGAGTGCGCCGTTTCCAATCCTTGGGAACACGCACCTCATTTCGCCGCCGCCGGCGCGCCGAGGAGGTTGATTTCACGATAGACGTTGAAACCGTGCGGGCCGCTCTGAAAGTCCAGGCGCACCGCGATGACGCCGGACGCTTTCAGCGGCACGCGCAGTTCGGACAGGCCGCCGTCGCACGGCTTGGCCCCGGCGGCGAGCTGCACAAACTTGTCCGGGCCCGCGGCGTAG
>CAINLT010000075.1 GCA_903850505.1 uncultured Myxococcales bacterium | reverse complement strand
GCTCGCGCATCGCCTGCGCGACTTCCAGCACGTTCATCGTGCCCTGCAGGCTGACCTGCATCGTCAGCACCGGCGCTTTCATCACCGTGTCCACGCCGGCGATCGACGCCATGTGGATGATGTGGTTGGCGCCCGCGAGCGCCTGCGCCACGGCGAATTTGTCCCGCACGTCGCCGCGAAACAGCTTGACGTTGGCGAGCTTGAGCAGCGGCGTCGCGGACACGGCGTCGTGGTGCATGTTGTCAAAGAGCACGATGCGAATCGTCGGGTCCGTGGCCAGCCGCTCCGCCAGCGCTGAGCCGATGAAGCCCGCGCCGCCGGTGATGGCGACCGTTTGCCCCGAAAGAGCTTTGAGCGAGAGGTCCATGGTGTTCCTTTAGTTGAGCGGCGCAGTCGTCGTACTTGGCGGCGGTAGGTCCGTGAACCATTCCGCGGAATCTGGGCGCTCGTTGGCGGGTGGCTGCATGAACCGCACGTTCAGGCGCTTGAGCAGCGGCGGCGGGGTCTCGACTTCGCGCAGCCAACCGCTCGCATCGGCTGTGTTCAGCGGCGGCGCGAGCACGCGCTTGGGGCCAATCATCGTCGCGAGCGCGGGCGCCACGTACCACCAGTCGCGCTGATGCACGACGTCGAGCCACGCCAGCTCGCCCGCGTCCTCGCCGCGGTTGCGTTCAGTCAGCATGTTGCGCAGCTCGCGGCGCTGCTCATCCGTCGCGCCGCCATAGTTCACAAGCGCCGACTTGATGCCCTCATCCACCTGCCCAGCCCGCGCGTACTGCGAGGCCAGATAATTGGGATCATAGACAAAATTGGGAAACGTGTAAGCGATCTCCAGATACCGGAGCGCGAGCTCCCGATAGTACTGGGTCTCCGCTGGCGTGTGCGGGTCCATGGCGTAGCGCAGGTTGAACGCGATTTCGTGGTAGAGCCACGGGTTGTCCGGCTGCGCCTCCAGACCGAGACGGGCGAAGTGATTGGCGCGCATGGAGACGTCGCGGTCGATGCGTTGGCCGAACTTCACGACCTCACTGCCCCACCGGTACGACGACTTGCAGTTGGCGTCCAGCGCCCAGATCGCGTTCAAGTAGCGGTCCAGCCACGGCAGTTGGCTGTCCGTGATCAAGTGTTCGACAAAATAGTGCGCCGCCCGCACGTACACGAGATCCGCGAGGAACGACTGCTGGCCAAGCGCCATGACGCGCAACACGGGCCCGGGCGGCAGGTACGTCGTCTCCGCCGTTACGCCCAGCGCGCGTCGCCCGCCCGCGACGGTCTTTTCCACGCGAAACCACTGGGCGCTGAAGAAGCAGAGCCACGCCGTGCACAGCAGGATCGCCAGCATGATGCGGCGTCGCGGGTCGCGCCACCAAAACGCCATGAACTCGGCGAGGCCAAATGGGCTGCGACCACCGGTTGCGCTGAGTGCGTGCTTCTTGGCCACGGAAATTCCGTTGTGCGACCGCCGTTGGCCGCGCCGCAACGTTAGACTGTCGCAACAATCACGGCAACTGCACGCGGATGAATCGCCGGAGGTGCCCGACCACGCGATCGGCCTTGAGCAGCGTCCCGACGACGAGGCGACCCGCCCGCGTGCGGCCAACACCTTGTACTGCCTGCGGTTCTGGCCACTCGGCGCGCAGCAAGTCGGCCAGCCAACCCTGGGCGATACAGCCTTCCAGCGAGAACACGTACAGCCGTTCAGTGTGCCGCCGCGCCCGCGCCAGTTCGCCGAGCGTCGCCCCGAGGTCGAGTTGCCGCGGCGCAAACGTCCCTTCCAGCGCCACGACG
>CAINLT010000074.1 GCA_903850505.1 uncultured Myxococcales bacterium | reverse complement strand
GTCAACCGCGCGATGTCCATGCTGAAGCGCAAGATGGCGTCGGAAGGCATCTACAAGGAGCTGCGCAAGCGCCGCTTCTTCGAGAAGCCGTCGGAAGAGAAGAAGCGCCGTGGCCGTGAAGCCGAGCGTCGTCGCAAGAAAGCCGTCCGCATCGCCCGCGAGCGCGGATAAGCCAGAACTGAGGTGACAGCACGCTGTCACTGGCGCTGTCCGCTGGGTCGCATGGCGCGCCTACCTTGGGCGAGACGCGGTGCGACACGAACGGTTCGGTGATCACGCTGGCTCGTCCGCGGATCCCGATTGTCGGCTACGACGGCTTGGCTTCCAACGTCGCGGTCTGGCGTGGCAGCGGTCGCAAGCAAGAAAAACAATGCCTTGAGCGCATGAGGTTCGTCATGATCGGTCTGCGAACACCTGTGGTTGCCTTCGCGGTGGCGATCGCGCTGCTCCTGCCTCTCGGCGCGTACGCCGCCAAGCCCGCCGCCAAGAAGAAGCCAGACGCGGCGACGCCGGTCGTCACGCCCGAAAAGTCTCCGGTTGTCACGACGACGCCGAGCGAGACGCCCGCAGCCGCGCCTGCGCCCGGTGAAGCGCCTGGCACCTTGCCGCCGCCCGCCGCCTCGCCCTTTGGCGACGATGGCGCCAAGGACACAGTTACGGCCAAAGAGGAAGCGGAGCCCACGCGCTCGTTGTTTGAAGGCTTCTTCATCAACTTCAACCTCGGCTACGCCACGGCCGGCGGCAAAGACGGCCCGGTCATCCCCGACCCGAGCAACTCCTCAGAAATCAGCCAGTTCGGCACGTTCGCCAAGTGGGCCGCCAAGGATTGCCTCTACCCGGGTCAGGCGTGCTACAGCAAGGCTGTGACGACCAACAAGGGCGCCGGCTTGGCCATCGCGCTACAGATTGGCTACAACATCAAAGGTTACGTGTCGTTGTGGGCAGACGTCAGCGGCCACGGCAGCTTTGGCGCGTCGACCGATCTCGCGGGCGTCGGCACCGGCGCGGCGATGGTCGGCTTCCACCCGCTGCGCTTCGTCAAGAAGGGCCAGCTGCCCGTCGATCTGAAGGTCTACGGCGGCTTCGGCTTCTTTGAGATCCTCGGCTACAACGAGAACCAGTTCCAGAGCGACGCCAAGGGCAAGGCGTGGCTCGGTACGTCGATCCCGTTCGGCGTGTCCAGTGAATACAAGTTCGATCGCAAGGGTGCCTTCGCCATGGGCCTCGACCTCCGCTTCGTCGCCGCCTCCTACGACAAGTGGGTCTACAACAACGACAAGGACATCTCGTCCAAGTTGTCCACGCCCGAGACCACGCTCCGGTTTGAGCCGCGCGTCATGTTTGGCTGGCACTTTTAGGCACGCGAAACCCGCCCCTCTCGCGTTCGCGGCCAAATCAGCTATGCTCGCGCCGAGATGAGCTTGCCCTTCCGCCACATTCTGTTCGCGATCGTGCTGGCCGGTCCGGCGCTGAGCGCCTGTGGCCCGGTGCCGATTGAGACGCTGCCCGACGCGTCGACCAAGGACGCGGCTGACGTCGACGACGACGTGGCGATCGACATCAACCAGGACATCCAAGTGCCGGATGCGGGTGCGGACGCCAAGAAGGACGTCGACCCGAACGCCAAGGAACTCTGCAACAACAACGTGGACGACAACGGCGATGGCCGCGTCGACGAGAACTGCTGGCCGGCGCCCAATCTGCGCGCGGACGAGACATGGTACGACTTTGGCACGATCACGATCGGCGGCGGCAAAGGTCCCGCGCCGACGCTGACGTTCAACGCGCCGGAGAAGAACCAGGGGATGGTGCTGGTTGCGCGCGACATCACCGCGACGCAGAAGGCGTACGTATGGCTGGAGCAGCTCGTGACGCCGGCGGGCTTGCAGGTCATCGGCAGCGGCGATCAGTGGGCGACTTCGTTCAACCGCTCAGCCGCGAGCATCGGCGAGGCGACGGGGCTCATCGGTGAATCGCCGGAAGTGACGGTGTCCGCGGGCACGTGGACGTTTGGCTTTGTGCGCGCGCTGCAGGTGCCGTGGGCGTACGGCGGCGTGCCGCAGAAAGGCTATTTGCAGGTGGGGCTGCTGACCCGGCCGGACAACAGTGACAAGCAGGTCGTGCTGGATCTGGACGTCTTCCTCGTGGGCGGCACGACCGGCATGACGCCTGACGCGTTTGGCAAGTCCGTGCAGTGGCAGCAGATGCGCGCGAAGATCGAGTCGCTGTGGGGCGGGAAGGACAAGGTGCAGAATCCGATTGGCATCAAGCTCGGCAACGTGCAGTTCTTTGCCATGGACGGCGACGACGGCGTGAAGTTCAAGTACCTGGACAACGTGCTCGCGGGGGACGAGACCAACGAATTGCCACTCGTCTATCAGGCGACCGGCGCGCTGCGGCCGCAATCCACAGCGGCGACGCTGGTGCTGGTTTCCGGGCTGGACGACAAGGGCATGCCGGTCGCGGCGGGCTTGTCCCAGCTTGCCGGCATCAATGGCATGGCGAATTCGCGCGTGAGCGGCATGGCGGTGGCGATCGACGAGACGACGTGGGCGCAGGCGCTGGCGGAAGCCGGAACGACGACGACCGCGGGCGACGTCTGGGGCGTCATCATCGCCCACGAGATCGGCCATTTCCTCGGCCTCTGGCACACGGACGAGCACGACGGCAGCCTGCACGACCCCCTGGGCGACACGCCGGAATGCCAGGTCACCGGTCAGACCTTGACTCCCGCGGCGTGCGGCAGCGTGATCGCGCGCAATTTGATGTTCTGGGCGCCCGACAGCGAAGGCAAGGCGCTCAGTATTTCCGCCGATCAGCACACCGTCGTGCGTCGATCGGCCGTCCTGCACGCGGCGCCTTAGCCCGCGCCGCACCTGGGCATGGAGGTTCTTGTGTTGCATCGCCTGTTGACCCGTCTCGTGTTGCTCACCCTGCTGGCGCCAACGCTCGCGTTTGCCTACCCGTCCCAGGTGCGCGAGCTGCTGAAGAACGCCGGCCAATCGTTCGTGGTGCGTGCGCCGGGCACGATCGACGACCTGACCAAGAAAGAGCTGGAGTTGACGGCGCAGATGACCGCGCAGAAGACCGGCGGCAAGGTCTATTTCGTCATCGACAACAAGACCAAGCCGTCCGACTACGACCTGCTGTACACCGACCTGAGCCTGACCGGCCACGACGTGGTGATTGCGTCCGACGGTCCGGGTTGGTCGCTGCAGTGCGGCAGCCTGACGGCGCAGCAGAAGCAGGACATCCTCAACCGCGAAGGCATGGCCGGTGGCAAGCCGCTGGATCGCATGAAGGCCATCGCGAACGACGTGTCCAATGCGCTGGCCAACACGAAGGCGGTCGCGGCGCAGCTCTCGTGGAACGAGTTCCAGCACGCCAACCGCGATCGCGGACTCTCGCCCGCGCAGATGTCCGACGCGTACGCGCGCTACAAGCAGACCGGCGCGATGCCCGGCGTGGCGGCGACGGTGGCGACGACCGGCCAGCTTGCGCCGGTCCAGAAGCCGAGCAGCGGCCATGGTGGGCTGATCTTCCTCGGCGTGCTCGTCATGGCGATCGCCGGCATCGTGTTCTGGCGGCGGCGCAAGCGGGACGCGACGCTGGCCCAGGAATGGGCGCCTGCCCTGGAAGCGCCGACGCAGATCATGACTGCGGTCTACATGAACCTGGACGGCATGGAAAAGCACCCGAATTTCTCCGCGCTGATGGATCAGGCGACCGCGGTGCAGCAGAAACTCGACGCGCTCAAGGGCCAATCGCCGTCGCGCGAAGGCATTGCCCGCGCGCAATCCTTGACTGAAGAGGCCAACCGGGTGCGCCTGAGCTTTGATCAGGCCCGCCGCACACTGCGCTAACCGCACAACACCATGAGGTAACCCATGCGTTTGACAGCCCAAGCCCGGATTTTCCTGCCCGGTGAAGACGTATTTCGCAAGCCGACTTTCTGGGACAAAGTGGGCTCGTTTTTTGGCGGCGAGGCCGATCTGCGCACGGGCGAGATCCAGCTGACCCAGGACGTGCTCGCGCTGACGGAGCAACTCCAGCAGGCGCTGGCGCTGGCCAGGATCAAGAACGCGGTGACGCTCGTGGTCGATACCGACGTGCTGTACCAGGATCTGGAAGATCGCCCGGACGATGCCGATTTGCTGGTGAATGCCGCGCGCGACAATGCGCCGCGCTTTATCCGCGGTTTTCAGGTGCTGCGGGCGGTTTTTGAGCACGAGGCGGACGGTTTGCACGCGCTGATTGAAATCACCGTGCGCGCCAAAGCCAAGAAGACGGAGCCGACCGCGACGGTGTCCGTGGGCGCGCGAATCCAGGAACTGCGGCCCAAGGACGGCGAGTCGCTTGAAGACGCGAAGGAGCGCATCGGCAAGGCGCTGGGCAATGCGCAGTTGGTGCCGACGTACCGCAATGCCCTGAATAATTTGATGAACAAGATTGGCGCCGGCCTGCAGCGCGTGTTTGCCTCGGGACGCGTGGAAGTGGATCCGGCGGACGCGCAGATCGTCCGGCCGTCCGGCGCGGATGTGCGTGATTTGGGCCAAAACGGCGGCACCCAGCGCGACGCGGACCTGCGCAGCGCGCCGATGTATCCGGGGCGCGGCGGCTACGGGCCGTATTACGACCCATGGGGCACGTACTACCACGACCCGATGGACACCTTCGTCAACCTCATGATCCTGGACGCGGTCATGCACCCGCACTACAGCTGGGGCTACGGACCGGGCTGGTTGGGCAGCCAATGGAGCAGCTACGGCGCGCCCGTCACGATCATCAACTACAACGGCCAGGCGTACGGCAACGCGAGCGATGCGTTGCAGTATGAAGACCGCTTGGGCAACGTCCACGACACCGCCAACATGGACTTTGAAGCCGCGCACTGGGACGACAGCACGATGGCCAGCTACGACGCCGGCGACAGCAGTTGGGGCAGCAGCGGCGGCAATGGCACGTTTGACTGCGCGGGCAGCGGCGGCGGAGGCGGCGGGACTTTTGACTGCGCCGGCACGGATTGCGCCTCGTCGGACTGCTCCAGCGACTGCAGCAGCGACTGCTCGTGGGATTGCAGCAGCGACTGCAGCAGCGATTGCTCATTTGACTGTTCCAGCGATTGATCGGGAGAAGGTCAAGGCCCGACGGCCGCTTGCACCTCGGCGCGAATATTCATGGCAAATTCCGCGCCGATCGCATATGCTCCCGCACCCCGGGTCGGCAGCTTCGCCACGCCGGACGACCAGGAGTTCCCAAGTGACTACGCCAGATACGCCCGCCTCGGCCTTTGCAGAGCTGGGCGTCAATCCTCAGTTGTGCGCCGCCCTCGCCGCGCTTGATATCACCATTCCGACCGAAATCCAGACGCGCGCCATCCCCGAGATGCTGGCAGGCCGCGACGTGCTGGGTCGCGCGCAGACGGGCACGGGCAAGACTGCCGCGTATGGCCTGCCGCTGCTGCAGATGCTCGATCCCAACGACCGCCGCGTGCAGGCGCTGGTGCTCTCCCCGACCCGCGAGTTGGCCGTGCAGGTGACGTCCGCGCTGGCCGATCTGGTCAAGAACACGGCGGATCCGGGCATCCTGGCGATCTACGGCGGTGACAGCATGGTGCGGCAGTTCCGCGCGCTGCATGCCGGCGTGCGCGTCCTGGCGGCGACGCCGGGTCGGCTGATCGACCACTTGAACCGCGGTTCCGTCGATCTGTCAGGCCTCAAGGTGATCGTGCTGGACGAAGCCGACGAGATGCTCAAGATGGGCTTTGTCGACGACGTGAAGCAGATCCTGAGCCATGCGCCCGCGCAGCGGCAGACGGCGCTGTTTTCGGCGACGCTCTCCGGCGAAATCCGCGCGATTGCCGACAGCTACCAGAAATCGCCCGTGGTCATCGACGTGCAGTCGGTGGCGCGCACGGCGTCGACGGTGGAGCAGCGGTATGCGGTGTGCAATCCCGACGAGCGCGCGGAAGCCGTGGCTCGCCTGCTGGAAGTCGAGCCGTTTGAGTCCGCGCTGGTGTTTGCCCGCACGCGCGCCGGCTGCGATCAGCTGACCGACGAACTGCAGCGCCGCGGCGTGCCGTGTGAAGCGCTGCACGGCGACCTGGCGCAGCCCGCGCGCGAGATGGTGCTCCGGCGCCTGCGCGAGGGTCGCCTGAAAGTTGTGATTGCGACGGACGTGGCAGCGCGCGGCTTGGATGTGCCAAGCCTGGACCTCGTCGTGACAATTGAGTTGCCGGGCCACTTGGAGACGTACGTGCACCGCATCGGCCGCACGGGGCGCGCGGGTCGCACGGGCACGTCGATCCTGGTGCTGGGACAGCGCGACGAGCGCAAGCTCCGCGGGCTGGAGCGGTTCATCGGGCAGGCGCTGAAATACCAGGCGATCCCGACGCCCGCGGAAGTGGAATGGTCGCGCCTTGAGCGGTTCGTCAACGAAGTGCGCGAGCGTGCAACGAAGGTCGACCTGACGCCGTGGCGCCGGTTGATCGAGCGCTGCGTGACCGATGAGCTGCCGATCGAGACGATCGCCGCGACGCTGGTGCAGATGGCGGCGCCGCGCAGCTTGACGCCGGAGACGGTGATGCTCGGCACGGAGCCGAATCATCCGAGCCCGGAGGGCGGCCTGCCCCTGCGCCCGCATCCGAAAGCGGTTGCGCCGCGCGAGACGCGCGAGACCAAGCGTCAGGACAAGCGCGAGATGGCGCAGCCGACGCGCGACCACGTGAGCGACATGCCGCAGCCGCGCGGTGATGTGGCGCCGCGGACCGAGCGCCCTGCCCGCGCCGAGAAAGCGCCGCGCGCTGAACGTCCGCCGCGTGATGTGGCGCCGCATGAGATTCCGCACGATGCGCCGCCGCAGCCGCCGATGCCGCGTGGTCTGCAGCCGTCCGACGAGCCCAAAGGCGCCAATGCCCCGAAGCGCAAGATGGTCGTGATGTCGCTTGGCGTGGGTCGCCGCAATGGCGTGACGCCGGCGATGCTCGTGGCGTGCCTGCAGACGCAGGCCAAGCTGCCGTCGCGCCTGCTCGGGACGATCGACATCCAGGAGAACTTCAGCCGCGTAGAAGTGCCGGCTGAAGCGGCGCAGCACATGGCGGAAGTCCTGCGCGGCGTGCTTGTCTGCGGTCGCTACCTGAATCCGCGTCCCGCCAGCGAGACCATGGGCGATTGATCCACCTCGGGAGTGTCACTGCTTCGTTTGGGCGAATCCGGCCGAAGCGGCCGGACCGGGCTCTAGTCGCTGCGCGACCGGAGACGCGCTCGCAGCGCGCCTCCGCCCCGACGGGTGACGATCCCTTTCGCGGCAGGGCGCCGAAGCGGAAAGCCGCCCGAATCGCCCTTGTTCGCGCTAGATCTTCCCCCGCAAATACTGATCCGGCCACGCCACATCCGCGCCCAGCACGCGCGCCGCGCGCAGGGGCCAACGCGGATCGCGCAGCAGCTCGCGCGCGAGGAACACCACGTCCGCCTGCTCCGTCGCGACGATCTGCTCGGCCTGCGCTGGCGCCGTGATCATCCCGACCGCGCCCGTCGCAATCCCCGCCTGCTGGCGGATCGCCGCGGCAAACGGCACCTGG
>CAINLT010000073.1 GCA_903850505.1 uncultured Myxococcales bacterium | reverse complement strand
TCGTTGTACCGATAGCCGTCCTGGACGCCCTGGACAAGCCAGCATGGAGCAGGCGCGCGTCGCGAGGCGCATCGTGTGGACCCGCGGACTGGGGCCGGCACTTCGCACTGCGGCCGCCAGTTCACCACGATGGTGTCAACATCGACTTGGCCCAATTCAACATGAAGTTCGTGCGAGCTCCTGACGGGCGCGGTGCAAACGTCGTGCGGGGTTCAGGCGCGGCTCCGGACGGTTTTGCGCTGCCGACGGGCCCGATGGGGTCGGGAAGTGCAGCGGGCGGACCCTATGGGATATCCTTCTATCGGCCTCGGCCGCGACAGCTGGCAGTTCGCCATCAACGGCGGCGACAAGACGAGTCGCGAAGTGAAAGTCAGCCGCAAGGACTTTGAGGCTGGGAAGGGCGAATTCGTGACCGAGGTCGCGACGGGGCGCGTGCCTTCGGCCTCGACGCCAAAGCGCCATACGGTACTGCAATCCGCGCCATGACGCCGACCCAGACGGTACGCCGCCCGCCAAGCCGCAACCATCACCCCACGCGGCCGGCGCCAGCACCGGCCCTACTGCATCCGCACAAACACCACCACCTCCGCCAAACTCAGCCCCTCCGCCGACAGCACCGTCAGCGCCGTTTCCCCCGGCTTGACCGTCGCCCGCACTTTCTGGTTCGTCCCATTATCCACCGCCACCACATCCAGCCCGCCCGCGTTCGTCGCGACCATCGACAGCAGCTCCAGCGCCGGGTCTACGGCGATGTTCTCCTGCTTCAGACCGTCGTGCCGCGCCAGAAAATGTCCGTTCAGGCCCTGCGCAAAGAGGTACACAACGCCGCCGCCCGTGCGAATGGCCCCGCCGCCAACGGAAATCAGGCTCGTCACGCCCGCGAACACTCGCACCACAGGCGAAGCCTGCACTTGCCCGTCGACGAGCGCGCGCGCGAGGCTGGGAATCATGTTGCTGCCGCAGATCATGTATTCGCCGTCGGCAAGCGGGAAGAGCCAGGAGCAGTTCGAGTCCGCAAGCGTTATTTTCTCGTCGGTTTCCTGGAACTTGTCGGCGACCTTTTTCAGCACGCGAATCGTGCCGTCAAACGGGTAGCCGCCGCCGCCGCCGCTGACGACGAAGAACGTGTCGGCATCCGTGCCCGTTGCGGGGCTGGCGATGGCGAATTCGTTGTGCGCGCCGGTGATGGTCACGGCGTCAGAACCGTCCACGGGCAGGATTTGCGCGATGCTCGCGTTTTGCGTGCTCTCGGCGGGCGTGCTCTGCACGAGGAGGTCGCCGCTGGCGTTGACGACGAACCAGTTCGGGTGGAGCTTGGCGTCGACGAGCGTGGCGACGGGCTCGCCGGTCGGCCCGGCGACGAGCTTGTAGAGGATGTTGCGGTTGAGCGAGTCCGCGGACATCAGGAACACGACGCTGCCGGATTGGCTGGCGCGAACGGGGAATTGTTGGTCGTCGCCGTTGCCGGACACGCTGCGGATGCCGATGGGCGCGCAGTACATCGCGCCGTCGGGGCGGTGTACGGCGATGGTTGCGCAGTTGACCTGCACCGGTTTGCCGTCGGCGCCGGGTGCCTGAATGTTCCAGCCGCCCGCGGTGATGAGCACCCACTGGGGCGTGGCGTAGAGCGCGGCGATAGCGGCTTGGTTGTTTGTCGCGGTCGTGCCGTCGGACATTTCCACGAGCGTGACGGGCGTGACGTCGCCGTTTTGCATGAGCGCGAAGAGGCCAGGGCTTTGGAGCGCGCCGAAGATGGTCGCGGTGCCGCCGCCGCTCCAGACAGGGCTCGCGCCCGTGCCGCTGTTGACGACGGCGAAGGAGCTGACCTGCGCGAGGTCAAGGCCGATGTTCTTGCGCAAAACCGGGTATTTCTGGTCGTTGCCGCTGTAGCCATCGTTGTTGTTGGGGCCTGGCGACGTGTTGTTGCTGCTGCCGCAGGCGGACA
Source organism: uncultured Myxococcales bacterium (assembly GCA_903850505.1). Classification (GTDB taxonomy): domain Bacteria; phylum Myxococcota_A; class UBA9042; order UBA9042; family UBA9042; genus CAIYBN01. The sequence continues at coordinate 15,292 of CAINLT010000073.1, read as the reverse complement.
GCATCGCCAAGAAGAGGGCGGTGTAGATGCCAACGGCGCGCTGCCGTCGTGCGGTGAAAGCGGGCATGCGTCCTCCCGACCCGCGGGGTGTGCGGGTGGTCGTTCCAACATAGGTGCGCCTGCGCCGGAGACCGCGGGGTTTGTCGCGGTTGTGTCACCGCGCGCAGTCATCGTCTGTGGAGTTGCGTGTCCGGTGTGTGTGGATCTTCTTCGGACCTGCGCCAATAGCCGACCTCGACCCCCTGGATGACGCCGCGTGGGCGCTGACACTCGACGACGTGCGCAACGCGTGGACTGGCCGATTGGGGCCGCCACTTCGCACTGCCGGCACAAGATGACCAGCATGGTGCCGTCGTCGCCCCAATCGTATGTGAAGTCCTCACCACGATGACAGTGAAACCCGAAGTCATTCATCGGTAAGAAGAAACGGCCGTGGTTGCAGGACGCGCAGCGATCGCCAGCGCCCAGGAACGGGCCGTTGGGAAGGGCGGGGCCGGCAGAGACGTCGTCAAGATCGCCCGCCCCAGCCTTGCCGGCCGTGGTCCAATTCTGTCAGCGTTGGTAGTGATTGGCTGAGCCGGGCAGGGCGCCCGTCTCCATGAATGGAAGCCGGCGCCCGTAAGAACGGACCGCGCTGATTCGCACGGCCAGCGCGGGGGCTTGGCAACACCGCCGCGCGCAAGAACGACCCCGGCGAGGCAAAACGTGATCACGTCAAAAACGCTAGCCAGATCGCTAGCCACAAACGAAAAAGGGGCCAGAGCCTGCGCTCCAACCCCTTGATCTTCTTGGCTCCGATGCCGTGACTCGAACACGGGACATGGTGATTAACAGTCACCCGCTCTACCAACTGAGCTACATCGGAATCGAACTCACACCGCGCCGACATGCCCTGAGGCGAGTCGTGCTCGCGCGGCCTCTCGACCGCACGAACGCAGACATGGTACTCATCTGCAGCGATTTGTCAACGCTTGGCAGCACCGCCGCGCCCAGCCTACACTGCCGCCTATGACGACGACGCCTGCCAAGCCAGCCAAGAATGCCGCCTCCGGGGCGGTCTATGACGCGGGGCAGGGGCTCGCCGCGCACCTCTCCACCGGCTTGCTGCACGCGCTCTACTTGGTTACTGCCGCAGAATCTGGGCAGATTGGCCGCGATGAGGATCCGCCGGGCGCGGATCCGGCGCTGTTGCGGGCCGCGTCGTTGCAGATTGAGACGGTCGCGATGAAGGGGGGCGATGCCGCGCTCGACCGCGTGGTGATCGACTACCTGGATGGCGACCGCGACGGCGACGGCGTTCACTCCCTCGCCGTTCGAGAGACGCGCAATGTCTCGCTTTTTGGCGGGCGCCGCGTCGTCACGATCCTGCATGCCGACGCGCTGGCGTTTTCCGGAGCCGATGCCGATGAACCGACGACCGGTCGCAAGAAGAAGGCGACGGGGCACGATCCGCTCGAAGCGACGATTGCCGCGCTGGATCCCGAGCCTGGTCGTCCGCCGTTCGTGCTAATTGTCGTCGCTGAGCGCATCGATCGGCGCCGCAAGGCATGGAAATTGCTCATGCAGCATGGCGCGCTCGTGGAAGTGCCGCTGATGACGATGACGACGCTGCAGCAGTACCTGAACGACGAGGGCGCGCCGTTCGGCATCCGCGTCGATCGCCAGGTGGCGCAGCGGATTTGGGATCGCCTCGGCGGCGGCGATCCGTCGCGGCTGCGGCAGACCGCGGACCGGCTGCTGCTCGATGCGGGACCCAAGGGGACCGTGACGGTCGCGATGGTCGACGCGTCCGTGCCGATGGATCGCGACGCCGGCGTGTTCGCCATCACCGACGCGATTTCTCAGGGCGACGGCACGCGCGCCATCACGGTGTTGCACCTCCTGCTGGAGCACGCGAGCGCGACCGAGTCCGAGCGCACGGGCGAAGTCATGAAGACGTTTGGCATTCTCAACGGCCACTTCGCCGCGATGCTGAAGATTCACGCTGGGCTGGCCAAGCAGCCGGGCGCGTCCGCGGATCAGCTGGGCCAGGCGACCGGGGTCCACCCGTTTCGCATCAAGAACATGCTGCCGCAGCTCCGCGCGATGCGGCCGGGGCGGCTGGAGCAGGCGATCGCTTCGCTGGATGCCGCCGATACGCTGCTGAAGTCGAGCGCGATCGGCGACCGCAAGGTGGCGACTTCCCGCTGGTTGGAGCGCCTGCTGCTCTCGCTCGCCGCGGGGCAGCCGCTGCGCTTGCCGGCGCGGCCGCACATCTTTGACACGCTGACCTAGACCCACCAGGAGGCGCACGTGGCGCAGATCGCGATCGAACGTTTTGCCCTCGGTCCCATGCAGAACTTTGTCTATCTGATTGTTCCGCAAGCCAAAGATCGCCTCATCGCGGTCGATCCTGCTTGGGCGCCCGAGGTGTTGCAGGCGCGCGCGCAGGCGCTTGGCCGGCCGATCACGGACGTGATCCTGACCCATCATCACCCCGATCACCGCAACGGCGTGGAGGTGCTGCTGGAGCAGCATCCGGTGCGAATTCATGTTCAGAAAAGCGAACTTCCGTGGCTCAAGGATCTCGGTTGGCGCAGCGACCTCGTGCTCCATGAGCCGGGCGATCGCCTGGAACTGGGCCTTGGTGAGTCGCTTCGGCTGATCCACACGCCCGGCCATACGCCGGGGTCGCAGTGCATCGAATGTGCCGGGCGCCTGCTGACCGGCGACACCCTGTTCATTGATGGCTGCGGCCGCTGTGACCTGCCCGGCGGCGACCCGAACACGATGTTTCACAGTTTGTTCGATACGTTGGCGGCGCTGCCCGCTTCGACGATTGTGCTCCCCGGCCATGACTATGCGCCGACGCCCGAAGCGAGCATGGGCGAGCAGAGAAAGACCAATCCTTACTTGCAGTTTCATTCGCAACTGGACTTCTCGCGCTACCGCATGCGGCCCCGGGACTAAGTTCGCGCGGGCCTATGCTGAATTGACGCAGTGCGTTATCTTGTCCGCGGTGCGGCGCTCTCGGCCGCATTGCGGTTGCAAGCGCGCGGGGTTGCCGTAAACTTCTCGCGTCGCACCCCCCTTGTGGCAGGTACCGGACTTGCACCTTGCAGGTCTGGCCTTGGCCGATTGCGCGGCACGACTGGAGTTGGGCTCAACTATGTGGCGGATTTGCACCATCTGCGGCGCGCGCACGGATGCCTACACCTGTGAAAAGGATGGCAATCCGACCGACACGATCCGCTCGGACACGGTGTTTCCCGGCCGCCTGTTTCCCAATGAGACCGTCCTTGAGAACTACAGCGTCGGCGACCTGATCGGCGTCGGCGGCATGGGCGCGGTCTATCGCGGCGAGCAGAAGACCACCCGCCAGGCCGTCGCAATCAAAGTGCTTTGGCGCGATCTGGCCAAGGACCCGACCGAGGTCAAGCGCTTCACCCGCGAGGCCCGCGCGGCGTCGTTGCTGGCGCATCCCAATACGGTGCGCGTCTTCGATTTTGGCGTCGACGCCAAGTCGGGCGCGTTCTGCATGATCATGGAGTACCTGGTCGGCCAGAAGCTGAGCGACGCGCTGCGCCGTTCGCCGGTGCTGGATCCGGTGCGCACGGTGCACATCTGTTCGCAGGTCGCCAAGGCGCTGGAAGAAGCGCACCGCAAGGGCATCGTTCACCGCGACGTCAAGCCGGACAACATCTTCCTGCAGGAGATCGCCGGCGAGCGCGATTTTGCCAAGATCCTCGACTTCGGTCTCGCCAAGTTCATCACCGGCGACTACGAGCGCGACCAGTTGACCCGCAGCGGGTATGTCGTCGGTTCGCCGGAGTACATGGCGCCGGAGCAAGCGTCGGGCGGCGAGGTCACGCCGACTGCGGACATCTACTCGCTCGGCATCGTGCTTTTCGAGTGCCTGACCGGTCGCCTGCCGTTTGACGCGACGACGACGGCGGAAGTCCTGCGGATGCACATCCTCAAAGGTCCGCCGCGCTTGATCCAGGCCGACAACGAGTTTACCCGCGACATTCCGCTGGCCCTGGAAGACGTCGTGCTGCGGTGCCTGGACAAGGACCCGGCGAAGCGTCCGGCGACTGCGGACGCGCTGCGCATTCAGTTGCTCCAGGCGTGCGATCGTCGCCGCTTGAATACGGTGCCGATGATTGTGCTGCCCGGCATGGTCGTGGCGCCGACGTCGATGGAAGAGTCGGGCTTGCCGACGCCGCCTTCCCACGTTGCCGCCCGGCCCCGACCGCAGAGCGCGTCGTATGCGCCCGTCAATCTTCAGGATCCGGATGCGCAACTGGCGACGGAGCCGTCGGCGAAGCATCTGCGGCGCGGCCTGAGCGATGATTTCGCCGCGGGCATGATTGACCGCGTGCTGAGCACCAAGCCGGCGGATCACCCGGACGAAGAGCCGACGCCGGACGACCTCGCGCGTCTGGAAGCGGCCCATTCGCAGGTGCCGACGCCTGCGGATCCGTTGGGCGGCGCGACGCAAAAATCCGTGCCACGCGTTCCAAGCGAACCCCGCGACGCGGTTGGACCGCCGGTTGCCGATGCGGACGGTCCCGCCGAGGTCGTCCGTCCGTACGCGCCGAGCGCGGTGGGGCGCGGACACACGGCCACGGACGCCGGCCGCGCATCTGCGCCGTTGTCGGACCAGCTGGATCCAGGGGGCACGGCGCAGGTCGCCGTTCGCAACGCCCGTCCAGGCGCTGCCGGTCTCGTTTCCGCACCCGTCGCGGCGCGATCGCCCACGGACGGCGCAACGCCATGGCTTTGGGTGGCCGCGGCAGTGTTCGCGGCGGCGGCTGCCGTCGCTGCCTGGTTCCTGAATAGCCATTGAAATCGCAGCGGAAGGATTGACAGGCGTCACTATTTGCGCCTCAATCTTTCCGGTCCTACTGTGTCGAGGATCGCAGAATCTACCTCATGTTCGCCCTTTTCGGGATTGACTGCGCCCCTTGCCGGGTTCCAAATCGCTGCCCGCGCCCGTCCGCGAGGCGCCAGGAATGCACATGGCCACGACTCCCGCTATTGAACCCATCGTTCATTTGTCCAACGTGGACAAGGACTACAAGCTTGGCGCGGTGACCGTGTCGGCGCTCAAGCAGGTCTCGCTCGAGATCGCGCCGGGCGAATTCACTGTGATTGCAGGTCCTTCTGGATCGGGCAAGACGACGCTGCTGAACCTGATTGGCTGCGTCGACGTGGCCACGCGCGGTGAAGTCATCGTCGCGGGTCAGGATACCGGCAAGCTGTCGGAGGGCGACCTGACGCGGCTGCGCCTCAACGCGCTCGGCTTCATTTTCCAGTCGTTCAACCTGGTCGGCGTGCTCGATGCGTTCCAGAACGTCGAGTTCCCGCTGCTCCTGCAGAAGAAGATGAACGCGGCGCAGCGCAAGGAACGCGTGATGGATCTGCTCAACCGGGTCGGCATCGCGGAATACGCGCACCACCGTCCGGGCGAGCTGTCCGGCGGCCAGCGGCAGCGCGTGGCCATCGCCCGGGCGCTCGTGACCTTTCCGCGCATCGTGCTGGCGGATGAGCCGACGGCCAATCTGGACTCGGTGACGGGCAACCAGATCCTCGACCTGATGCAGGAGCTGAACCGCGAAGGCACGACGTTCCTGTTCTCCACGCACGATCCGCACGTGGTCTCGCGCGCGGGTCGCGTCGTGCGCCTCGTGGACGGTCGCATCGTGACCGAGCCTGAGCAACAGTCCCCGATGAGCCATACGTGAGGCGCTTCCGATGATCCTGATCCAGATCGCGCTTCGCAACTTGCTGACCCACAAGATCAAGTCCGCCATCGTCGGCGGCCTCCTGATCTTCGCGGCCTTCCTCATCATCGCTGGCTTGAGCCTCATTTCGTCGATCGACAAGTCGATGTCCAAGAGCATCGTCAACTCGGTCGCGGGCCACATCCAGCTCCAGGAAAAGGGCGCCAAGGATGAGTTGTCGATTTTTGGCCAGATGGGCTCCAATGAAATCGGCTACATCCACAACTTCGCCGAGATCCGCAAGGCCATCGAAGCGATGCCGGAAGTCGCGGCCGTCGTGCCGATGGGCATTGATTCGTCCATCGTCTTTGGCGGCAACGTGCTGGACGTCAAGCTGGAAGCGCTCCGCAACGCCGTGAAGGCGGGCGACCAGAAGCAGTCCGCGGTCATTCGCCGCCACGTGCGCCGCATGGTCGCGCTGCTGGATGACGAACTGAAGAACCTCAAGGGCTTCTCCGACCAGGAGAAGATGTCCGACGACATGAAGCAGGGCCTGCTGGACGTGGCGGAGGCCAATCAGCCGAAGTTCTGGGACAGTTTTGACGCGGATCCGTACGCGCACCTGGAATTCCTGGAGAACAAGATCGCCAAGATGGCCATCGGTGAAGACATGCTGATGCTGCGCTACGTCGGCACGGACACCGAGCGTTTCCGCAAGGTTTTTGACCGCTTTGAGATGGTCGACGGGCAGATGATTCCGCCGGGCCAGCGCGGCTTCTTGTTCAACAAGTTCACGTACGAGGAGCAGGTCAAGCACAAGACGGCGCGGCGGCTGGACAAGATCAAGGACCGCCTCGCGGAAGGCGCCAAGGTCGCGACGGACGATGAGATCAAGCAGTGGATCAAGCTGAACCGCACACAATACAAGGAGATTACCTTCCAGCTGGACGACGTCGCGACCGATGAGGTCAAGGCGGCGCTGCAGGCGGAGTTGCAGTCCAAGGAAAGCGACATGGCCAAGCTCGTCGACGCGTTCATGGACGTGAGCGACGCGAATTTCCAGAAACGTTACGACCTGTTCTACAAAGTCATCGCGCCGCGCATCCGCCTCTACAGCATCCGCATGGGCGACACGATGACCATCAACGGCTTCTCCCAGTCGGGCTATGCGACGACGGTGAACGTCAAAGTGTACGGCACGTTCCGCTTCCACGGCCTGGACCGATCGACGATGGCCGGCGCGTTCAACATCCTCGACCTCATGACCTACCGCGACTTGCTGGGCTACATGACGGCCGACAAGAAGGCGGAGATTGCCAAGCTGCAGGCGCAGAGCGGCGTGAAGGAGCTCAAGCGCGACACGGCCGAGGCTGAGCTGTTTGGCGAAGGCGGCGGCGAGCAAGTGGAAGACACGACGAATGCGACGCCCACGCAGGCGGCCGCAGCTACGCCCACGGACGCGCCCGCGGAAGCGACGCCGGCGGCGATTGCCGGGAATGCGCCGCTGAGTGGCGCGAAGCTGATGGCCAAGGAATTGGAGGGCCACGTCTATTCGCAGGAAGAAATCGACGGCGGCGTGATCCGCAGCGCCGCCATCATGCTCAAGCCCGATTTTGACGTGAAGACCGGCATGGAGAAGGTGAGCGCGCTCATCGCCGCGAAGAAGTTCGCGCTCAAGCCGCTGGATTGGCGCGCGGCGTCGGGCCTTGTCGGCAACTTCGTCGGCGTCATCTACGCCGTCCTCGCGTTCTCGATCTTCATCATCTTCCTGGTCTCGCTCGTCATCATCAACAACTCGCTGGTCATGTCGACGCTGGAGCGGACGCGGGAAATCGGCACGATGCGGGCGATTGGCGCGCAGCGGTCGGAAATCCTGCAGATGTTCATGGTTGAAGCCGTGGTGATGGCCGGCGTCTTTGGCGCGATTGGCTGCACGTTCGGCTACGCACTTGTCGCGTACTTCGGCCATTTTGGCCTGCTGGCCAGCAACGACTTCATGATCTTCCTCTCGGGCGGCCCGCGCTTCTACCCGGCGCTGCCGCCGTGGGGCCTGCCGGTCGCCATGCTCGCCGTGCTCATCGTGACGCTGATTTCCACGCTCTACCCGGCGTGGCTGGCGATGCGCATCACCCCGCTCGCCGCGATGCAGGATTCTGAATGATCGCCATTGCTTTCTCGCCCTCCGCCCCGGAGACCAGATGAACACGCTCTTGCTCATCGCCGCGCGCAACCTCGCGCGCAACCGCAAGCGGACGCTGCTGCTTGGCGGCGCCATTGCGGTCGTGACCGTGCTGCTCGTGCTCCTGACTTCGCTGTTCAACGGCACGCAGGCGTCCATGTTGCGCAACGCGACGACGCTCTCAACGGGCCACGTCAACGTCGCGGGCTTCTACAAGATCACGTCCGGCACCGCCGCGCCGGTCGTCACGGAGTACGCCAAGCTGCGCGCGCTGGTGGAAAAGGAGACGCCGGGTCTGCAGTCGCTGGTCATCCGCGGCCGCGGTTTTGGCAAGCTCGTCAGCGATGCCTCGTCGCAGATCGCCGTCGTGTCGGGCATCGACATCGCCCAGGAAGCCAACTTCAAGAACATCCTGGAGATCGTCCACGGCGACGTGAATCGCCTGAGCGAGCCGCATTCCATCCTGATCTTCGAAGCGACGGCGGAGCGGCTTGAGCTGAAGATCGGCGACAACGTCACGCTCAGCTCGCAGACCTACCGCGGCTCCAACAACTCGATTGACTGCAAGGTCGTCGCCATCGCCAAGCCGCTTGGCATGTTCTCCAGCTTCTTTGCCTACGTGCCGCTGCAGACGCTGCGCGAACTGTACGGTTTGGACCAGACGACGGCGGGCGGCATCCAGCTCTACCTGAAGGACTGGGAGCAGGCGGAGCAGGTTGCGGCCAAGCTGCGCATCGCGCTCGACAAGTCCGGCTACCGCGTGATGGACCACATGGACCTGCCGTATTGGCGCAAGTTTGACATCGTGAAGCGCGAGGACTGGACCGGCCAGAAGATCGATGTGACGACCTGGATGGACGAGGATCCGTTCATGAAGTGGACGCTCTTTGGCTTCCGCGCGCTGATCGTCATCATCTTCATGGTCCTGCTGGCGATCATCATCATCGGCGTGATGAATACACTGTGGATGGCGATCCGCGAGCGGACGCGGGAAGTGGGCGCGCTGCGGGCGATCGGCATGCAACGGCACACTGTCATGGCGATGTTCGTGACTGAAGGCGCACTGTTGGCGCTGGCGTCGTCGACCATCGGCGTGATCCTGGGCGTGGCTGCGGCATTTGCCCTGAACGCCGCGCATTTGAAGATGATCAAGGGGTTCCAGATGGTGCTGATGTCGGAGACGGTGACGCTGCTCGTCAACGTGCCGACCGTGCTCATTTCGCTTTTGGTCATCGCCAGTGTCACTACGCTGGGCTCGATCCTGCCGGCTTGGCGCGCGGCGCGGTTGCAGCCCGTGGAAGCCATGCATTCTTCGAATTGAAATCCGTTCTTTGAGGTCGCACCGTGAAGTATTTTCTGACTATTTCCCTGTTCCTCGCGGCGCTGCCCGCCGTCGCCCAGACGCCGCCCGCGGCTGCCCCGGCGCCTGCTGCGGAAGCGCCGCCCGCAGCGCTGAGTGAAGCCGATGCGCTGAAGTGGGTCCAGGCGCTGGACGATCGCCAGCGCAACTCGGGTGACTACAAGACCAACGTCTACATCGAGCGCAAGGAGCGCAACAAGAACGACGTGGTCTTTGAAGCGCTGGTGTTTCGCCGCGACGCGGACGACAAGCTGATGATTTTGTTCCAGGCGCCCAAAGCGGAGAAAGGCAAGGGCTACCTGCGCGTGGACAAGAACCTGTGGATGTATGACCCGACGACGGGCAAGTGGGAGCGGCGGACGGAGCGCGAGAAGATCGGCGGCACGGACAGCCGGCGCGCGGACTTTGACGAGTCGCGCCTCGCGGAAGAATACAGCATCAAGTACGAGGGTTCGGAGAAGCTCGGCACGATGTGGACCCACAAGATGACGCTGACGCTGAAGAAGGGCGTGGACGCAGCGTATGCCAAGCTGGTGCTGTGGCTGTCGACGACGTCTGGCAATACCTTGAAAAAACAGGAATTTGCCGACAGCGGCAAGCTGATGCGCACGACGTACACGCCGAAGTGGGTCAAGAAGTTCAGCCCGTCCAAGAAGGGCGACGTGTGGACGCCCAAGGAGATCCGCATCTTTGACGAAGTGGAGAAGGGCAATTCGACGACGATTCTGCTCAAGGAGCAGGATTTGAACTCGCTGCCGGCAAACCTGTTCACCAAAGCGTGGTTGGAGTCGCAGTCGCGATGAAATACGTCCTGCTTATACTTGCCGTCCTGTTGCCGGGCGTCGCTTATGCCACCGACCCGAAAGCCGATGATCGCGCCCGCGAGGACGCGCTTTTTGGCGGCGAGGAGGAGAAGCCCGCCGTCGCGCCTGCCGCTGATACGACCGCCAGCGATTATGGCGACGAGCGGATGGCGGGCGGCGAGACCAAGGAGAACACCGAGCTTTTGTACAAGGATCGCAGCCAGTTGGGCGGCTTCCTCTACATGCGCACTTCGGCGTCGTACAACCAGGGCGCCAAGGTTTCGGACATTGGCCTAGGCAATTCCAACCTCTTTGACGCGTATTTCGACACGCGCCTGAACGACCGCGTGCGCGCGTTTGTCCGCGGCCGCGTGCTCTACAACCCGCTGGCGAGCGCGGCGACGACGACGGGCGTCAACTCGCAATCGGCCCTCGGCGCGCCGGTCAGCACGGACACGACCAAGGCGCTGCTCAACCAGATGTGGCTCAAGTTTGACGTGGGCCGCACGGTTTTCCTCACGGTCGGCCAGCAGTTCGTGCGCTGGGGCACGACGCGGTTCTGGAATCCGGTGGACGTGCTGAACACGACCAAGGTCAATCCGCTGGCGTTCTTTGATGAGCGCGTCGGCGTGCCGATGGTCAAGCTGCACATTCCCATCGAGAAGCTCGGCTGGAACCTGTACGCCATCGCGCTGACGGACAGCGCCACGACGCTGGATCGCCTGGGCGCGGCGGTGCGTGCCGAAGCGCTGTTCGGCCACACGGAGGTCGGCGTTGCGACGATCTTCCGCAAGGGCGTGGACCCCAAGCTCGGCGTGGACGTGTCCTCGGGGCTCGGCGATTTTGATCTAACCGGCGAGTTCGGGATGGTCTTTCCGCAGCAGGGCACGGTGGCGTGGCAGCTGTCCGCGGGCCTGAGCTACACGTGGGCGTACCGCGAGGATGACTCGCTGGTGCTCGCGGTCGAGTATTTCCACAACGACCAGGGGCTCACGCTCGACGGCGCCTACAACCAACTCAAGAACAGCTTCATTTCCCAGACTGCCACGAGCCTGACGCCGCTGTACACGGGCCGCGATTACGTCGGCGCGGTGGCGACGGTGGTTTCTCCGGGCAGCCTGAACGACGCGACGCTATCGCTGATTTCACTTTCCAATTTGACCGACAAGTCCGGAACCTTTCAGCTCAATTTCAGCAATCTGTTCCTGACTGACCTGACGGTTGAAGCGTACGCTGGCGTGGTCTTTGGCGATGGCGAGCTGCGCGGGTACCTGCCGTACGTGAAGAGCCGGCTGGGCACGGACCCGCAGTTCCTCGCGCTGCCGACGGATTTCCAGCAGCAGGTCGCCGGCTATTTCCTCAACAGCCTGCCGAGCCTCTTGCGCGCCGGCGTCAATCTTCGCGTCAATCTATAGGCGATCAGCCTCAGGCGGCTCATCCGGCAAGTCATCCGGCGGCGGCATGTCCGGAATGTCGCGGCGCGCTGGCGGGCGGTGATAGGCCGTTGACGCCTCGAAAATCTGCGACGTCATCGTCACCCGCCGCGGATCGGCGGCGCGCGGCATCGCCGCCACTTCAACGTTCACCTGGTTGGACGCAAACGTCTGCACGCCCCGCAGCCGCTTCAGCTTGCTCAGCGCCTCGTTGAGGATCTGCTGCACCTGACCGCGTCGGCTCGGCAGGTAGGTCAGCGCGATCGTCGACATCTCATGCGGCGCCGTCCCGCCTTCGTCCATCCCGCGGTACAGAAAGCTCGCGGCGTCGTGGCACGAGCCAAAGCGCCGAATCGGGTCCTTGGCTGTGCTGATGCGAATGAACTCCGCCAGATCATCGGGCAGATCGGGCTCCACGAGCCGCGGATCCGGCGTCGGCTGATTGAGGTGCAGGTTGAACACCGACTGCACGGATTCGCCCCAGAACGGCAGTTCGTGCGTGCACAGTTCGTAGGCGAGGATCCCCAGCGAATAGAGGTCCGCGCGGCCATCCAGCGGCAATCCGAGGATCTGCTCGGGGGACATGTAGAACGGCGTGCCCACGACCTTGCCGTCTTCCGCGGTCGGCACGCCCACGGACACCGCGATGCCGAAATCCAGCAGCTTGACGCGCCGTTCTTCGGTGATGAAAACGTTGGCCGGCTTGACGTCGCGGTGGATCAGCCCCTGCTCGTGCGAGTAGGCCAGCGCGCTCGCGATCTCCGTCAAGAGGCGCCGCACCACGTACCAGTCGAGCTCCTCGCGGCGGCGAATCAGGCCTTCCAGCAGCTCGCCGGTCAGCTTCTCCATCACGATGAAACGCGTGCCGTAGGCTTCTTCCGTATCCAGAACGCGCACGATGTTGTCGTGCGTCAGGCCCGCGACGATCCGCCCTTCGCGGCCAAAATGTTCAGCAAAGTTGCGATCGTAGACGAGCGAGTGGGACAGCATCTTGAGCGCCACGGAGCGACCGAGACCCGGATGCCGCGCCTCAAAGACCGTCGCCACGCCGCCCGATCCCAGCGGCCCCAGCACTTCATACTTGCCGACCTTGCGAATCCCGCGCGTCTCCATCAGCCGTTCGCCGACCAGCGCGGTCAGGAACGAGGCGGCCCGCGGCTGACGCTCAAACAGGTCCTCCAGCACGCTTTTGCGCATCCGCTGTGCGATGACCTCACCATGCGCGCGCACCGTCGCAGTCCGCGGCTCAAGGGTCACCAGCGCCATTTCCCCGACCAGCGCTGGGGCTTCGAGCTCCGTCTCAAACATCGGCGCGCCGTCTTCGTCCCGGACGGTGACCTGCACCAGTCCGCGCTCGATCACAAACATCTCGTCGCCAAGCGCGCCTTGCTCAAGGATGGCGGTCCCGTTGGCGAACGTGACCGGCTCCATCGCCTCCTGCAGCGAATTCAAGGCGTCGTCGGGCAGATCCTGGAAGAGCGGCAGCATCGCCCAGAAGGGCCGCGAGCGGATCCATTCCGAGACGTGGCGCGGAATGGGCCCCAGATCGCCCGACGGCCGCTGCGAGACCACCATCGTCTTCGCGCTGTCACGCGTTTTGCCGGCCCCCAAAGTCATTCCGATTCCCCGCGGTGGAACGTTCGCAGATTCTCAGAACTTCATACTCCGGCGTCACATGCGCGGCAAGTGAAATACTGTTCACGCGCCAAACGCCATGCCACCGTCGCAGCGCAGCACCTGCCCCGTCAAACCGCGCGACTGTGCCCCGACAAGGAAGCACGCCAGGTCCGCCACGTCGAGCGGCAGGCCGGGCTGGAGCATCGCGGTCAATTGCTTGGCCATTTCCCGGTTGATGACGGGCATTTGCGCGGTCATGTCGGTGAGGATGAAGCCCGGGGCAATCGCGTTGGCCCGCAATCCGCGGCCGTAGCCGTCGCACGCCCATTGTTTGGCCAGCTCAATGACCGCCGATTTGGACGTGCTGTAGTTGGTCTGGCCAAAGTTGCCGGCGATTCCCATCACCGAACTCATCAGGACCATCGACGCGCCGGGCTGGAGGATTGGCGCCAGCGCGTTCTGCACCAGGTACATCGCGCCAAAGTTGACCTGCAGGACTTGCCGCCACTGCGCAACGGACATCTTGCGCAGCGTCCGATCGCGCGTGATTCCGGCGTTGTGGATCACGCCGTCGACGCGACCAGCGCCCTTGGCGATCGCGTCGGCGATGGCCTGTGCGCCGGAAAGTGTGCCGACGTCGGCCGCGACGAATTCCGCCCGGCCACCACGCGCGCGAATTTGCGCGACGGTGTCAGCGGCGGCAGCCTCGGACTGCGCGATGTCATTGATCCACACGTGGGCGCCTTCCAGCGCGAGGCGTTCTGCGATCGCCGCGCCGATGCCGCGTGCTGCACCCGTGACGAGGATGACCTTGCCATCCAGCGCGGGGCCTTCCGCGGCATCGCCGGCCAGCGACTTCTGCGCGACCAAATCGAGGCCGCTCAGGAACGCCGCGCGCGGACTCGCCAGGAACGCGGCCAGCGCGCCCGCCGACTGCGCATCTTCCGCGCGAATCAGGTGGCACGTGCTGCCGCTCTTGCCCAGTTCCTTGAACGCCGAACGCATGAAGCCCTGCGTCGCCGCCGTCATCAGGCCGCCCAGGCTGTCCCCGCGCAGATCGTGGCCCAGTACCAGCAGCAGTCGGCTATTGGGCGGCAGGGAAGCCGCCGCATGACCCACGCCCAGGAGCGCGTCGGTGCTCTCATTGACCGCCACGTCGTTGCCGTGCGGGCGCGTCACGCGGTGGATGAGCGTCACGGGGCGCCGGTCGCCAGTCGCGCCGCTCTGGGCGATCGCGCTCAGGATACCGCCCGGCAGATCCGCGGTCGCCGGCACCAGCTGGCCACCGCCATCGACGATCCGTCCGGTCAGCGTCGTTTCGCCCATCGCGTCCACGACCGTCACTGCCGCTCCAGCATGTTGGACGGCCTGCGCCAGCGCCAGATCCAGAGCATCGCGCAGGTGCGTCACGACCGCGCGCGTGCCATGCAGCTCGTTCGGCGTCGTGCGCCCCGCACTTCGGCGCAGCGGCGTGGGCAGGGAAATCGGCAGAGGGACGCGCTGCAACAGCTTGCGAACGTTCGGATTGAGGCTCCAGTCGTCTTGCATGATCGTCTCCCGGTTAGGGCGAAAAAGGTGCCACAGCGGCGCCTTTCGGGCAAGCGTCGCTGCGTCCTTCTCGCGGGTTTGCCGCCGGGCAAAACGCCGTTGACGCAGCGTTGCGTGATCCGCACAATTGAATCGGCCTGCCCATGCGGGCGTTTGGACAAGAGAAGGGCTCAGGCGGCGCGAATTCGCGGAATTCACACCTTCTGAGCGCCGAGCGCAATCAACTGGAAGCGGTCCTCTGGCCGCCTCCGCACGCAGGAGAAAGCATGAAGAAGGGTTTGATCGCGACGACGCTGAGCGTTGCAGTGGCGGGGCTGGCGATGGGCGCGACGGCGAATGCCGACGAAGGCAGCGCGGGCAAGGCTGTATCCGGCAAGGCCGGCTGTGGCGGCAAGGGCGGTTGTGGCGGCAAAGGCGGCTGCGGCGCGAAGGCTGATCCCAAGAAGGGCGAGAAGGCCAAAGACAAGAAAGACGAGCCCAAGAAGGACGCTCCGGCCGCGCCGCAGTAGCCGACGCGGTGTGAAGGGCAACCCTGCGATTGTAGGATGCAAGGCTTGGGCGCAGCGCTGAACGGTCGCTGCGCCCAAGCTGTCTTTTGCGTGGCCCCAAGCGACCGGCGCTTGGGGTTGGGACTTGACCTGAGCGGC
>CAINLT010000072.1 GCA_903850505.1 uncultured Myxococcales bacterium | reverse complement strand
TCAGCTGCCGCGCGCTCTGATGAGCGCTTGCCGGTCGAGGGTTCAAGTCCCCGCTTCAGCGACCAAATCCAGAACAGCAGAGATCCCCGACTCGCGCCCAAACTTCGGTCGCGCTTCAGCTGCCGCGCGCTCTGATGAGCGCTTGCCGGTCGAGGGTTCAAGTCCCCGCTTCAGCGGTCTAGTAAAAAAAGCCAGTTCTTCCACGTAGATTTGCCGCGCCCCCGGCGCCGAACGCGGAGTGCGATCGCCGCGCTGCGAGACGCGGCACCGCTGCGGCGGCTTGCCTTTATGCGGCGTCGCGCAATGGCCTTCGAGCGCCGTCCCCTGCACATCCGCACACTGCCAATCCACCCGTCCCGGGGACGCCCGCTCCACGCCGTGCAGAACGCTCTGCGCCCGTCGCCACGCGCGCCCTGATTCGCCATCCTGGTTCGGCCGCACGCGTTCAAGTGACTGCCCCGGCAACGGCTTGGGCCACGGTGGCTTCTTGTGCCACTGCGCCACGTCCACCCGGCTCTGCCGCCAGAAAAGTTCCAGCCGCCCGGCATCGTTGGGCAACCGCATCCCTTTGACTGCCGCCTCGCCGGCTTGGCCGCCCAACGGCGTCAGAAGCACCACTTCGCCGGCATGGAGCAGCGGCGCGGACGGGCGGACCGGCACCGCGCGCACACCCGATGGCAGCAGCAGCGCCAGGTCCGCGAGACGCACGGGTTCGCGCGCCAGGTTGACGATCTCGACGAATTCCCCGGCGCGGTCGTCATGCAAAAGCGGATTGCATTGGATCTCGGAGATGATCAGGCGCGGGACCGCCGGCGGCAAAGGCGGCGGCTCTCCAGCCACGGGATTGCCCCACGCCGCAGGCGCCAGGAAGAGTACAATCGTCAGCATCGGGCCTCGCAACATGACATCTCCTTTGCCGCGAATCGACGCGGCGCGGCGTTTCCGCTCGTTGCAAGGCCCGTGCCAATTGGTGTGCCCCGCGATTTCAGCCGGTTGCGCGCGTTGCAGTCTCACTTTGCCGGTCTCACTTGGTCTCACTTGCTCTCGCCAGCCTTGCCGGCTTTTGAGTTTAGATTGTAATTTCAGGATCATGCGCGTCGCTCATCGTCTTGACACGAGACCAACGAAGCCTACAATCGAGACCGCTCCGGCCAGCGCTACCGATCCGCGATCGCGTGGACGGCAGTTTGGCCGACGACCGCTCGAAGGATGCCGATGCCCGCCCGCCCGCCTCGTGTACTGCGCGACAATCGTTGGCTTGTGCCGATGCTGATGGTGGCGATGGCGCTTCCCGGTCAGCTGGCGATGGCCGATGAGGCGGAGCGGACCGTGGCGCTCGTGGAGCTCCGCGCGGGCGACGAGGCCAATCCGCTGACCGCCGACTACCTGCAGGAAGTGCTTGTCGGCCTGCAAAAAGAAGCGCACGGCGACGTGATGGTCGTGCCGATGCAAAAAAGCGCTGAGAAGCTGCGGCGTGACCGCGATCAGGTGCCAAGCGCGCTGACGGAAGAGCGGCGCAGCGCGTTGGCGGCCGCGCGCAAACAGGGCATCAACTTCCTGGACAACGCAGATGCGGTCAACGCGATCAAGGCGTTGCAATCGGCCGAGGCCAAGTACCGGGCGGCGATCGCTGCGCCGGGCGCTGAGGACAAGCTGCGCAAAGAGTACCTGGACGTGCTGGCGCAGCTGGCGACGGCGCATGTGATTGCGAAGGACAAAGACGCTGCGGCGGAGGTATTTCGCACGGTCGTCACGGCGTTTGGCGCCAAGGCCAACGTGACCGACGACAACTACCGCCCCGACGTTGTGGAGTTGTTCCGGAAGGTTGCGAAGGAGGCGTCGACGCAGCCCAAGGGACAGGTTGAGGTCACGTCGGATCCGCCGAGCGCGCACGTGCTCATCAACGGCATTGACCGGGGCGTCACGCCCGCGACGATCACCGATCTCGCGCCGGGCATCTACGCGATTCGCCTGCAGGCGGGGCCCGCGAGCTCTATGCTCCACCGCGTCAAAGTCGTGGGTGGCAACAAAGCCAAGCTCGCCGTGGGCGTTGAATATGAACGGCATTTGCTGCTGGACGACGCGCGTGTGGGCCTTGGCTATCCCGATCTCGACGGTGCGCAGAAGCGCGTGCTGAACGACAGCGTCGCGCTGGGTCACGAGCTGGGCGTCGCGAGCATCGCCGCGGTGGGTGTCATCGACGGCACGCTCTACACGTGGCTGATCGACGTTGGGCAGGCGCGGATCGAGCGGTCCTCCAGCTTCAAGGTGCCGGGCATCGGGACGAGTCCACGCGCGGTGGCCAAGGTGCTGAACACGCTGCTGGGGGAGCGCAAGGGCGCGGAAGGAAGTGAGCCGGGCGACGGCGATAAGTCCGGCGCCGCGTGGTACAAATCCGTGCCTGGAATCGCCTGTGGTGTCGGGGCGTTGGTCGCACTTGGCGTCGGTGCGGCGTATGCCTCCAACTTCACCGTCACGGAAGTGCATACCCAAGCTGAGAAGGACAAAGCCGAGAGCGGCCGGGTCATCGCTGGCGTTTCGCTGGGCGCGGGCGCGCTGCTCGCGGGTGCCGCCGCCTTCTTCTTCTGGCGCGCAGGTCACGCACCGGCCGCCGCGAATGCCCAGTTCACGCCGCCGGGCCCCGCCGCGATGCCGCCGCCGCAGCTGGGCTTTGTCCCGACGGTTTTCACCGCCGCGCCGGGCCTCTAAACATGCTGACCTATGTCCAGCACCACTTCTTCCAGTCAGACCTGTTGCATTTCGGACTGGATCCGCGAGCGTGCACCTCCGGTGGCACGCCGCGGATGGAAGCGGTTTGATCTTGAACTTCGGTCGGAGTGTATAGCTTTCCGCAAGGCCCGACCGCGTGAATCTCCAGCCCCAGCCACATGAATCCCTCGACTGCATCCTGAGCGGCAACGTCCAGTTGCTGCAGGCCCGCACCGGCTATCGCACAGCCATCGACGCGCCGCTTCTCGCGTGGTTTGCCGCACAGCAGGCGCCGCACGCGCGGCATGCCCTTGAGTTGGGGGCGGGCAGCGGGCTGGTGGCGATCGTGCTGGCGAAGGCGCTGCCGGAAATCCAGCTGCACTTGTTGGAGAAGCAACCGGCCATGGCCGATCGGGCGCGCCGCAACGCGAAGCTCAATGGCGTCGATGCGCGGCTCACTGTCGTCGAGGGTGATCTCGCGGCGCCGCCGTCCCTGCCCGGGCCGTTCGCCTTGGTGCTGTGCAACCCACCGTATCTCAAGCGCACGCAAGGCAACGCGCCGCGCGACCCGGAGCGGCAGATCGCCCATCAGGAGACGACGGCGGACCTGCGACAATTTTGTCAGGTCGCGGCCCAGAACATGGGGCCAAGTTCGCAAAGTTGCTGGGTGTTTCCGCACCACGACGCCGCGCGACTGTTGGATGACCTCGCCGCCGTTGGCTTGGGCGACCGCGCCGTCATGGCGGTGCTGCACCGGCCCAATGATTTGAAACCGAACAGGATTCTCGTGCGCGCGGCGCTGGGGCTGGCCAGCCTGACGCAACTTCCGGATCGGGCGATTCACTTGCAGGATCAGCCAGATCGCGTCTTTCAGCCGGATCTCGCAGCGTTCTTCGCTGGGCTCGCGGAGCCGTTGCGTGCGTGACAGCTATGTCACGTTGCCGATGTGAAGTTGCGGGACCCCAGATCGAATGTTAGGTTGACTCAGGAAGGGCACTGGCTGCCACAGGGGTGGCCGAGTCCGGCGGATCGAATCGAATGGCCAGCTGGTGCGTCTAATAGACAAGCCGGCCAGCCAACCAAGGCGAGAAACCGGCAGTCCTGGAGGTTGCGATGCTTGACGCCTTCATCATTGAGGAAATCCAACGGCGGGAGCGCGAACGCGATACCCGGATTCAGCCGCGGCTGGATCAGCCGAGCCGTTATCCCATGCCGCCGCCGAACTGGCGTCCGGACTCGCGCCGCGATTCCGACGTCGAGCGCGACGAAGAGGAAAGCGACCGCGGAGTGATTATCCTCGATATGTAACCGCCTGAGCGATCAGGCAATTTCGGCGCGGGTCGAAATCACGCGCGCCAGCAGACCGTACGCCACCGCTTCTTGCGCCGTCAGCCAGTAGTCGCGCTGCGTGTCCTTTTCAATCCGCGCCAATTCCTGACCCGTTTCCGCCGCCATCAGCGCGTTGACCTTGGCGCGCGTCTTCAGGATCTCATTCGCGGTGATTTCCAGGTCGCTCGCCGGACCGTAAACCGTCATCGGAATGAGCGGCTGGTGGATCAGCAGGCGCGTGTTCGGCAGCGACAGCCGGTCTTCAGGCTTGACCGCCAGCAGGATGACCGTCGCGATCGACGCGGTCAGGCCGTTGCAGATGATGCGGCACTTCGGCTTGATGAAGCGGATCGTGTCAAAAATCGCAAAGCCCGCCGTGACGCTGCCGCCGGGCGAGTTGAGGAAGATGGTGATCGGCTTGTCGCCGTCGTCCGCTTCCAGGAGCAGCAATTCACTGACCACGCGCGCCGACTGCTTGTCGTCGATGCCGCCGGTGATCTGGATCGTCCGTGCTTTGAGCAGCTTGTCCTGCAAGCTCGGGGTCTTGTCGTCCTGCGGCGCGTCGGCCTTCTTGGGTTCTTCTTCTTCCATCGTCGCCATCTGTCTCTCCGCCATCAGGGGGTGGGTACGGCAGCTTCTGCCGGTTCTAAAGAGGTCGCGGTCACGCAAAAAATGCCCGCACCGTGTTGATCACTTCGTCCCGCTCTTGCGGGTGCAGGCCTGGGTAAACCGGAAGCGCGAGCACTTCCTTGCACGCCTGCTCGGTCTCCGGCAAGTGCGCGGGCGGGTTGGCCGCAGCCAGCGCACCCAGTTGGTGCAGCGCCGTCGGGTAGTACACCGCCACGCCGATCCCGGCACGTTCCAGCGCAGCCTTGAGTTCATCGCGGCGCGGCGTGCGCACAACGTACTGGTTCCATGCGTGGCCCGGCGTCAGCGCAGGCAATGTTAGCCGATCCGCACCGATTTCCTGCCATGCCGCGTCGTAAGCTTCGGCATTCGCGCGGCGTTTTGCCACCCAACCGTCCAGCTCCGGCAGCAGGACTTGCAGGAACGCGGCGTGCAGCGCGTCCAGCCGGAAATTGCCGCCCAGGTGGTTGAACTGATAGCGAACTGCGCCGCCGTGCTGGCGCTTTTCGCGCACGCGCTGTGCCAGATCCGCGTCGTCCGTGATGACCGCGCCGCCATCGCCCAGCGCGCCGAGGTTCTTGGCCGGAAAGAAGCTGAAAACGCCCGCGAGACCGGCCTTTCCGACCGAGCGCCCGTCGGGCTGCCGGGCACCATGGGCTTGCGCGCAATCTTCGATCAACAGCGCGCCACGCTCCGCGCACAACGCCGCCAATTCCGTCAGCGGCTGTGGCTCGCCAAAAAGGTGCACGTTCAGCACCGCCTTGGTCCGCGGCGTCCACGCGGCGCGGAACTGTGCGACGTCCGGGTAGAATTTGCCTGGCGCCAAATCGACAAACACCGGCCGCAGCCCGGCGCGCAACACCGACGTCGCGGTCGCGATGAACGTGAACGGCGTGCACAGGACTTCATCGCCCGGCTGCAGGCCTTTTTGGTCCAGCGCCATGAACGTCAGCAGGAGCGCGTCCGTGCCGCTCGACACGCCGACGACGTGCTCGGCGCCCGTGTACGCGCCAAACGCCTTCTCAAACGCCTGCACTTCCGGCCCGAGCACAAAAACGCCGTGTGTCAGGCAGCGCTCCAGCGCCGCGTGAAGTTGTGGCCGCAGCGGCTCCAGGACGCGCGCGAGGTCAAAAAGTGGGACAGCCATCAGGCATTCTCCGCGGCGATGAGGCCCGCTCCGTCGTGCTGCCACGCGCTGCCGCAACGGGCGCAGGTGGCGGCGCTGCCCGAGCGGAGCGTGACGTCCAGGGGCAGCTTTTCGCCGCACGTGCAGACCCAGCCGCGGACCCGCGCGGGGTTGCCGGTGACCAGAGCGTGCGCGGGGACGTCACGCGTGACCACGCTGCCCGCGCCGATGAACGCGTATTCGCCGATGCTGTGGCCGCAGACGATGGTGGCGTTTGCGCCGATCGTCACACCGCGGCCGACTGGCGTGGCGCTGAATTCGCCGCGGCGGCTGACTGTGGCGCGCGGTCGCGTCACGTTGGTGAACACGCACGATGGGCCGCAGAAGACGCCGTCGCCGAGCGTGACGCCGTCGTAGATCGAAACGTTGTTCTGCAGCCGGACGTTGTCGCCCAGGACCGCGCCGCTCTGCACAAAGCCGTTCTGGCCGACGACGCAATTGCGGCCGAGGACCGCGCCGTCCATGACGTGGCTGAAGTGCCAGATTTTGCTGCCCGCGCCGATCTGCGCGGCATCGCCGACCACAGCCGATGGGTGGATCGTCACGCCCGCATGCCGCTCTGAAGGCAGATCCGCCAGTGCCACCGGCACGCCGCCATGGGTGAGCGACTGCTCCGCCGCATCGAGCACGCGCAGCACGCGCATGCCCTCCTGACCATCCGTGTAGAGCGGCGCGCCCGTTCCCGCGCACGCGTCCAGGAACGCCTGCATCTCGCAGCGCAGCGGCTCGTCGTTCGGCAGCGCCACGGGCTCCGGTTCGGCCTTGCGCGGCACCGGCACGCCGTCTTTCCAGTCCACGCCATGGCGGTACAGCACGAGCTTCTGCTCAAGCGGCAACGTGTCGTCAAACAGCGCCATCGCGTCCTGGCCGACGACCACCAGCCGCTGCTCCTTGAACGGGTGCAGCCACGACACGTAGATGTGCGCGCGGAGGCCCGAGTCCCAGCTGAGGTGCGTCACGGTCGAATCGGCGATCTTCGGATGCAGAAAGTAGCCGCCGGTCGCGTGGACTTCGCTCGGCATGCCGCCGGCGAGCCGCAGCATCACGGAAATATCGTGCGGCGCAAACGACCAGAGGCTGTTTTCCTCGCGGCGAATCCGCCCGAGATTCAGGCGGTTGGAATAGAAATACAGCAGCCGTCCCAGCGCGCCCTGACGGATGAGCTGATCGAGCTTGTTCACGGCCGGGTGGTACTGCAGCAGGTGGCCGACCATCAGCACGCGGTGTTTCTTGCGCGCCAGCGCGATAAGCGGCGGACATTCGTCGACGTTGAGCGCCAGCGGCTTCTCGACGAACACGTGTTGGTCGCGCTGCAAGAAGTGCTGGGCCAGTTCAGCGTGCTGCGCGGCGGGGGCAGCGATCGCCACGGCCAGGTCGGCGGGCACCTCGTCGCGGGTCGCAACCACGCGCACGTGCGGGTACTGTTTCTGCGCCGCAGCCTGGCTCGCCTGGTCGGGATCGCAGATGACTGCCAGTGCGCCCAAAGCATCGAGATTGCGGGCGATATTGCGGCCCCACGGGCCAAAGCCCACGAGCGCGACCTGAATGTCAGAAGGGGTTTGCGGCACAGGCACCTCGCGAGGCGCGTGTACCACGACGGGCCCCATTCCGACAACCGAAAGTGGCGAACGGGGATGAATCCGGTAGACTTGGGGGTTGGAGAAGCGGAGGTTCGGCTGTTGCGTTTTCTGTCCATGATCCTGACGTTCAGTGTGCTGCTGCCCGCGGTCGCGTACGCGCGCCCGTGCACGGAGGCCATCTTCGACTGCGGCCGCAACGGCGACGTCACCATCAAGAACGCCAAGGCGCTGTTCTCGGAAGGCCGATCCGCCGCGTGGATCCGCTCGCGCTGTCATGCGGAAGTCATTGAGCCGCCGGGCTGCGACTGGTCCTCCCGTCCGGGCAGCGCGCCGATGGCCGGTGCAGGCGCGACGACAGTCCTTGCCAAAGCCAGCCCGACTTACACCGATTCGCTCCCGCCATCGCCGGTTCCCGAGCCGCTCCCGCAGCCCACGATCAACCGCGACAACGCCAAGCATGGGCCGACGCTCGCGCCCAAGGATCCGCTCGACACTGGTATTTTCGCGGATGAAGTGGGCGCCGCCGCGCAGCGGTACAAGCTGCCGCCGCAGTTGATTCGCGCGGTGATGATGACGGAATCAGGCGGCAATCCGCTCGTGCTCTCCAACAAGGGCGCCGTGGGGCTGATGCAGCTGCTGCCCGCGACGGCGCACGAGATGGGCGTCGACGACATTCACGATGTGGCGCAGAACCTCTTGGGTGGCGCGCGGTTCCTGCGGGTGCTGGCCAACCGGTTCGATGGCGACCTGGTCAAGGTGTTGTCCGCTTACCACGCTGGCTCCACGCGCGTGCTCGGCCGCGATGCGACGCCGTTCGCCGCGACAGACGACTACGTCCGCAAGGTCCTGCGCCTCTACTACCAACTGCGCGACGCGAGGTAACCGGATGCGGATCGCCCTGACAATCCTGTTCGTTGTCCTCGCGGGATGCGACACCAACGCCGCGGCCGGCGGCGACTACACCTGCACCAACGCGCCGCACATCAGCAACACCAAGGGCGCGGTACACGGCGCGAGCTGCACCAAGGACTCGGACTGCCTATACGGCGACTGCAACAAAGTCGCGATGCAACTCGCCGGCCACGTCACCACGACCGAGGGCGTCTGCACCAAGAACTGCAGCTGCGGCACCAACTCGTCCTGCGACATCGACGACGATTTGGCCAACAACGTGCACTTCAAGTGCCTGAAAGCCCCCAGCGGCGGCGCGTCCGAATGCGGCGTCCAGTGCGCGTCGGTGGCCGACTGCCAGAAGGTCAATCCGCGCTTCACGGCGTGCGTGGAGACCTCCTCGGCGTTCCAAACTGGCGTCAAAGTCTGCACGATTCAGTAACTTGCCGATTGGGCGCTGAAATCATTGCGAAGCCTCCAATGGCGTGTTATTTTGTTGGCACGGCGCAGCTTCGCGGCGATAGGGATTCGGCAAGCCGATCCGCGACATGACCGACCCTTACCCTGCTAGTAGTCTCGCACATCTCAGCACGCTCTCCGTGGCCGACGTCCTCGCCGCCCCCGATTGGCTGATGTCCATCCTTGCGATCGTGCTGTCCCTCGTCATTTCCTTCCTGTTTGCCGGCAGCGAAACGGCCATCACGGGCATGGGTGAATTGCGGATTCGCAAGCTCATCGATACCCGCCAGGGGCCGCGCGGGCTTCTGGAGCTTTGGCTGACCCAGCCTTCGCACGTGCTGACGACGCTGCTGGCTGGCAACACGCTGGCCAATATCCTGTCTTCCGCGCTGGTGACTTCGCTGGCGCTTCGCTTGGCGCACGCCAATTCACTCGATCCGTCGTGGACTGAAGCGTGCGTGGTGGCGTTCCTGACGTTCATGGTGCTGGTTTTCGCTGAAATCGCGCCCAAGACGCTGGCCAACAACCATCCCGAGCGCTTCCTGCCGGGCCTGCACATCGTCTGGTGGTTTCATCTGGCGACGCGCTGGCTGACCCGATTGGCGACGTGGGTGGCGATGGGCTTCGTGCGCGCGCTCGGCGGTTCGTCGACGCCGACGACGTTCCAGGTCACGGAGGAGCAGATCGAAGACATGGTCCGTCTCGGCAGCGAGTCGGGCATGATCAATGAAGAGCAGGGCGACATGCTGCAAGGCGTGTTTGAACTCGCGGACCTGCCCGTGCGCGCGATCATGACGCCGCGGACCAAGATCGACGGTTTGCCGGTCGATGCCGGCTTTGACCAGATCGCGCACTTGATCACGACGACGAAATTCTCGCGCTTTCCGGTGTACGAGAAGTCCGTGGACAAGATCGTCGGTGTCTTCTACGCCAAGGATCTGGTCGATCACATGCTGCGCGGCGACGTGCGGCAGTTCAATCTTGCGGAACACGTCCACGAGGCGCGGTTCGTGCCGGATAGCCAGAAAGCGGCCGAGCTGCTGCGCGATTTCCAGAAAGAATCCGTGCACATGGCGATCGTGGTCGATGAGCACGGCGGTACCGCCGGCATCGTGACGCTGGAAGACGTGCTGGAGCAGTTGGTCGGCGAGATCTACGACGAATACGATCAGGAAGAGCCGCTGATTCGCAGCACCGGCGAGGGCACCTGGACCGTCGACGCGACGGCAGAAGTGCGCGACTTCGCCCAGGAAATTGGCCTTGAGCTGCCGGATTCGCACAGCTACGCGACGGTTGGCGGCTTCGTCATCGAACAGCTTGGCCGCGTCCCGAAGATCGGCGAAACTGTGCGGGTGGATGGTCTTTTGATCACCGTGCGCGAAGCCGATGACAACCGCGTGGTGCTGATCGACGTTGAGCACGTGAAGGATTCAAGCGAAGCGGTGTCGGCAGAGACGCCAGGCAGCCGCAAACGCGTTCCCAGCAGCAGCCCAGTTGACGTCATCGATGGCTAGTCGCTAGGGCAGTTGCACGCGGGCATCCGCATCGCCAGCCGGCACATGCTTGGGGCCTTGGCTCGCCACGACGCCAGCGGTCACGCCGCCGACAACGACCGCGCCCACCGCCGTCCAGAACCACCAGCGCGCGAAGATCGACTTGTCCTCCTGGACGACCGCTGCCGGAACCGCCGCCAGCGCGATATCCAACGACTGCTGCTGACCCGCCTCGATTTGCAACTCGCGCGTCTCTTGCAGGTAGCCCGGCGCGGCAATGCGGAGTTCGTGCTTGCCCGGCGGCACGTCGCCATCAAACGGCGTCATGCCAATCGGCTTGCCCGCGAGCGTAACGCGCGCCCGGAGCACGTTGCAGTCGATGCGCAGCACGCCCATCGTCGGGACAAGATCCGCCTCGACCTCCGAGTTTTGACCGCTGCCCGCCATCACCGTGTCGCTGTACGGCGCATAGCCGCGCTTCTGGACGCGCACGGCGTAAGTCTCGCCGCCTTTGACCTTGAGCGGCGCTTTGAGCGGCACTTCGCCGACTTCCTCGTCGTTCAGGTAGACCTTGGCGCCGCGCGTCAGCGAGGAAACCGTGATCGTCGCCTGCTCCGTGTTGGGCGTCTCCGCAGCCTGGGTCTTGCCTGCGGGCTTCTTGGGCGGCGCGGCATAGGCCAGCGGCGAGAACGCGGAAAGCAGGACGCTGAGCAGCGCAGCAGAAGCGATTGTGCGGTCCGGGCGTGGCATCCTTCCTCCGGCACACATGGTGCGTTCTCTTGGCGCGTTTCGCAACGACCGCAGGCCAAGCCTACGGTTTTCGCAGCTTGCGGGCGACCGCTGCGGCCTCTTGCGCACGCGCGCGGGCGACTGCGCGTTCAGGGGCGCCCGTGGCGGCGTCGTAGCGCGCGCGGTCATACGCGACGGCAAAGGCGGCGATCGCCTCGCTGACTTCGCGGTCCACGTCCTGCAGCCGTTTTGCCACCACCGCCCACGTTTCCCACTGCGCGCGACCCTGATTGACACGGACCAACTGCCGCTGCAGCGCTGCCGCCGCGCGCTGGACGCTGCGATCCCAGGTCTTGTCGCGGATACGTCGCCGCATCAGCCACCAGAGACCGTAGCCAAGGCCGACGAACGCGGCAACCGCGCCAGCCGCCAACACGAAGTTCTGCACATGCGCCTTGGCCCGCGCTGAACGCTGCTGCGAGGTCGGGCGCACGCCCCAATTACCCATCGCCGCACCGCTCGGCAGGTAGTTGGCCAAGCCCTTGACCACATTGATCTGTTGCTCCAGATCGTACTCGACGATCCACTGGTACCACAGCATCGCCGCACCGTCAGCGAGCTGTCGCACCGCCGCGCCGATGCCCGTGTCCTCCGGTGGCACCTGCCCGCCCGGCGGCGTCGGGTCAAACGTCCGCCAGCCCACGCCTTCAAAGTACACCTCGACCCAGGAATGCGCGTCGGCCTGGCGGATCATCCGGTATTCGCCGTACGGGTTGTAGACGCCGCCCGCGAAGCCGTGCACCACGCGCGCCGGAATTCCCTGCGTGCGCAGCATCAGCGCCATCGCCGTGGCAAAATACTCGCAATGGCCGTGTTTCTTGCCAAACAGGAAGTCGGCGAGCGGCCTTGCATCATCCTGATCGCCGGCCAGCGAGTACGTCCAGCCCGTCCGCAGCGCTTCCTGCAGCGTCGCCGCGCGGTCGTACCGCGTCGTCGCTTTCCCCACCAGCCGCGCCGCGAGCGTCGCCACCCGCGGATCCAGGCTGCGCGGCACCGCCAGCCAACGATCGGCGACGTCCTCATTGGGCGCGTCCTCTGCCGCGCGCAGCAGCGCCATTTCACTGGCGTCACTCAGGGGCTCGATCGCCTCCACCGCGTAGTGCAGCGCCATGTCCGGCTGCGTCTTCAGCAGCGCCGACCGCACGCGGTACGTCAAATCGCCCGCTTCCGTTCCGCGCACCCGCCGCGATCGACCGCGGTACATGTCAAACGTCGCGTCCAGAATCTGCACCGTGCGCGCCCGCGGCGGCGCAAACAGCACCTTGACGTCCTGGCCCAGCGGCTCGAGATACACGTCCACAAGCACCGTGCGCTCGGTCTGCGGATCCGGATGGCCCGCCCACGGCACCACGTAGCGACCGTTCATGTCCATCATCAGGTCGGTCGGATCGCCCTGCGGCCGGGTCCAGCCATTGCCGACGAAATTCTCAAAGCTCGCCCCGCGCAACCGCACGGGATCCTGCATGCGCTTGGGATCCTTGGGAAAGCTCACGCGCGCCACCACTTCAGGCGACGACTTGATTTGGCCAAAGTTGCCCAACTGCGCGTCCAGGCCAAAGCCCGTGACCGAATGGCCGCGCGTCTGGGCAAACAGCAGGCCGACGCCGATGCGCGGAAACAGGAAGAAGAACAGCGCGGAAATCACGAGCATGCCCATCGCCATGCCGCTCAGCGCCGCGAGGAACCGCTTGGTCAGCAGCCGTCGCGTGCGCCACGCCAGCACGTTCTCGTCGTCGGCGGCGTCGGGCCACGGACTCGGCGGCGGTGGCGGCAGCGCCTTGCGCAGGCCAAACCAGCGGCGCTTTCCCGGCGGCTCCGGCGTCAGATGCTCGGGACCGGTGTGCGTGTGAATCTCGATCTCGCGGGTCAGGTGCAGCAGCGTCAGGCCCCACATCGTCAGCACCGTGTAGACAAGGAACGCGGCAGCAAAAGCCGGGCCTGGGCTGACGATCGCGCCGACCAGCAGCAGCACGAACGACAGCGCCATCAGCTGCAGGAAATCCTTGGCGAAGCGGCGCTGGAAAAACCGGCTGACCGTGAGCAGCAAGGCGAATTGCAGCGCGTGCAGCAGCCAGTTGTTGTCCTGCCAGGACCATGCCACGAGCGCAGCGGCTGCGGCCAGAAGCGCGCCTGTCCAGATCCGCGCGGTCATCGGTCGCGGCGTCGCCGTCCGCGGATCGCGCACCAAGGACGCCGCCATCGCGATCAGGAACGCCACGGGCGAGGCGACGCCAATTTCGCCAGAGAGCGCAACAGGCAGGAAAGCCGCCGCAACGAGGGCATAAGCGACTGCGGTGAGGGCGAAGGCGACGTTCACGCGGCCCCCACTTTGAAATCGGCCACGCGGGCGATGGTCAAGAGGTCGCCAGCGGCATCCAACGTGACGCGCACGTCCGCTTGGCCTTGGGTCAGCACTTCCGCGCGGCCCTGGAACGCGACGAGGAAGACCTCCGCCTTGGCCATTGCCGTCAGCGGCGGCCATGGCAAGGGCTCACCGCGGGTAATCTGCGCCGCGCGTTCCTCACAGCCCAGGGCCAGCTTGGCCCACTCAGGATCCGCGACCGCCCAATCCGCCGGCGGTCGCCGATCGGCCAACACGAGGTGCGCGAGGTGCTGGCGGATTCGCTGCAGGGCGTCGCCCACCCCGGTCGCGTCCATCGCCGGTGGCACATCGCCTTGCAGCGTCTGCAGCCCGACTGCGAGGCCATCGGCCAGCAGCGCCGCGCACAGGCCCGCGACCGTGGCGCACGCGCGATCCAGCGAGGCGACGTCGTCCGATGGACCCGGCGCGACGTGGACAAACCGCACAAGCGCCACGCGACTCGCATCCGCTTCCCACTCGCGCGCCACCAGCCGTTCCCGCCGCGCTGAAACTTTCCAGTGGATGTCCCGCATCGCATCGCCCAGCCGGGCGTCACGCAGGCCGCGGAATGCGTCGCCCTGACCGGCGCGAATGGAACTGTGCTGCGCGCCGCGCGCCGCTGCCCCGCGCCATGGCAACTGGACCGGCGTCACGCCCGCGAGCGCCAGCAGTTGGACGGGCGTTTCATACAGCCGCGATTTGCGGGCAAAGCCAAAGGGATACGCCGTCGTCAGCAGCAACCCAACCGTCGCCACCGGGCCGCGCCGCAGCGGCTTGATGGCGCCAAACGCTTGGCCGCGTTCATGCGGTGCCAGGTGCAGGATGTACCCCGGCCGCGCCAGCACGCTCGGCGAGTCGACGAGTTCACCCGCCTCAATGTGCAGCGCCGCGCGATTCTTGGCGTTGAGCACTTCCAGCCGCAGCGTCGTCACCGCGTTGGCGGGCACTTCGGCCGGGTAGCAGCGCGTCAATTCCAGATCGGCCAGACACAGCTCCGACAAAATGCCGCTGATGGAGATCACGGAAATCGCCAGGCTCAGCAGCAAGTACAGCAGATTGTTGCCGGTATTCACCGCCGCCGCGCCGAGCAGCAACGTCACGCCGATGATCCACCGGCCTTCGCGCGTCACGACAAGTTTGCGCGGGAACAGCCGGTTGGAGCGGCCCATGCGCCGCCAGAAGCCCAAGCGCTTGCGCGCCAGCGCCGCGAGCTCGCGTTGCCGTTCGGCGATCAAAATCTGCTGACGGGACTGCGGCATCTGGCTCCGCCCTGACGATACCGGCACGCGTGCTTCCCGGCAATCCGTTTGACCGCAACCCGCGGCCTCCGTTACAACCACGACCCACGGCTGTAGATGCCGCACGCGAGGACGCCCATGGCTGAGTCAATCGAACTGCGCACTTTCACCCAAATCGACGTGCTGCAGCCGCAGGTGGCCTCCTTTATCGCGACC
>CAINLT010000071.1 GCA_903850505.1 uncultured Myxococcales bacterium | reverse complement strand
TCCGTATCGCCAAATGCCGGCAGCCGACCGTCCGGATGCACGACCGCGGACAGCCAGCCCAGCGCCCGCTGCACCAGGTGGTCGTAACGCATCCGCGCCGGACCTTGCGGCCAGAGCGCGCGCACCGTCAGCAGATCCTCCAGCAACAGCGCGTGGTACATCGGCGAGGCCTCGACGTGCGCGCCATCGCCGGGAAACTGCCGCTCCACTTCGTCCGTCAGCGCCTCGCACGCCCGCGCGCCACGCCCCCACGCGAGCTCCGCCACCGCCTGCGCCACGCGATCGACGAGCAGGTGATTGCCGTCCAGGTGCCTTTCCGCCAGCAGCGCCAAATCGCACGCCGCGGCCGCAGCAATCGCCAGCAGCAAGTCGCGCACCGCCGCGTGGGCATCAGTCCACCGATCGCGCCCGTGATGCTCCGCCAGCGTCAGCCGCGCCGCCGCCCGCGTCGCCGCCAAGGTCCGCCGCGCCCGCGGATACGGCTCCCACGGCTTGTCGAGCCGCGCCGAGCGCGCCGCCCAGGCTTGCAGCGTCACCAGCAGCGTCTGGATGCGGGCGTTGTCCTTGAGCAGCGCGCCGGTCAGCAGGGCATCGGCGACGAGCGCATCCGCCCAGTCCAGGTAGTGCGCTTCATACACTTCCAGCGGCCGCGCGCCCGGCAGCGCCCAGTCTTCCGGCGGAAACGCTGAGACTTCCCGGCCTGCCAACACCAGCTTGCCCGCGATCAACGACCGGCCATCCGGTTGCGGTGCGCGGCCTAGCGCCGTGCCCAGCGCCACAAGCGGTTCATGCCGCGCCAGCCGCGCAGCGTCCTGCCCGCGTTGCCGCCAAAACGCCACGAGCACCGGCAGGCCGGGCCGCCACGCCGCCTTGCGGGCATCGTTCACGACGCGAAACGCGTGCATTTGCACCGGCAACGGTCCGAGCGTGCGCCACCACAGCGCGGCGTCGTCAGCGAAGCTCATGGGCGCGACCCTTGGCCGACGGCGTCGAGCAGCACCGCACGAAAACGCTGGGCAATCGCCGCGCGATCGTTGTGCACTTCCACGTAGCGCCGCCCGCGCGCGCCTTTGGCATCGGCGGCAGCATCGTCCGCGAGCAGGGCATCCAAGCCGGCCTGCAGCCCCGCGCCATCGCCCGCCGCTGACACGCTCCCGCAATCTGCCGTCCGCGCAATCATCGCCACTTCTCCGTCCGCGCTCAGAATCACCGGCCGCGCCGAGGCCATCGACTCGTAGATCTTCGACGGCACAGTATGGTTGTCCTTGCGCGGCCGAAGGATCACCAGGGTCGCCCACGCGGCATGATACAAACCCGGCACCATCTTGCGATCCACCGGGCCGATCACGCTGACTTGTTGCAGGTTTTCGATGCGCACGCGGTCCAGCAGGTGCTGCCGCAGGCTGCCGTCGCCAATGAGGCAAAAGTGCAGCCGGGTATCGCCCGCCGCTTGCCGTTGCCGCGCGATATCGAGCACCAGATCCAGCCCTTGCGGTGGGTTGAACACGCCGGCGTAGATCACGAGCTTCTTGTCCAGCGGCACGTCGTGCTGCGCCAACCACGAACGGGCATCCGCGTGCGTCTCGCGCGCTTCCCGGTCAAAGCGCGCCAGATCTGCGCCGTTGGACAGCACGTGGACCGTGCCCGGCCGCGCGCCCAACTCCTCCAGCCGCGTCTTCTTGCCCTCGCTCACCGTCGTCACCGCTGCCGAATCCGCCAGCACCACGCGGTTCAACGCCTCCAAAGCCTGGACCGCCGGCCCGGCTTTGACGCGTCCCGCCGCGACGACCGCTTCAGGCCAAATATCGCGCACATCCAGCACATGCGGCACGCCGAAGCGCTTCGCCAGCAACCAGGACGTGTAGCCAACCGTCGGCGGCGGCGTCGTGCCAATCACGATGTCCGGCTTGGCGCCCAGCGGCAGACCGCGGAGCAGCGCGCTCGCGGCAAACGTGGCGTACAGCAGCGCCTTGCGCGCCGGCGTGTGGCCGCCCAGCGCGAGGATCGGCGTGCGGATCACGTGGATGCCGTCGATCGTCTCGGTCTGGCTGAGGCGTTGGTGCGCGTCCGGATAGATGCGCCCCTGCGGAAAGTTCGGAAACGTCGTCAACACCGTCACGTCGTCACCGGCTTGCACGAACGCGCGGCCAAGGTCGCCGAAACGCGCCGCCGGGGCGCCCATCTCCGGGTGAAAAAATTGCGAGACGATGAGGATGCGCACGGGCCTACTTCACGCGGCGCAGGTGGCCGGTCGCGCGCGGCGGGGCGGGCGCAGCTTCGGGCAATTCAGCCCCGTTGGGCGATTCCGTCATGACGGCCGGGAGACCGCCCGTAATCACTTGCAGGCCGCGGCGGCTCGGCACTTCGTTGGACGTGTCAGGCAAGGCGTCCGCGTCCACCATTTGCGCCCGCGCTGGGCGCTCCGGCTTGGCCTTTGGCGCGGCGCGGTGGGCATCCTGCGGCAAATCTTCCTGCCAATGCTGGCCTTCCGTGCGCGCGTCGTCCGTGATCGCGAAGACCGCTTTCCATGGCACGATGCACAGGTGCGGCTGGCCGCCAAACTGCAGGGTCGCGCGGACTTCATTTTCGTCAAACGTGAAATCGGCAACGTTGTAGCGGTACGAATAATTGAGCACCAACCAAGGGTCCGTACGCAGCCGCTCGGGCACGCTCACGCCGGGGGCGCGCGCATCAAAATGCAGCGCCGTCACGCCGTTTTCCAGCAGGTGACGAAAGCAGCGCTGTTTGGCGCGATTGCGGTCGACAAGGCTCATGCGCCGTTACTCCCACTCGAATCGGAAATAGAAGCGCTCGCGGCCGAGGCGGCGAAAACCCAGGCTGCGGTACAGCAGCGCGGCGGGCGCATTGCCGTGGTAGGCCTCCAGGTCGATGCCCTTGACGCCCTCCGCGCGCGCGCGCTCCAGCAGATGCGTGACCAAGGCGCGGCCATAACCGTGCTGCCGCGCGGACTTGGCGACATACAGCTCCTCGATCCAGAGCGACCAACCGGAAAATTTCACCGACGGTACGCGGCTCGCGACAAGGACGCCAACGGCCTCGCCGCCGGCTTCCTCGCGCAGGACGAGAAGCACGGAGCGCGAATCGCTGCACAGGGCGTCGTAGACCGTATTGAGCGCATCCGGATCGACCGGTAGACGCAAATCGGTCAGATCCTCGGCAAAGAGGTGCACGACGGCATTCCGATCAGCGGGCAATGCGGGTTCAATGACGGGCGGATTGGCAGCGTTCACGGGCAGCCTCCTGCGTGCAGTATACGCCGATTGCGGGCGTTCCGGTAGCGGCGGCGTGTTTTGAGTGTTAGCGTTGAAGCGCCGTAAGCACGACTGCGTTGGCCAGTGTACGGCGCGTGGCAGGGCGACGAGCCGGGATCTTGGGAGGACGCGATGCGAAACGTTGGGTGGATGGTTCTGGCGGTGTTGGCGGGCACGGCGACTGCGGGCGTGGGCGAGGCGAAGCCGTCGAAGGCCCAGACGCCAGCGGCGGAAAACAGGGTGCCCGAGACCAAGGAAGCCAAAGCCGCGCGCGAAGCCGAGGCCAAGGCGGCGGCGCAGAAGGCGGCTGACGAGGCGCAGGTGGTCCGCACTTTTGCCGCCGGGACGCCGGAAGCGGCGCTGCGCGACATCCTCCATTGCGGCGCGGATATTTCAGACGAGTCCGCCGCGTTTGACTGCTGGGTCAAGCTGCACATGACGAGCAACCGGGATACGGAGACCGCGGTCACGCAGCTGAAGCACTATTCCTGGAAAGTGTTCCGCAGCCGCGCGGACAGCTACGCCGTGAAGCCGATGGCGACGACCGACAAGGACTTTGCCATCCGGATTGCCCATCGCGAGCCGGAGAAGTGCGATGCCGCGGCCAAGGAGTGCAAGTTCTTTCTGGTCAGCCGCGTGCGCGACCTGCCCGCGCCCGTGACGCTGCGGCTGGAAGATGGCCAGTGGCGGATCTACTCGATTTCGCTCTAGAACCGGCTACCCGGCCTTGCCCTGCGCCTTGGCGATCTCGTCGTATTCAGCCTGGTACATCGTCATCGCGTCGCGCACGACCGCCAAATGCAGCGCGTTGTCCGCGTCGTCCTGCACCTGATCGAGCCGGGTGATTTGCCGCTCCACTTCGTCCAGCCGGTCGATGATGTCGGACAGCCGACCCAGGTCCCGCGTCCGCCGCGACTGGCCGGAGAAATGCTGGCCGTAGCTCTCCAGCTCGGCATCCGCCGCCGTCGCCAGATCCTTGACCATGCTGGCAAAACTCGCGGTCTGCCGCTCCGCGCGAATCGCCGCGAGCTCCTGGGTCCACAGCTGCAGCCGATTTTCCACGATGCCGATGTTGGCGGCGTTGTGCTCGTCGTGCAGCCCCTGCGTCTGCAGCGCCGTCATGCGCTCGCGCACCGCGTCCAGCGCTTCGATCAGCCGCACCAGCAGCTCGGGTCGGCGGGAGACGCGCGGCAGACCGGCAAAGTGGACTTTGTACTGGTTGAACAGGTTGTTGGCGACGTTGGCCATCGCGCCCGCCTGCTCGTCCGGCGCCGCTTCCGTCTGCGCCGCGGCGATGTGCGTGCCTTCCGTGCGGAACTGCACCAGCCGGCCTTCCACGACCTCGATGTCCGCGCGCAGCCCGTCGATGTCCTGGTCCGCGAGGATCGCCTGCATCTGCGCGTGGATCGCCGCCAGCTCCGCGACCATGTCCCGCAGGTAGGTGCCATCGCGGCTCCCGCGGTTCTGCCCGGCAAAGTGGCGCGTGTAGCGGTGGAACACCAGGTTGGCGCGCGAGCCGAGCAGCGACGCTTCCCGGGCAATCGGCCCCATCTGCGCCTGCAGTTGCACGATCGCCTCGCGCTCGCTCGTGTAGAGGCTGCGCTGGCGCTCGGCCGATTGGCTAATCGCCTGCCGATCCGCGCCCGCCTTGAGCGAGCGCACGTCCGTCAGGATCGCGCTCGCGTCGGCGATCATCGTCGTCAGCACGTCCGGTCGGCGCGTCAGGCGCGGATGGCCGGCGAAGTGCAGGGCGTAACGGACGTCGTTGGCGGCAAGTCGGCGGTGCAGGTCAGAAGGCGTGGCCATGGTCAACTCCAGATTGGGCGGCCGGTCGTGCCACGGAATCGCCGCGGTTGCAACTGCGCACTGGTCATTCAGTCGCCGATCTGGCAGTTTGCGCGGCGGAGGTCGCTGTGCCCATTCCGCGTTCCATCGTTGCGTTGCAGGACCCGGAGACCGGCGAGTACCAGCTGCTCTCCGGCGAAAAGGCCCAAGTCAGCGCCTTTGACCGCAGCTTTCACTTTGGCGACTCGCTGTACGAAGTCGCGCGCAGCTATGACGGCATCCTGTTCGCGTTTGACGAACACATTACGCGCCTGCAGCGATCCGCCAGCCTCGCGCACTTTGAAGAGCTGCCCGATCTGAGCCAGTTGTCGCAGATGGTGCATGACGCCTGCCACCTGTTTTTTGAGCGCTACGGCAACGTGGAAGTCTACGTGCGGACGACGATCAGCCGCGGCGTCGGCGACGTCAACATTGACCGGCGGAGCAGCGGCAAGCCGTATGCGCTTGTGATCGTGAAGGACCTGGGCCGCGTCGCGACCACGCCGGTGCAGCCGCAGCAGTGGATCGTCGTCCAGCGCCGCCGCAACCTGGTGACCGCGCTGGACCCGGCGATGAAGTCCGGCAACTACCTGAACAGCGTGCTGGCGTTGGCGGAAGCGCAGAGCTACGGCGGGGACGACGCGCTGATGCTCGACCATCGCGGCTATGCGACCGAAGGCACGACCTCGAACTTCTTTGTGGTGAAACATGGAGAAGTCTGGACGGCACCGCTCACTATCGGCATTCTGGCAGGCGTAACGCGGGCGCAAGTGCTGGAAACCTGTCGGGATCTGGCTATACCTGTGCGCGAACGCTTGATGAGCCGCTATGACCTGCAGCACGTCGATGAGATGTTCCTGTCGTCCTCCACGCGCGAGGTCCAGCCGATCGTTGCGCTGGATCGCAAGCCGGTGGCCGACGGTCTGCCGGGGCCCATCACCCAGCGCGTCGCTGCGGGACTGCGGGATCGCATCGACGCGTGGTGCGTGGCGCACGCCGATGCATCGCTTTGGCTTTGACGCCGCCCGCGGCGCCGAATTCAGCAACACAATTTCATGAGGAGCCAAGGTTTTATGCGGAAACAGCAGTTGGTGTGTGCGGTGATGACGGCGTTGACGTTCGCGGAAGCGGCGCCGGCGTTCGCGGTGGATGGGCTGGAAGGCGAAAAGCCGCGCCACAAGGTCAAGACGATCGGCGAGCTGGATGAGAACGCGCCGAAGGACATCAGCGGCAAGGTGCAGTTCATCCCGACGGGCAAGGCGCGCGGACAGATGCGCGCCCAGCAGCGCACGGAACGGCTGACCAGGAAGGCCGAAAAGCGCAAGCAGCGGGCGGAGGAGCGCGCGCGGCTGCGCAGCCTGCGGCAGGGCAAGCGCGGGGAGAAGCACGCGCACAAGGAACACACGGCGCGGCCGCACAAGGTCAAGCTGCACAAGGTCAAGCTGCACAAAGCCAAAGTGCACAAGGCCAAGGCGCACACGGTGAAAGTGAAGGAACACAAGGCGCGCGGGCATCACCCGGGGCGCAAGCACAAGCACCGGATGCCGTAGCCGCTTGTCGGGCTAGCCCATCCGCGCGGCGCCGCGGCCGAACACGCGCTCCAGCTTGCCAATCAGGTCGTCGGACAGCGCGACGTGCCATTGGCTGTGCGCGGCGATCGTGACCTCACCCAAGCCCGGCGCTTGCACTTGCAGCTGCACTTTGGCGTGGCCCGGCGCGGCCTTGAGCAGCGCCTTGAGCTCGGCGAGCCGGCGCGGATCGATGTCCTCCGCCTTCAGGGACACCTTCAGCGAATCGGATTTCGCCAGCATCGCGTCGTCCAGCGGCTTGGCGGCGTCGACGGACAGCTGCACCTTGGTCTCATCCTGGCGATCCAGGCCCAGCGACACCGTCAGCAGCAGCGGCATGTTGCCCTGCAGCAGCTCGCCGATCTCGCCCAGCGTGCGCGGAAAAATCACCAGCTCGGTCTGCCCGCTGCGATCTTCCACGACCGTGTAGGCCATGCGGTCGCCTTTTTGCGTCGTCCGCTCGCGGTGGGACACGACGACAACGGCGATTTGCGCCTGCGGTCGCCGCCCGCGCCCGCGCTGATCCTGGTTGCGCAGCGCGTTCTGCACATGCTCGGCATCCTTGAGCGTGGCGATTTGCTGCACGTTGAGGCGGTACAGCTCCGCGGCGTAGCGATCCAGCGGATGGCCGGAGACGTAAAAGCCCAGAATATCCTTCTCAAACTGCAGCTGCTGGCGGTCGGTCCACTTCTCTTCTGCCGGGCCGTAGTTGTCGGGAATCTTGACGGCTGGATCGTCGCCCATCAGGCCAAAGAGCGACGACTGCGCGGAATCGCGGGCCTTTTGGTCTTCCTGCGCGCGCTCCACGGCGCGGCCAATGTTGGACCACAGCACGTCGCGCGGCTGGTTGAACCCGTCCATCGCGCCGCATTTGACAAGGCATTCCAGGGCTTTGCGGTTCAGCTTGCGGGTGTCGACGCGGCGGCACAGGTCAAAAAGGCTGGTGAACGGCCCCGCCGCGCGGGCGTTGACGAGCGCATCCACGGCGCTCTCGCCCAAGCCCTTGATGGCGCCGAGGCCAAAGCGAATCTTGCCCGCCGCCACGGAAAACGACAGCGACGACTCGTTCACGTCCGGCGGCAACACCGCGATGCCGGACGTCCGCGCGTGCTGGATATTCTGCACGACGCGGTCGGTGTCGCCCTGGTCGGCGGTGAGCAGCGCGGCGTAGAATTCCGTCGGGTACAGCGCCTTCAGGTACGCCGTCTGGTAGGTGATGAGCCCATACGCGGCGGAGTGCGACTTGTTGAAGCCGTATTCCGCAAACTGCGCCATCAGATGGAAGATTTCATCGGCCACATGCGGATCAACGCCGCGTTCCACCGCGCCGGTCTTGAAGACCTCGCCCCAGTGGTTCATCTCCTCGGCTTTCTTCTTGCCCATGGCGCGGCGCAAATTGTCCGCTTGGCCCAAGGTGAAACCGGCGAGGATCTGCGCGACCTGCATCACCTGTTCTTGATAGACGATGACGCCATAGGTCTCTTCCAGCACTTCCGAGAGCTTCGGGTGCGGAAACACGACCTCCTCGCGCTTGTGCTTGCGCTCGATGTAGCGCGTGTGCATGCCCATGCCCAGAGGACCCGGGCGGTAGAGCGCGCCCGCGGCAATCAAGCCGCCAAATTCCGTGGGTTTCAGGCCGACGAGCATGCCGGTGAAGCCGCTCGATTCCGTCTGGAAGATGCCCGCCGTGTCGCCGCGTGCCGTCACCGCAAACGCGCGCTGGTCGGTCAGCGGAATCTGCTCAATCTCAAAGGGCGTCTCGCCGGCGGGCTTCTGCGCGTTGATGATGTCGACGCAGTGGCGAATCATCGTCAAGTTCTTCAGGCCGAGGAAGTCGAACTTGACGAGCCCCGCTTTCTCAACATCATCCTTGTCAAACTGCGTAACGTTTTCGCCCGCTTGACCCTTGCCGACCGGCACATGCTCCCACAGCGGCCCGCGGCCAATGACCACGCCCGCCGCGTGCATCCCGACGTTGCGGACCGCGCCTTCCAACAGCTGCGCGGTCGTCAGCAGCTTGTCGATCGTCGGATCGCTCGCCATCTCATCGCGCAGTTGCTGGTTGCCCTCGATGGCGTACTTGACCGTCTTGTGCTTCTCGTCGAGCGGCTCCAGCGCCTGCTCCATCAGCTTGGCGATGCGATCGACTTCCGGCAGCGGCACCGCGAGCACGCGGCCGACGTCGCGGATCGCGCCCTTGGCCTTGAGCGTGCCGAACGTGGCGATCTGGCCGACGCGGTCATGGCCGTATTTGTCGGCGACGTAGTGGATGACCTCGCCGCGGCGATCGACGCAGAAGTCGATGTCGAAGTCGGGCATCGACACGCGCTCTGGATTCAGGAAGCGCTCAAACAGCAGCTTGTACGGCAGCGGATCCAGATCGGTGATGCGCAGCGAATACGCGACGAGCGAGCCCGCGCCCGAGCCGCGACCGGGACCGACGGGGATGCCCGCTTGCTTGGCCCAGCCGATGAAGTCCTGGACGATGAGGAAGTAGCCCGGGAAGTCCATCTTGATGATGACGCCGATCTCGCGTTCCAGCCGCGCCTCATACACTTCCTGATCGAGCACTTCACCTTTGGCGCGGTTCTCCTCCATGCGCCGCGCCAGGCCTTCGCGCGCCAGATTGGCAAAAAGCGTCGCTTCATCCATGCCCTCGGGCACCGGAAAGCGCGGCAGCATCGGATCGGTCTTGCCCAGCTTGAAGTTGCAGCGCGCCGCGATCGCCAGCGTCG
>CAINLT010000070.1 GCA_903850505.1 uncultured Myxococcales bacterium | reverse complement strand
CATGTGTACTCCATCGGGCCTCCGGCCCTCCGTCCTACACTGCCGCGCCAAAAGCGGACATTTCACTTGCTACGCGATGCGGACATTTCAAAAGCTACCAACAGCGCGGCGAATGGGCGCGCTCAGTACTTCTTGACCAACGCGACGATGCCTTGGACCAGCGCGCCGTCCACGCCGCCGGAGAACGCGCAGCCCGTCACGTCCTGGTCGTACTTGACGCCAGACAGCGCGTAGCTGAAGGAGACGCCGACGTCCGTGGGCGGCATGCCGCAGGTGAAGCCGCTCTTCATCTTGTCGAGGAATGCGAGGTTGTTGATGGCGGCGTTCAAGGTCGCAAGGTCCGCGCTGGAGAGGACGGCGTTCGATTTGACGCCGCCCTTCGTCGCCGCGACGTCGCCGTTGGGCGAGATGAGCCACGTGCTGTTGCAGTCCGAGCTTGGCGCGCAGAAACCGCCTTGTGTGACTGAGAAGAGCGTCCAGATGCTGCCGGCAACATCCGCGGCGTCAGAACTGGAATCGACCGTGTCGGGAGGGACCATGCAGGACGCTGCGTCGGCCTTGCACGCGCCCGCCTCGCAGCGCAGGTTGGTCGCGGGTGCCGCGTCCCAGACGCCATTGTCAGCGCGATACGTTGCGCATCCGGGGCCATAGAACGCCGTGAGGTACGCGTCCGCTCCGCTCTTGGCCGACTTGGCGATCGCATCGCCGGACGGCGCGCCAATCGGGGTGCCGTAGTCGCACGACATCGCGCCGCCGACGAGCTGGCAATCGCCGTCCGCGGTGCATGCTGAATGCGCGGCGACAAAGACCGCCCAGTCTTTGACGATTTGGCCGCAATCCGTCGCCGAGACAACGTCTGGAATGTCAGCGAGCGGCACGTCGGCAACGTCGGGCGCATCCGCGGCGTCGGGCGTTGCATCCGCCGTGGAATCCGCAACTGCCACGTCCGCAGCGTCTTCCTCGACGGTGGCCGCGGCCTTGGTGCCACATGCGCCCAGAAAAAGCAGCGCGAAAAGGATCCGCGAAATGGCTCGGTGCATGAGTGATTCCTTCAACGCGGAGAGATCTCAGCGTTGCGTGTATCCAAGATAGCGCCCCAAGCGCACCTGCGCAAACGCGAACGACCCGGTTTCCACACCAGCATCACGGCCTGAGACCGACCTCCGCGTGCCCCGTCCCTTGCAGATCCCACACCTTGACCGAGCGCCACGCGCCACTTTCCCGCCGCGAGACTTCGACGCGGACGTCCGCACGCTCTGAGTTGGTGCATGTGGCCGTGCGACCGTCCGGGTCGCGGTACGGGACAACCACGCAGCGCTCCGGCGGCAACGTGACGGTCGCGTGCAGGCGCTGGGCACCGACCTGCCCCGTCAGCGTCCACTGCGGCAGCGCCGGATCGCAGCGGAACGCCGTCAGCGCGGCCACCAGCGGCCAGCGCGGCCAATCCTGACCCTGCCAACGCAGGCGGACAAACGCCAACGGGCGCAGCCGCGCCAAGCCCGGTCGCATGGACACCGCGCTGACAACCTCCAGCACCGCGCCCTCGCCCAAGTCCGCGTGCAGCCACGTCCACCGCGCCGCGCTGCCATGGCCGTAGATGCGCGCCAGACCGGCGTTGCCGGCGAACGGAATCGCGACGCCGTCGACCGTCAGTTGCCCCGACCACTGCGCCTGCGGGTCGAGAACCGCCATGGTGCCCGGCAGAATTTCCATTTCCCACAGCCAGCGCGGGAACGGCAAGAGCGGCGGCGCGCCGAGCTTCTGCTGCAGATCCCAGACGATGCGCGGTGTTTGTCCCTGCCACGCCGTCGCGCTCAGCGTCGTGTCGTCGGTGGCAAACCAGTGCGGACCCGGCGCGTGCGGATGCGGGCCAAAATGCGAGAGGACGGGCGGGCCATGTGGCGGAAAAAATGCAGCCCAGCCATGGGCATAGGGCGGCGACGACGGCGGCGCGACGGTCTCCGCGTGCAGCCAAAGCGCGTTGCCCGTCGCGGGATCGGTCGCCGTGCCGTACCACACCTCCTGACGCCCCGCGCGCCCGTGCCAACGCGGCAGCCCCAGCTCCAGACCGAGCTTCAACCGCGGCGTCCCCAGCGCCAGCCCGACCAGCAGGTAGAGCGGATAGGTGGCAAAAATCAGCGCCGACACGACGTGGGTCAGCCAGCCTGGATTCCTGAATTCAAAATGGAAGAGGCCGGAGTTGAGCATCCAGTCCCGACCGCTCGCTGAGCCGCACATTTCCCAGAGCCAGCGGGTCCATTCCAGATCGAAATACAGCGAAACGGACGTGCCCCAGTAAACGAGGAGCGTCAGGACGACCGTGCCTTTGAGGAACAGCGGCCGACGCGCGATGGGCAGGCGCACGGCGAGCCAGCCCGCGCCAAGGCCGGTCAAGAACAGGAGAAACGGGTCGATGAGGAAGCTGTCATACGGCATTACCAAGTCTCCAGGATGCGTTCAGCGGCGCGGTGGGCGAAGGCCATGATGGTGACCTGCGGATTGACGGTGAGGGACGTCGGGAAGACGCAGGCATCGCAGACGACGAGGCGCTCGACATCGTGCACGTTGCCCCAGCCGTCGACGACGCCCTGGCCGGGCATGCCGATCCGCGCGGTGCCCATCGGGTGGTACGCGGAGAGCTGGAGGCGCGACGCCGGCCAATCGCGGGCAAAGCACGCATCGACCTCAGCCTTGGAGCGCAGCGGTCCGACGCCTTCCATCATCGGCACGACCTCGACGGCGCCCGCGGCGAGCAGGATTTCCGCGGCCAGCTTCATCCCGCGCAGCACCTTCTGGCGATCGACGTCGTTCAGGTTGTACAGCAGCAGCGGCGACCGCGCGCCGCCCAGATGCACGACGCGCCCCTCGGACGTGTCCGAAACCAGCAGCCCCAGCGTGGCGAGCTGGCTGAAATGGCCGAGCAGCTGCTTGCGCTCCAGCCCGGTCAGCGTCATCCCGGCTTCCGC
The DNA here is from genome assembly GCA_903850505.1 of uncultured Myxococcales bacterium. Taxonomy (GTDB): domain Bacteria; phylum Myxococcota_A; class UBA9042; order UBA9042; family UBA9042; genus CAIYBN01. The sequence continues at coordinate 11,632 of CAINLT010000070.1, read as the reverse complement.
GTAGCCCAGGCTCGGCGGCGGAAACGTCGCTTCCAGGAGAATGCCGTCTTCCGCCAGCGTTTCAATCAGGTAGCTCTGCAGGACGCCGCGCCAGGCTTTCACTTCATGGCGGAAGCGACCCGTGACACCCGTCGCCGGATGCAGGCGCAGGTGCCGGCCAACCGCGTGGGTGCGCACGCCCGATGCGCGCAGGAGGCCCGGCGTGCCGATCGCGCCCGCGGCGATCACCACGCCGCGTCTGGCGCGCAGTTGGAACGAACCGGTCAGCGCGCCGCTTGAAGTGCGGAACCGGCCGCGCACGCCGACCGCGCGGGCGCCCTCGTGCAGGACCGCGTCCACGCGCGTCCGGGCGAAGATCGTCGCGCCGGCGTCCACGGCTTGCGGCAGGTAGTTGAGGTGCACGCCGCGCTTCGCGTCGTTGGGACAGCCCGCCGCGCACTGGCCGGCGCCGTGACAGTCGGGCGCATTGCGCGGCAACGGCCGACCGGAGAGGCCCAAGGCTTCCACGCCGCGGCGAATCGTCGCCGCGTTGCCGCCCAGCACCGACCACGACGCCGGCGCGACGCCCAGCGTCCGCTCCACTTCCGCGTAGTGCCGGCCAAGCGCATCCGGCGTCATGCCGCTGGCGAACGCGGCCTCCCAGCCGGCAACCACGCGATCCGGCGTCCGCAGGCACGTGCCCGAGTTGACGACCGTCGTTCCGCCGACAGCGCGGCCAACCGGCAGCAGCACCACCGGCTGGCCCAACGTCACGGTCGCGCCGGCATCCCGGTAGAGCAGCGGCATCCGGTCCAGCGGCGGCGCGGTGTATTCCTTCCGCGTGTGGACATCGCCTTCTTCCACGAGCGCGACCGACCACCCTGCCCGCGCCAGCGTCCTTGCCAGCGGCGCCGCGCCCGCGCCCGAGCCAACAACCACGACGTCAAACTCCGCGTCGAAGCGCTGCGGCAAGTCCTCCGGACGCTGCACCGGCAGCGCCTTCACGGGCGGCAGCGGCGCCGCGCGCGGGACTTGCTGGCCGTTGGCCATGTCCAGCAGTTGGGCAATCCGCGGCGTCTCCAGGTACGCGCCCATCGTCAGCATCTTGAGCGGCAGGAGCGCGCGCGCCGTCAGCGGGGAAAACGTCTCGAGCGCCAGCAGCCACGCCGCGCGCCGCGGCCGGTCGAGCCTGGAAAAGCGCGGCTGCGCCTTGAGCCAAGGCAGGTACTCCAGCACCCAGAGCGCCGCGCGCAGGAGCCGTTGATGCAACGGTGGCAGGTGACCGATGAGCGCCACGATGCGCCCCGCGACGACGACATCTGCCGCGCCGGGCAGGAAATCTTCAGCAGCTTCGTCGGCCGGCGGCAAGATGGCATCAGACGCAGCGGCGAGGATGGCGGAGACGAGGTCCGGCTTCATGGCGCGCCCCGCAGCGACAGGGAGACCGTGCAGAGCGCGAAAAGCGGCAGGTGGGACGGAACCACAACCACGTGTTCTCCGAGCCGAAGGACGCGCATGTCCCCGGAATGCGAGTCAGTTTGGGCCGCCTGCGCTGCGACCGCAAGCGGGTTGCCTGCTGCGTTCAGGCTTGGCGAAGGCGCGCGGGGCTGTCTGGCAAGCAAATTCCGTCCAGCTGGCGAGCGCCCGGCCTGCGCCCGTCCTATGGTGTTCTTCCGCGGTGTTTGCGCCTTTGGGCCAAACGCGGCGGCTGTTGGAGGTCCATCCCATGCCGGAGAATCCGCCGCCAACCGCGAAGCTGCCCCAGTCGCCCGGCCCGCGGCGTCGGCGCTTGTGGCTGCTCCTGCTCGTTCCGCTGCTCTTTGTCGCGCAGTTCTGGTTCATGCGCGCCGCGCCGCCGCCGATGGACTATTCGCAATTTGAGACGGAACTCGACCACGACAATATCGCGTCGGTCGTCATCGTGCCGGAGTCGCGCGCGCTCCGGGGCTCGCTGCGCAAGGGGGCTACCGCCGATGGCAAGCCCATGCGCCACTTTGCGGTCACGTTGCCGTTCACCGACCCCGCGACGCTGGTGGCGCGCCTGCGGGCCAAGGGCGTCCAGATCGAAGGCGGCGAGAACGGCTCGCTCTGGGCGACGCTCCTGGTTTCCGTCCTGCCGTGGCTGCTCATCGTCGGGTTCTGGCTTGTGGCGTTTCGGCAGGTCCGACTGGGCGGCACGCAGGCGCTGGCGTTTGGTCGGGCGAAGACGGGCAGCGTGACCCCGGAGACGCCGAAGATCACGTTTGCTGACGTTGCGGACGTTGCCGAGGCCAAGGCGGAACTGCAGGAAATCGTCGCGTTTCTGAAGAACCCTGAGCACTTTCAGCGGCTGGGTGGGCACCTGCCCAAAGGCGTGCTGCTGGTGGGCGCGCCGGGCACAGGCAAGACACTGTTGGCGCGGGCGACGGCTGGCGAAGCGGGGCGGCCGTTCCTGACGATCTCCGGCTCGGATTTTGTCGAGCTGTTCGTCGGCGTCGGTGCGGCGCGCGTGCGCGACCTGTTCGTTCAGGGCAAGGCCCACGCGCCGTGCATCATCTTCATCGACGAGCTGGACGCGGTTGGGCGGACGCGCGGCATTGCGGCGGTCGGCGGCGCGCATGAAGAGCGCGAACAGACGCTGAATCAACTGCTGGTTGAGATGGACGGCTTCAGCCCGAGTGAAGGCATCATCCTGCTCGCGGCGACCAATCGGCCGGACGTGCTGGATCCCGCGCTGCTGCGACCGGGGCGCTTTGACCGCCGCATCGTAATTGATCTGCCGGACGTGAAGGGGCGCGAACAGATCCTGCGGATGCACGCGCGCAAAGTGCCGTTGGCGGATGACGTGGAGCTCGCGGTGGTTGCGCGCGGATGTCCGGGACTCTCGGGCGCGGATCTGGCCAACCTGATCAATGAAGCCGCGCTGCTGGCGACGCGCCGCGAGAAGGATAAAGTCGACCAGCAGGATCTGGAGGACGCCAAGGACAAGGTGACGCTGGGCATGGAGCGCCGGAGCCTGGTCCTGACCGAAGCGGAGCGGCGGACCACGGCGTATCATGAGGCTGGCCACGCGCTCGTGAACCTGCGGATTGGCTGCCTTGACCCGGTGCACAAGGTGACCATCGTGCCGCGCGGCCAGGCGCTGGGACTGACGTACGCGGTCCCGGAGGTGGATCGGCACAATTACACCCGGGAATACCTGCTGGCGCAGTTGGCGGTGGCAGAAGGCGGGCGCGTCGCGGAGGAGCTGGTGTTTGGCCCGGACAAGGTCACGACGGGCGCTGCCCAGGATTTTGCCCAGGCGACCGAGATGGCGCGGCGGCTGGTGACGCACTTTGGCATGACGGACGCGCTGGGGACGATGACGGTCAGCGACGCGCCGGCCGCCCTGCTGCTGGGCCACGAGTTTGCCAGCCATGGCGAGACGTCCGAGGCGACGGCGGAGCTTGTGGATCGCGAGATTCGCCGGCTGCTGGCGGAAGCGACCGCGCGCGCGCGGGCTTTGCTGGAGGCCGACACGCCCCTGCTGCATCGCATCGCCGACGCGCTTGTGGAGCACGAGACGCTGGACCGGTCAATGCTGGACGGCTTGGTGCGCGATGCGAAAGCGAGTGCGCGGCCTCCGATCCCGGAGCCGCCCCGGCGCAAGGTGAAGCAAGCACATCCGCCGAGTGCTGCCGCGTGAGCGATTGGGCGGGCGCGCTGACCTGATTGGGGCTTTCGATCTTCAAAACCCCGAGTCAGGGAGCACCATCCGCACTTTCGGATCTTCCAAACGAGCGGTCGCCCTCGGTCATTGGCGGTTTTGAAGTTCAAAAGCCTGACAAGGGCAAGGTTGGCGCGGGTCTTGAAGATCCTCGAGGGGTTTTGCCCGCCGCCCACCAGCGCAGCGGGCAGAACGCGCCGCCGTCCGGTTCGCGCGTGGCCCGTTGCCCAAAGCACCCGCTGAAAAATTCATGCGACGCACGCGCACCTCCCCAACGCCACTGCGCTTTGCCTCGCCCGCCCTTGACGCCGCCCGGTTCCTCGCCACACTCGCTGCGGGCCCCTGCCCATCCGGAGCTTTCCCTTGGCCCTCCTCGACTGGCTCGTCCTCCTCGCCACCACGTTCGCCATCATCGGCTACGGCCTCTGGCGCACGCGCGGCGGCGGCTCCACGACCGCGGAATACCTGCACGGCGGCTACGTCGAGAACTGGCGCACCATCGGCCTCTCGGTCATGGCCACGCAAGCCAGCGCCATCACGTTCCTCTCCGTCCCCGGCCAGGGCTTTGAGGACGGCATGCGCTTTGTGCAGTTCTACTTTGGCCTCCCGCTCGCCATGGTCGTCATCAGCATCTGGTTCATCCCGATTTACTACCGCCTCCGCGTGCTCACCGCCTATGAATACCTGGAGACGCGTTTCGACCTCAAAACCCGCCTCCTCGCCGCCACCTTGTTCCTCATCCAGCGCGGCTTGGCGACCGGCGTCACCATTTACGCGCCGGCCATCATCCTCTCGGCGATTCTCGGCTGGCCGCTGCAGCCGACCATCATCGGCCTGGGCCTCTTCATCACGTTCTACACCGTCGTCGGCGGCGCGCGCGCGGTCAGCCAGACCCAGAAACAGCAGATGATTGTCATGCTGGGCGGCATCGTCGTCGCCGCCATCGTGATTGTCCTGCGCCTGCCCAAGGACGTGACTTTCGCCAACGCGGTCGCTATCGCCGGCGTCCATGGCCGCATGAATCCGGTCAATTTCGGCTTCGCGCTCAATGACCGCTACAACGTCTGGTCCGGCCTCACCGGCGGCTTCTTCCTCGCGCTGTCGTACTTTGGCACGGATCAAAGCCAAGTCGGCCGGTATTTGAACGGCAAGTCGATTACGGAAAGTCGCCTCGGCCTCCTGTTCAACGGCGCGCTGAAGATCCCGATGCAGGCGCTGATCCTGTTCATCGGCGTCCTCGTCTTTGTGTTCTATCAGTTCACGCCCGCGCCGATCCTGTTCAACCAGCCGCTGGCCGAGCAGGTCGCGCATAGCCCTGAAGGTCCGGCGTGGTCGCGTTTGCAGGCGCGCTGGAGCGACGTGCAGGCGCAGAAGCAGGCGCACGTGCAGGCGTACCTGAACGCGGATCACGCGGGCGACGCGCAAGGTCAGGCGCGCGCCAAGGCGGCGATGCGGCTGGTGGAGACCGACGCGCTGGATTTGCGCAAGGAAGCCAAGGACCTGGCCAAGCGCGCGGTGCCCGGTGCGGAGACCAAGGACACGGATTACATCTTCATTTCGTTTGTCACCCAGTGGCTGCCCAGCGGCCTGATTGGCCTGTTGCTGGCGGTCATTCTCGCCGCGGCCATGAGCTCCACCGCGAGCGAACTCAACGCGCTCGGGTCCACCACCACCGTCGACTTCTACCGCCGCATCCTCCGCCCGCAGGCCACCGACGCCGAGACGCTGCGCGCCTCACGCCTCGCCACCATCGTCTGGGGCATCGTCGCGGTCGGCTTCGCCAGCTTTGCGTCTTTGCTCGACAACCTCATCCAGGCCGTCAACATCCTCGGCTCGATCTTCTACGGCACCGTCCTCGGCATCTTCCTCGTCGCGTTCGGCTTGAAGCGCATCAGCGGCAGCGGCGTCTTCTGGCCCGCGGTGATTTCCCAGCTCGGCGTCATCGCGCTGTTCTTCGCCAGCGACATCGGCTTTCTCTGGTACAACGTCATCGGCTGCATGGGCGTCATCGTGTTGGCGTTGCTGGCGCGCGCAGTGGGCTTGGGCGCCGCGAACCGGAGCTGAGAATCGCCGTGTTGCCGCCGGGCAAGGCCGTTCATTTCGCGGGGCAGCTCGACACCACGTGCGTCGAAACAACCGTCAGGCACTGCTCCGGATCGCACTCGAATCCACCGGCATGACGTAGCTGATATTCAGCCGCAGCGGCGAAGGTCGCTTGGCCGGAATGCGTGGCGATAGCCACATTCACGCATGCAGGGGCCGCCCCAGACAGCTCGACAACGACATCGCGGTCAATGACGTGCACCCAGAGACTTGGTGACATGGCCGCTCCGTCGGCAGCGCCCCGACAGTCGAGACTGCTAGTCACCGTATCCGGCAAGGCGCAACTTGCCACGCGACCATCAAATTCCACGCTAACCACAGCACCGCCCAGCGAACCAATCGGTACGGGCGCCACGAATGTCTCTTGAAAGAACTCCTCGCAGCCCAAGCTGGGGCATCCGCAGCCACAGGGAAGCAGCGCCACGATCGCGATGAAGATGCGGCCGCCGTTTTCTCGCAGATGAATCATTGGAACGCCTCCACTTCCTGACTGACAGACTAATCGACCAACCCCCGGCATGTCCATGCGGTAGGTGGCCGATGCCGTTCGCCGCCTGAATCCCCTGCCCGGTCGCCGCGACGCCGGGTTGTCAATCGTCTTGGACACCGGGGTTGCGCAGCCGCTCCCTCCACCTAACGTGGAATTCAGTCGCTCTGTTCGCAAGGGACGAGTGCCGCTGCCTCATTTGGGGTCGGCGTATTTTCACGTATGGAGAAACGCATGACCGCCCATTTCGCACCCGCAGCAGGCACGCCGATCCAGTCGCCCGCTCCCCACGCCGCCACGATGATGCATGCGCTCGTCTATCACGGTCCTGACCGCAAAGCGTGGGAGGAGGTGCCCAAGCCGGTGCTTATCGAGGATACGGACGCCATCGTACGCGTGGACGCGACCACGATCTGCGGCTCGGACCTCCACATCCTCAAGGGCGACGTCCGCGAGGTGACAGACGGCCGCATCCTCGGCCATGAAGCCGTCGGGACCGTCGAGAGCGTCGGCAAGGGCGTGAAAAACGTGAAGCCCGGCGACCGCATCCTCATCTCCTGCATCACCTCGTGTGGCTCGTGCGCGTACTGCCGCAAGGCCCGCTACGGCCAGTGCCTCGGCGGCGGCGGCTGGATCCTCGGGCATCTCATCGACGGAACGCAGGCGGAATACGTGCGCGTGCCCTTCGTCGACACTTCTTCGTACCCGGTCCCCGCGGGGGTGTCGGACGACGTCGTGCTGATGCTTGCCGACATCCTGCCTACCGGCTACGAGGTGGGTGTCCTCAACGGCCACGTGCAACCGGGTGACGTCGTCGCCATCGTCGGCGCGGGTCCGATCGGTCTGTCCGCCATCATGGGCGCTCGCCTGTTCAGTCCCAGCAAGATCATCGCTATCGACCTCTCAGACAGCCGCCTCGACGCGGCGAAACGGTTTGGCGCAGACGCGGTGATCAACAACGGTCGCGACGATGCGCTTGCGGCGGTACGCAAGCTCACCGGCGGACTCGGGGCGGACGTCGCCATTGAAGCAGTTGGCGTCCCGGCGACGTTTGAGCTCGCCGCCACGCTGATTCGCCCCGGTGGCCACGTCGCCAACATCGGCGTGCATGGCAAGCCAGCGAGCTTGCACCTGGAAGAACTCTGGACCAAAGACGTGACCATCACCACCGGGCTCGTCGACACCTCGTCGACGCCGACGCTGCTCCGGCTGACGATCGGGGGCCAGCTTGACGCCGCGCGCTTCGTGACGCACCACTTCACGATGAGCGAGATGATGAAGGCGTACGACACCTTTGCCCACGCTGCCGACACGGGCGCGCTCAAGGTGGTCATTTCAGCCGCCGCGACCGCCGCGCATTGATCCCGACGGGGTCAAGCCGGCAACGCCAGTCCAGGCGCCAGGCGCGTTGAGCGCGCAGTTTCGGGTCTCACTGATGCTTTCCCGCTCCGCCCTGCGCCTCGAAACCAGAGACCACGTCGAACAGTTCCTCGTCGATGGTGGTCTGACGCAGGCGCTGAAACCCGCCGTGGAGATTCTCAAGCAACGCTGCGATGTTCTGAGCAGCGAACGGTGAAGTCGTCGACGGGTACATACACGGCCTGGATCGAAGTGATGGCGCCGGTATCCGTGTTGGCTTGGATGAAGCGAAAGATGTCGTCGATCAACAACAACACGGCGCGGCCATCGTCAGCGCGGCGTGTCGGCGCCTTGCTCGCGACGGTTACGGGCAGTGCACCAGCGGTGCGACCGGCGCAAACTTGTGCGAAGCGCCCGATACCGCGTCGACGTCGATGAGCGCCGACTGCAGCGCGGCCTCGAGCTCCGCATACGTCTGGTTCAACTTGTCCGTCGCGAACCCTTCAGACACGCAGAGAAACTTGTCCTTGCCGCACAGATTGACGTGCTCGCAGGCCGGGAAGGACGGCACCGCGTCCTGCAGCGAGGCCGCGCCGTACAGAATGCGCCCGCCGACCATGACCAACTCGACGTCGCTGGGCGTGGCGGCCAGCACTGCATCATAGGGCAGCGCCGAATCGCCAGGAATAACAAACAAATCGGCCAGATAGCCGGGCTCAATCCGGCCGAGCTTGTCAGCCAGCGACAGCGCCGCCGCGCCGTTCACCGTCGCCATCAGCAGGAGATCCTTGGGGGAGAGCACGTCGCCCCAGTGTGCGTTGTCCCACGCATCGGCAAAGCGCAGCTCGTCCAGCATGTTCTGGCTGCCGCCCATCGACCAGTCCGGGCCAAGCGTCACGACGACGCCGGCAGCCAGCGCGGCGGGGATGTCGGTCGTCGCGCCATAGAGCGCCACGTTTGACGCGGGCGACCAGGTCAGCTTCATCCCCGCGTTGGCCATGGCGTGGAACTCGACGTCGGTAAACGCGGTCCCGTGCGTGATGGTCGTCTGCGGCATGTACAGGCAATTGGCGGGATCCGTGATCGAGCCGAGCTTGGCGAACTCCGCCCTGGCCGTCGCGTCGGTGCCTTCGCCGCAGTGAATGAGGTACGCGCGCGTCTTGTCGGCGAGCACGTTCGTGCAAACTCCCGAGCCGCTGCTGGGCGGAAACAGCGCGCTGGTCTGGACCTTGTCGCTGCCCAGGTCGTTTTGCGCCACGTCGATGGAGCGGGACAACGACCCGAAACACGCAGCGGAAGTGCCCGGCAGCCCGACGATCGACGTCGTCCCGGCGATCATCCCTTTCAACTCGCCCCACTTGTCCATCTCGCAGGTCAAGCGGCCGTCCGCCGTGCTGAAGCGGTCAGGACACCACGCCGGCCGGCCTTGCGACGCCCACGTCAGGCACTGTTTGACGTCCAGCATCGCGATGTAACCCGGTTCCGCCGTCCACTGCTTGTGGTTGGTGTACACCTTGGTCGGCAGCCAGTCGCTGTCGTCGAAGATGTCGAACAGGATGTGGTTGTGCATGTCGATCAGGCCCGGCACGATGATGCCGTGGGTCGCAATTGTCGTGGCGTCATCCGCGCCCACGTGATCCGCGCACGTGGGCGCCGCGCAGACGATTTGAGCGCCATCGATGAGGACCTCGCCGTCAAAGGCGTTGTCCGGCGAGAGGATGCGCCCGCGCAGCAGGATGCGCGTCGAGTCGCTGACCTTGATAACCTCGGCGCTGCCCGCCCCTACGGTCGAGGTCAGGTCGGAAGCGTCAGCGACGACCGCGTCAGCGACCACTGTGTCAGGCGCGGTCCCGCCAGCGACATCGAAGAGTCCAACGTCGGAATCTGCGTCGAGGCTGGCGACGTCGTCACGCGGCGCCTCTGGTCCCGCACAAGCGGCCACGCCGAAACAGAAACCGAAAGCGGCGAGGCGCGACGTCGCGAGGCGGGAGGAATTCGTGGGGTTCGCCATGGCGCCTCCTGGGACCGCGCGTCGTGTCACGCAGGTGGAGTGAACCGTCGTCCCCCAACATCCGGCTTCCACGCGGCGGAGACTCCGGCAGCACGCCAGCGCAATTCAGTGTGAGCCGTCGGACGAGTCCGTCAAGCGGAGAGTCACTTCACGCATGGATTCAAGCGTTTAGAAAGCGCGCAAACCGCCTGCGGTCGGTCCCCGTTGACCGGGCGGCACGCGGCGCGTACCGTCGCGGTCAGGCAATTCCCCGCGCCCACGCCCATCCACAGGAGACACCATGGCCATTTCCCTCACCTACTTCGATTTCGACGGATCACGCGGCCTGGAGTGCCGGCTCGCGTTGACCGCCGCCGGACTGCCGTTCGAGGATATCCGTCTCTCGCGCGAGCAATGGCAGGCCCTCAAGCCGACTACACCTTTTGGCGCGCTGCCCCTGCTGGAAGTTGATGGCCGGAAGCTCGCCCAGAGCAACGCGATTTTGGGCTACATCGGTCGCGGCCATGGGCTGTATCCCGCCGACCCGTGGCAGGCGGCGCAGCAGGATGCGCTGCTGCAGTCGGTGGAAGACCTTCGCGCCAAGCTGCCGGACGGCAAGGGCATGATGGAGGACGAGAAGAAAGCCGCGCGCGAAGCTTTTGCCGCCGGCTGGCTCAGCCAGTGGGCGACGGCGGTTTCAGACCAGATTGCCGGTCCGTTCGTGGCGGGCGAGACGCTCTCGATGGCGGACATCAAGCTGTATGTCATCCTGCGGTCGTACCTGAATGGCACGTACGACCACGTGCCGCCGAGCACGTTCGACCGCTTTCCCAAGCTGCTCGCGCTCCACGCCGCCGTGGCCGCAGAGCCCGCGATTCGCGCGTATTTTGACGCACGGAAGTAGACGGCACCCACCGCGCGCGGTGTCGACGGTGCAGGCGGACCGCGGCACGTTCAGCGTCCCGTCGCAATGCTTCAATGCGTGAACGATGTGGCCGGTTCGCACCGGGGGGCTCCAGCCACGGCCATGACCTGCCCGTCCGACCGGCGGCGCGCACCCCGCCGTGCGACCGCGCGTGCGTTCGGTCGCCTTGACACGGCGTGGCCGCCAGCTACCTTGGAAACGGGCGGGTTAATCGAATCCAGCATGCGCCGCGGTGGGCTCCCACGGAGTCGCAACGTACCGTCAAAACAGGTCATTTACCGTCATCCCTTGGCTCGCGACTCCGCGTCGCGCAGCAATCCGTCTACCTATTGGCCAGACTCGCAGGAAAGAACCGCAACATGCATCTACACCAGCCCATCGTCAGTGAATTGATCGCTCTTTTGCAGGCGCGGCCGGATCTGGAGACCGCGCTGCAAGAGTCGCTCCGCCGGGCCGACCAACCGGGCATTGCAACCATACGGCAATATCTGGATTTCCTGAACGGAATGGTTACTCTGATTCCCACTGACCGCAACCTCAACGCGATGGCCGTCAAGTTCTTTTATCTCATCGATTTGTCACCCGACGGCGTGCTGAAATCCGATGCATCGTTTCAGGAGTGGACCCACAAATTCGCGACCGATTGGGGCAATTTCCTCGACACGCCCGAATCCGCGCGCGGCATCACGAGCTTCTTCGCTGACCCGGCGTATCACATCGACGACTACTGCTTCGCCCCAAGCGGCTGGCTGACGTTCAACCAGTTCTTCGCGCGGCACGTCCGCCCCGGCAAGCGGCCCGTAGACGGACGCAATGACGCCAGCACCATCGTTTCGCCGGCGGACAGCGTCTACCAAGGCCAATGGCCAATCGACGCGGACTCGCAAATCACCGCGAAAGGTCTGACGTGGTCCGTGGTCGATTTGCTGGCGGGCAGCCCCTACCAGGACCGATTCCACGACGGCGCAAGGCCGTCGCAAGCTCCGCCGACGTGAGTCTCCCGCCGTGACCCGCTGAAACAATCTCTGACCGCGGTCGCTCGGCGCGGACAGGACTCGACTCGGACGCGTAAGTAGCTGACTCGCCTCGGGTCCGAGGTGCTTG
>CAINLT010000069.1 GCA_903850505.1 uncultured Myxococcales bacterium | reverse complement strand
TCATTGGGCGAAATCAGCGCCACCCAGATCCACAGCAGCACGCCGATATGAGCAGACCACAAGGCAACCGGGAACAGCACAACCCAGACCATGGCGAACAGAAGATCGCGCATTCTTATGTTCCATCCTGCGGCAGATGCGCCATGGGGCGTCTGGCCTTGGACACGCGCTCCACTGTTTCAGCATAGCGGAACGGCCCGGTCATCGGCTCGCCCGGCTTGCGCTTGTCGTTGCGCAGGCTGGTGACGACCAGGACGATGATGGCGATCGCATCCATCAGAAAGATCAGCGCTTCCATTGCGTCATGTCCTGTTGGGGCGAGTGGCCCTCGAAAAGGGCTTCGTAGTGCGAGAACATCTCGGACTGGGCAAAATGCCGTTCCGCATGGGTGCGGTTGGCGGCGCCGACGCGGCGGCATAAGGCGGGGTCGCGCAGAAGGGTCAGCAGCTTCGCGCCCAGCGACACATCGTCCAAGGCTGCGAGGCAGGGCTGGCTTTCCACTGGCAGCATGGCGCCGACATCGCCCACGTCGGTGGAGGCGATCGGCAGGCCGCACGCCATGGCCTCCAATACCGATAGCGGCATCTGCTCGGTGTCGGAGGACAGGGCGAAGATATCGAACCGGGCATAGGCCCGTTCCGGGTCTGGCTGGTGGCCGGCAAGCACGACTGGCAACCGCCCGCAGTCAACGTGTCCTTGAGCACGCACTGCCCGTCGATGTAGCAGCTGCCGTCCACGACTTTGTCGTGCGCGCACACGCCCTTGCCATCGCACGCGTCGATCGTGCACGCCACGCTGTCCGCAATGCAAATCGTGCCGGCGGCGACCGGGCTCCACACGGTCTGGCTCTTGCTGGGGTCGCAAGTCTGGCAATTGCTGTCGTCCACATCGCCGCTGCCCAAGCACACGCCGCCAATGAGGCAACTGCTTGAATCAATGACGCTATGGTCGCACACACCCTTGCCATCGCAGGCGTCGACAGTGCAGCCGATGGCGTCGGGCGGGCAGGCGATTCCGGCCGTCACGATGCTCCACGCGGTTTGCGACTGGCCCGGATCGCACAACTCGCAGCCCGCCAGGCTCTTGTCGCCGGTCTTCTGGCACGCGGCGCCGATGTGGCAGTTGCCGCTGGCGATCGGGCCGGCCGTGCAGGTACCGCCCTGGCAGACGTCCTCCGTGCAGACGAACCCATCGGTATCACAGGGCAACGGGTTGTTCGTGTGCACACAGCCGCTGGCGCCGGTGCCGCTGCCGGGCACGCAGGCGTCGTTGGTGCAGCCGTTGCCGACGTCGCAGCCGCCGTAGCTGGAGTCGGCGGCATTGGTGCAGCCCTTGGACGTGCACAGGTCGAGCGTGCAGGCGAACCCATCATTGCACAAGCCGTTTTCCGGGACGGGAAGGTTGTCACACTTGCTGGCGCCGTCGCAGTGCTCGACGGTGCAGACGATGCCGTCGCTGCCGTTGCAGGTCACGTCGGTGCTGAGGGGGACGGCTTTGCAGCCGAAGTTGGGATCGCAAGCAGCTGTGGCACAGGAGATTGTCGATGGCGGGCACATCGTGTCGTCCGGCTGCGCCTCGCATGCGCCGGTCGCGCTGCACCTATGCCGAATGCACACCTTCGTTTCAGCGCCGCAGGACTGCCCGGCAGGGAGCGTGCTCCAGGCGGTCTGGTCGCTGGACGGAGCGCAGATCTGACACGGATTGGTCGGATTGACGGCATCCGCGTCGAAGCACTGTGCGCTCGTGCCCTGCCCGATGGCGCATGTGCCGGCCTTGAGCCCTTTGTACTGGCACTTCGCCAAGCCGTCGCATGTCTCCTCAGTGCAAGGCAAACCGTCTGAGTCACAGGCTGCGCCACTCACCATCACCTCTGTCTTGCAGCCGGACTTCGAGTCGCAGGAGTCCTCCGTGCAGGCGTTCCCGTCATCGCAGACAACCGCCGCGCCCGGCGTGCAGGTTCCATTGAAGCAAGCATCGTCGCCAGTGCACACCTTGCCGTCGTCGCACTTGTCCGTGTTCGGCTCGTGCACGCAACCCAGGGATGCGTCGCAGCTGTCGACAGTGCATGGGTTGCCATCATCGCAACTGACCTGCGCACCGGCCTTGCAGGCGCCGTCGATGCACGTGTCCGCAGACGTGCAGGCGTCCCCGTCATCGCACGAGGCGGCGCTCACGGCGTGCGCGCATGTGCCCTCGGCGGCGCATGTGTCGACGGTGCAAGGGTTCATGTCGTCGCATTGGTAGGCACTGCTGCAACTCGGGACGCCAGCATCCTGGCTTGTTTCGCCGAGCGCCGCGTCACCAGAGGCCGAAGTCGTAGTATCCGCGGGAGGGAAAGCGGCGGACTTCGAACCTGGAGTGGATCCGCAGGCGGCTACAAAAGCAACGGTGCATGTTGCAAGGAACATGCGAACTGTCGGGTGTTGATGGCCCATGGTCCCCTTCCCCTTTGCATCAACTCAACGCCGATTCGAGGCTTACACGGAACCAGACAGATCCTCAAGGCCGCGCCGCCAGAGGCGGATCCGTTTGATTCCTCAAGCGACGCGATTCGCGACAAGCGGTGCCGCTGTCAGTGCCGGCCCGTCGCGGAGAGTTGACTTACGGTTTGAACGTGTAGAGTTTGATTGCGCGTTGCGCCTGGTACTTCGCTTCCAAGACAATCGAGACAACACCACCGCCGATGTGCACGGGCGCGGCAAGGCCTCGCGACGCGAGTAAGGCAACGCTACTGCTATCTGCGTTGTCTGTCGTCCAGGCGGCGGTGGTTGGGATGTCCGCAAAGGAATACGTCGTCGGAACACCGGTGATGGCGTGCGCCAACGTCGCGGTTCCCGTCGATCCTCCGGACGAAATCGACGAGTAGAGAATGAAGTACCCGTCAGGGGCAGCAGTGACTCGGGCAGCAATAATACCGTAATTGCACGCGTTCGTCGCGTCAGTCGCCGCCTCCTTCACGACGTCAGGCGATCCGACCTGAACACCGTCTTTGAACCGCGCCAGCAGCACCTGGTCCTTGAGACCGCGCCGCACGACGATCGTCACGCCGACTTCACCGCTCGCGGAGACTGCCGCATCCACCCCGCAGATAGCCGTGATGTCATGCAGATCCCCGGTGCCGGAGCTGCCGTTCACGGTCGTGCCCGTCAACCACACCGCAGCCGCCTTCTGCGTGCCGGTCGAATCCATCGGCAGCGCCCAAAGATGGCGCGTCACTGTCGTCGACCCGGACTCGCTGAGCGCCAGTGCCCAGAACTGCGTGTCCGTGGTGAGTGTCTGCATGCCGAGATCGACGAGCGTTGGATGAACCAACGAGAACTTCGGACCGCTGTCGGCGGCGGCAGCATAGTCTGGCGAAGTTGCGGCGCCCGACATGAGCGTTTGGCTCGAAGCGAGACCATTGATCGTACTTGGATTTGGCCTAATCGACAGGAACTTGCGCTGGGCAGGATCTGTCGCCGCCCCAGCCTGCACGCCAAACCCGGCAGTCTCAAGGCTCGGCTGGTCCCCCGAATCCAAGGAGCACGCCTCGCCCGCGACGGCAGTCCAAGGTGCCACGCCCGGCAGCGCCCCGCCGTCGAGCCGCGCCAACCGCAGCACGCCACCCTGCCCGCCATTGACCAGACACGCTGGAGACGCGCCAACGCCAACATCCGCCTCCAACCAAGAAACCCAGCTCCGGTCCGCCGCACCAGCATCCGCAGCTACCACCGGGAACCCCTGGCAAACGCTCGTGCTGCTCCCCCACAGCCCCGCCTTCGCCAGCGTCACCACCGGCGGCGGCGTCTTCACCGTGCCCTTCTGGCTGTCCAACACCACCGCCCGCAAACTGGCGCCGTGGTCAATCTTCCAGCCGCCACTCACCACGTCCGCGCAGCTCTCGCTCTGGAACAGCACCCACGTCCGGCTCGTCCCCGTCTTGGCGTCCAGAACATGCCGCACCACCGCGGGATTCGTCGGATTCGGGTTGGTC
>CAINLT010000068.1 GCA_903850505.1 uncultured Myxococcales bacterium | reverse complement strand
GGACTCGCGGTGGATGGCATCACCGGCACGTCGTCGGGCGCACTTGTCGGTGCGCTGTGGTCGGCGGGGCTCTCCTCTCACGATCTGGAGCAACTGCTGACCGGCCTGCCGCCCTGGCGCCTTCTTCGCCTCAATCCGCAGCCGTGGCGCGGGCTGCTGCACACGGCGGCGTTCGCCGATTTCCTCCGGCCGCACCTGCCGGCGACTTTTGCCGACCTGCCGCGTCCGCTGGCGGTGGGCGTTGTGGATGCGCACGGCCAACACCGGCTGCTCACGTCGGGGCCGCTGGTTGAAGCGGTGGTTGCCTCGTGCGCGATGCCGCACGTGTTCGCGGCAGTTCCAGTGGCCGGCTCGCTCTTTGCCGACGGTGGCGCGGCGGACCGATTGGCGCTCGGGCCGTGGCGTCAGGCGCGTCCGGGTCAGCGGGCGATCGCCCATCAGGTGCAACGCTCTGCGGGCGTCGACCTGCCGCTCGATCTCACCGACGTGACGCTGATCCAGACGCCGCGGTCGGGCGCGTCCTTCCTGTCCTTGGGCGATTTTGCCGGTCAGGTTGCCCAGGCGCACGGGATCGCGGCGCGCGCGCTTGCGATGCTCACGGTGCCATGACGCCAGATTCCCGCAGCGCAGCATCCATCAACTTCGCCCAGCCAGCGTTGGCCTGCGGACTCGCCGGACTTGGATGGGGCACCCGCGCGATGCGCACGCCCGGCACGCCCGCGAGCGCGATCTTCAGCCGTTGTTCGGCAAATTGGCCCACGCCGACGACGAACTCGGGTTGCATGAGCGCCACGGTCCGCTGGAGCGCGCGGTCGCACACGGCAAAAAGCGCCGCGCGTTCAGCGGCGGGCAGCTTGTCCGGCGTCAGGTTGGCGCCGCTCGCGCCCATGAAGCACAGCGGGCAGTAGTTGGTCACGAAAAACTCGGCGAAGAACCGCTCCGGTGTGCCGAACGTGTCGCGCGCCCAACTCCAGAAGCGCTGACCGCTCACTTCGCTGCGCGGACAGGCAAACCCCTGCACCGGTCGCTTGGGATGGACGACGTCCGGCTGGCCAATCGGCGCCTCGATGCCGAGCCAGTCGCGCACCATCGCGACCTCGCCAAAGGGCACGCCGACTTGGGCCATGCCAAAAGGCCCAGGATTCATTCCAAAAAACAACACACGCCGCCGGCCTTGGCCGTAACGCTGGCAATACTGATCCCAAGCCGGCCGCGCGTAGGTCAGCGGGTTGTAGACATGCGTCACCGGCGCGGCGAAGCGCAACGCGTTCAGATCGCGCGTCAAATCGTCCGTGATGTCTTGTAGTTCGTCCGCCACCCGCTATCCTCCCAGTTCATCGCGGCGCTGAGTGTGCCAGAGGAGTTCGTCGTGGCGCAAAAGGTTGTGTTGATTACAGGATGTTCGTCCGGTTTTGGCCTGCTCGCGGCAGTAGAAGCCGCGCGGCGCGGTCACAAGGTCGTCGCGACGATGCGCAATGTCGCCAAGCGCGCGGCCCTGGATGCTGCAGCGCAAAAAGCCAACGTGGCGGTGGATGTGCAGGCGTGTGACGTCGACAACGAGGCGTCGATGCACGCGTGCGTCGCCGATGTGCAGGCCCGCTATGGCCACATCGACGTCCTGGTGAACAACGCCGGCTTTGGCATGGGCGGCGCGGTGTACGACCTGACGATGGCGGAGCTGCGCGCGCAGATGGAGACCAACTTCTTTGGCGCCGTCGCGCTGACAAAGGAAGTGCTGCCGGCGATGCTTCAGCGTCGTTCCGGCTTGATCATCAACGTGACGTCGGTCGCCGCGCTGCATTCTGCACCGGGAACGGGGGCGTACAATGCATCGAAGCGCGCGCTGGAAGGCCTGAGCGAAGCGCTGCGTTTTGAGACGGAGCCGTTTGGCGTCCACGTCACGACGGTGCTGCCTGGCGTGTTCAAGACGGAAGTCTTTGAGAAGCGGCTGTCCGCGCAGGCGGCACTGGTTGAGTCGAGTCCCTACTTCAAGATGTCCCAGCAGATCGGCGCTTTTGTCGACGACCGCGCGGTCAATCACGGCGAGGATCCGCGCAACGTTGCCGACGTCATCTGCAACGCAATCGACGCCCGCAAGCCGCCTTTGCAGGTGCTTGTGGGCGTCGATGCACGCATTCAGACGTGGGGGCGCAAGGTGTTGCCCGAACGCCTGTGGTTTGCCCTCGTGGCGCGCGTGATGGGGGTCACGCGGTCTTGACGGCAATCACGCGCGGCTTGTAGCTGGCCGCCTTCGGGAGATGCACTTCCAGCAAGCCATTCAACAGCTTCGCGGAAATCTTCGTCGCATCGATGCCCTGCGGCAGCACGAAACTCCGGCTGTACTCGATGACGACCAACTGCCCCAACACCGGCTTGCCGGTAATGTCCGGCTGGCGCGTGCCGCGCAGCGTCAACGTGTCGTTGGCGAACTTGATCTCCAGCGAGTCGGCGCTCACGCCTGGCAGTTCGGCGATCAGCAACATCTCCTCCGCGTTCTCCAGGATGTCCACGCGCGGGACTGAGCGCACGATGCGCGCGGGCACGAGCGGATTCTCGGTCTTGGCGGCGACTTCCTGTTTCTTCTGCTTGGCCATGATTTGCGTGTTCATTCGATGCTCCTGTGAACCGTGGGTTTGCGTGGGTGTCTAGTGGGTAGCGACAGCGATCTGCCGTGGCCGCGCCTCAGCCGCCTTGGGCAGCGTGATGTTCAGCACGCCGTTCTGCACGGACGCCGTCGCGCCATCCCCATCCAACAGCGTCGGCCACGTGAACGTGCGGGTGAAGCTGACGTTGTTCCGCTCCAAGCGATGCGCCGTCCAGTCCGTGGGGATCTCGTGGCGCCGCTCACCGCTGACGGTCAACTTGTCGCCGAGGATGCTCACATGGATGTCCTTTTCGGCGTAGCCGGGAACGTCCAGGGTCAACGCATAGCCGGACTCCGCTTCCACGGCGATGGCGCGCGGTTGCCAAGCTTCCTGCGTGGTGTCGTTGCTCGCCTCGTCAAACACGCGGTCCATCCGCCGGCGCAGGGTGTCAAGCGACTGCAGCTGGCTGTCGAATTCGGGCCAATAGTTCCACATCTTCGTTCTCCTTTATCCTGTCGAAAATCGACAAAACAATTCCGCCGCGCTCGCCGGTCCACGTGCAAAACACACGTCGGCCTGCGCCACAAAGCACTCAGAGTTTCACGACGTTGACGGCCCGCGCGGACATGCGTCGGACCAACACCGGCAAGAAAAGCGGCGCCAGCGGGTTGTCAAGACGAGAGAGGAGACTTCTGGACGATTACCAGCGGCCGCCAGTCAAACGACCACGAAATTCATATGGATATCCGACTTCAAAGGCGCTCGCTGCGTCGAGTCGCGTCATCTGCGCCGGGGACAGCGTCAGGTCCGCCGCCTTCAGGTTGTCGTCGAGCTGTGCCACCGTGCGGGCGCCAAAAATCACGCTGGTGACCGCGGGTTTTTGGCTCAGCCACGCCAGGGCGACGGCGGCCACGCTCTGGGAAGTCTCCGCGGCCGTCTCGTCCAGCGCGGCGAGGATCTGCCAGTTGCGCGGGTTGTCGAAGCGATCGAGGCTCTTTTTCCAGCGCTCGGTGTCGTAGCGCGATCCCGCCGGCGGCGCCTGATCCTTGCGGTATTTGCCCGACAGGAACCCGCCCGCCAGCGGCGACCACGGCAGGATGCCCAAGCCATGGCGCAGGCACGCCGGCACGTGCTCGCGCTCCAGATCGCGCACCGTCAGGCTGTACTGCGCCTGCAAGGACACAAACCGCTCCAGCCGCTGTTGCTCCGACGTATAGAGCGATTCCACAAGGCGATACGCGGCGTAGTTGCTGCAGCCGATGTAGAGCACCTTGCCGGCGCGCACCAGATCGTCCAGCGCGCGGAGCAGCTCGTCCTCCGGTACTTCGAGGTCCTGCGCGTGGATTTGGTACAGGTCGATGCGGTCGGTCTTCATCCGCCGCAGGCTGTCCTCTACGGTGCGCATGATGCGGTAGCGCGACGCGCCCGTCTGGTTCAGCCCGGGGCCCATGCGGAAGCGGAATTTCGTGGCAAGGACGAGATCGTCGCGCTTTTGCGTCTTGACCAGCCAGTCGCCCAGGACGCGTTCGGCCAAGCCGTCCTGGCCGTAGACGTCGGCGACGTCGATGAAGTTGATGCCGCCTGCGACCGCGTGGTCGAGCACAGCGAAGGCTTCTGCCTGCGAGCTGGAGGCGCCGTGCATCATGCTCGTGGAGTCGGCTTCGCCAAAGGTCATGCCGCCGAGGCACAAGGTGGAGACTTTGACGCCGGAACGGCCGAGATTGCGGTACTGCATGGGGACTCCTGTCGCCAAATGGGGCGCGGCGAGCTGGGTAGCGCGATCGCGGCGCGGATGCAAGCTTGCCAAGCGGATCGCGTGCGGCTACACGGGAATCCGGAGCTGCCGCCGCGAGCGGCTTTCGCCCCCTTCAACCAGCGAGCGCGCTTCATGTCCCTCACGGTAATTTCTTGGAATGTCAATGGTTTGCGCGCGGCTGCGGGCAAGGGCTTTGGCGATTGGCTGGCGCAGAAGCCCGGCGACATCATCGCGCTGCAGGAGACACGCGCGCTGCCTGAGCAGCTGCCCGCGCACGTCCGCGCGCCCGCGGGGTGGCATTTCCACATGCAGCCGGCCGAGCGGCTGGGTTACAGCGGCGTGGGGCTGTACGCGCAGACGCCGTGGGACGCGCTGGAAACGACGACGGGTCGGCCAGAGTTCGACGTGGAGGGGCGGCTTGTCATCGCGCGGTTTGGCAAGCTTTGGGTCGTCAACGGCTATTTTCCCAACGGCAACGGCAAGGAGCGCGACAACTCGCGGATTCCGTACAAGCTGGATTTCTACCGCCACGTGTTCGACATGTTCGCGCCGCAGTTTGCCGCTGGCGAGCCGGTGCTCGTGATGGGCGACTTCAACACGGCGCATCGGGACATCGATCTGGCGCGGCCGAAGGACAACCGCGAGACGTCGGGCTTCCGGCCAGAAGAACGCGAGGAGCTCGATCGCTGGCTGCGCGCGGGCTGGGTGGACACGTTTCGCCACTTTCATCCCGATCAGGTCGGCGCGTACAGTTGGTGGAGCCAGCGCTTTGGCGTGCGCGCCAAGAACGTCGGCTGGCGGATCGACTACGTGCTCGCGTCGCCGGGTGCGGTCCGCTACCTGAAGGACGCGTTCATCTGGCCTGACGTGACCGGCTCGGACCATTGCCCGATCGGCGTTGTGCTGGACCGCGCGGTGCTCTCGCCATGACGGCGGCGGCGACGTAGACTGACCGCCCACTTGGGCACGAGGAGACACCATGAGTTTCGGCTACATTTTGGACGCAGTGCGCACGCCGCGCGGTCGCGGTCGCGCGGGCAAAGGCGCTCTTTCCGGTATCCACCCGCAGGAATTGTTCGCCCAGGCGCTGCAGCAGCTCATCTTGCGCAACGGCATCGACGCGGCTGACGTGGACGACGTGATTGCCGGCTGTGTCTCGCACGCGGGCGAGCAGGGCGCCAATCTTGCGCGTAACGCGGTGCTCGCCGCAGGCTGGCCGCTGAACGTCGGCGCGACGACGCTGAACCGCTTCTGCGGCTCCGGTTCGCAGGCCGTCAATTTCGCCGCGATGGGCGTTGGTTCAGGCGCGCAGCAGCTCGTGGTCGGCGGCGGCGTGGAGAGCATGTCGCGCGTGGCGATGGGCTCCGACGGCGGTGGCATCGACGGCGACAACCTGCATCTGCGCGAGCAGTTCTTCCAGGTGCCGCAGGGCATCAGCGCGGACTTGCTGGCGACGCTGGAAGGCTTCGATCGCGCCGAGCTCGACGCGTGGGCGCTGCGTTCGCAACAGCGCGCGGCGGTGGCGGCGGCGGAAGGCCGGTTCGCGCGCAGCCTGTTCCCCGTGCTGGACCCGTTCACCGGGCAACTGGCGCTCGACCGAGACGAGCACCCGCGCGCGGATACGACCGCGGAGTCGCTGGCCAAGCTCCCGGCGGCGTTTGTCGCGATGGGCGCGGCGAATGTTGGGCCGAATGGCGAGACGCTCGATGAGATCGCTTTGCGCGCCTACCCGCAGGCGGGCGCGATCCGCCACGTGCACACGGCCGGCAACTCGTCGGGCATCGTCGATGGCGCCGCCGCGGTGCTCGTGGCCTCCGAAGCGTTCGTGCAAAGCCGCGGCCTCAAGCCCCGTGCGCGCATCCGGGCGCTGGCGACCATCGGCTCCGAGCCGGTGTTGATGCTGACGGCGCCCGCGCCCGCGTCGGAAAAGGCATTGAAGCTTGCGGGCATGCGCGCGAGCGACATCGACCTGTGGGAGATCAACGAGGCGTTCGCCGCGGTTGTGCTCCAGACGGTGCGCAAGCTGGGCATCGACCCGGAGCGCGTCAACGTCAACGGCGGCGCGATTGCGCTGGGCCACCCGCTCGGCGCGACTGGCGCGATGTTGATTGGCACGGCGCTGGATGAGCTGGAGCGTACCGGCAAGTCCACCGCGCTGGTGACGCTGTGCATCGGCGGCGGTCAAGGCATCGCGACGATTATCGAACGCGTCTGACACGCCAATGCCGTGCCGTTCCGCGTAGCGCGCAAGGCCGTCGCAAGCTCCGCCGACGTGAGTCTCCCGCCGTGACCCGCTGAAACAATCTCTGACCGCGGTCGCTCGGCGCGGACAGGACTCGACTCGGACGCGTAAGTAGCTGACTCGCCTCGGGTCCGAGGTGCTTG
>CAINLT010000067.1 GCA_903850505.1 uncultured Myxococcales bacterium | reverse complement strand
TCATGTCTATGCGCCCTTGTGGGCGATCCAGTCAGCCTCGAAGCCGTCGGCCAGCGGTTTCGTGTCTGCGACACTCACCTGGCCGGACATGCGGACATTTCATTAGCTACGAAAAGCGGACATCTTGACGAGCTACTGACATGCCGTCGCGGCCGCCTTGACGCATGCTTGTCCGCGTCCCAGACTTTGCCCAGCGCTCGCATCGCGCCTGCTGCGATTGCACCACGTTACCGACCCCAGGGCCCCATCATGACTGACATCACTTGCGCCACGGCGATCCAGGACATGCTGACGCTCTATCCGGACTGTGAAATGCGCGTTCCCGACGTGTGGCGCGAACTGGACGAGAAGTGGCCCCAAGCGCTCGTGCTGGAGACGCTGGAGGCGCTGGTGCAGGACCGCGTTGTCGTGCGCCTGAATCACGAGGGGACGGCGTGGTATTCGATCGCGATGGACCGGGTGGATGCCTCCCATTGGCAAGATGGCCCGGGCTGACGGCAATCTTCGCCCGTGTCGCTGCCCATTGAGCGTCATACCCGCCGCTAGCTGCGGCACCTTCGGCAGACTGAAGCCACTTTTGTTGACGCCGGCCACCGCGCGCGCGACGCTCTGCGGGTGGTCCCGAAGCGGGTTACCCGCTGCCAAATGACTGATGACTGTGCGCTGGCGGACCTCGGGGTGCCCGCGATTGCATGGCGAACGCGATGCCGCACCCTGTGCCGCTGTCGCAACGGATGAAGATGCCGCTTCACGTTCCTTCCCTGCTGGTCTTTGGCTCGGTGCAGCTGCTGCTTCTCCTCGCCGTGTCGCTGCCGGTCTGGCGCACCAGCGGCTTTGGCAAGAGCGGCTTCGTCGCGTCGATCGGCGTCCTGTTGGCGTTTGGTGCGTTGCCGCTGATGGCGCTCCGCAGCGTCCTCCCGGACTTCGTCACCTTCGCGCTCGCCAACAGCATGATGCTGGTCGGGATGCAGCTCGTGTACCAAATTGGCTACGCGCTCTTTGGCTTGGCGGACATTCCGCGTTGGGACCGCACGCTGGCGTTCGCCGCCGTCGTCACGGTTTGCGTCATGACGCTGCTGAATCCGGACCCGGGCGCCATCTGGTTCGCCAAGCTGCGCGTCCTCGTGTGCGCCGTGCCCATGAGCCTGACCGCGGCGTGTTGGTGGGTCCGGCTGCGTCGCGCGGCACCGCGGCCATGGACGTTGGGCACGCGCTATCTCGTCGTGGCCGGTGGCATCGCCGCGACGATTCACGGGCTGCGCGCCATCGCGTTCACGCTCAACAGCCACGGTCCGATCGATCCGCTCAAGTCGCCGCTGGCCATCGTCGCGATCCTCGGTCTGCTGTCGTCGTCCCTGCTGACGGCGTTCGGATTTATCCTGCACATGGAAGCGACAGCGCGCGACCGCCTGCGCCGCGCCAATGACGAGCTGAGCAAGGTCGCGTTCACGGATGCGCTGACCGGGCTGGGCAATCGCCGCCAACTGGAAGTGGCCGCGCTGCAGCAGCTGCCGCGCGCCCTGAGCCGCGATTGGCCGGTGACGCTCATGCTGCTGGACGTCGACAACTTCAAGCGCGTCAACGACCGCTGGGGCCACGGCGCGGGCGATGAGGTGCTGCGCGAAGTGGCGTCGGCGTGTCGCGTGGGGCTGCGCAATCACGACGTGCTCGTGCGCTGGGGTGGCGAGGAGTTTGCGCTCATGCTGCCGCAATGCACGCTCGAGAACGCGGAGAAGGTCGCACGGCGCATCCTGCAATCGCTGCGCACGACGGCGATTCCGGCGATTGACGGCACGAGCGTGACGATCAGCATCGGCATCGCGCCGGTCAACGTGGCGGCGCTGGACTTGACTGCCGCGCTGATTCAGGCCGATGCGGCGCTGTACCGGGCCAAGCAGGGAGGCCGGGATCGCTATGAAATCGCCGATGGCCAGACGCGCGGCGCGCGGTTGTCCGTGCTCGCGCAGATCGCCTAGTCGGTTCAGCGCGCGATCCGCGAGCCGCCATCAGTACATCGAATAGACCCGCACCCGGAACGTCACGTTCGCGTAGCTGCTCGACGCCGTGAACGTGCCGTTGTCCACCAGCGGCACCTGCCCGTGGAAATCCACCAGCGGCTCAGTCGCCTTGAAATCAAGCGGAAACTCGTTCACGCCGTAGTGCGCGTAGGTGTCCGCCTCATTGAGCCACACGTCCAGATGCAGGTCGGTCATGTCGTCAAACACCGGCCCGGAAAACACCACGACGTTGGGATTTGTCGTGTCGCCTTGCGTCTGCTGCCACATCGGCGCGGTGCGGTAGTCGAGCTTGTCGTTGCTGATGATGATGTCGTCCGTCACCTTGGGAAACGCGGTCTTCAAGTACGGCGCAAATCGCGTCTCTGACTCGACGACGACCTCCGCCGGCGGACTGCCATACTCCCCATCGAATGGCGCGTGCGATTCGCGGTCCTTCAGCAGCTCGAACTTCTCCACCGTCACCACGACCTTGCGGTGATGGAACAGCGCCGCCGCGGCATTCACCGCCGTGTTCAGCGTGCCCGGCGCGTTCATGTGGTCGGCATAGACAAACGCGCGGGACGGCTTGACCACGTCGCCCATCAGCGATTTGGCCGCGACGTCGGCGTTCTGATCGTGGAAATACTCGTCCTGCGTGTACATGATGCCGTCGTTCGGATCGGACTTGCCCGGATTCAGCACGTCCAGCAGCTGGATGTTGATCGCCTGCTGGATGTGCGTATCGGTCGCGCCCACGTGGTGGATCAGCATGCCTTTGAACAGCGGATTGTTGGCCCAGTACAGCTTGTGATCCCACCACGGCGTGTGATCCCAGACGTAATCCGGGTTCATCAGGATGAAGTCGCTCACCTCCAGGCCAATCGCCGTCGCGGTTTGCTGCAGCGTCGGATTGTTGAACAGCCATGCCAGCTGCGCGCCGTCGACTACGCCCGTCGCCGTGAACCAGCGCGAGATGAGCTGCTGCGACGCGAGCCCTTCGTAGTCGTTTTCAATCAGTTGCCGCGTGATGAGGCAGCCCATCGAGTGGCACGCCATGTTGACGTGCTTGGCACCCGTGACCACCATCCGCCATTTCACGAACTTGGCGACGATTGTCGCGTACCGCTGCAAGCCGGTCGGACCGCCGGAATAGGGATATTTCTCCACGTCCAGGACGTCCTGCTTGGTCATCCACGCGGGCGGATTGGCGCCGTAGTATTCCACCGCGATCAACTGGTTCGGGTCGGTATCATTGCCCGGCTTGTCGCCGCACACGCGCGGATTGCCAAAGAGCTGCGTGTTCTCCAGCACGTCGCCGCAGCCCTTGATCGAGCCGTACGTCAACGCTTTCAACTTGTCCGCGCCCTGGTTGGAGAAGCCGTGGACCCAGATGCTGATGGTCTTTTCGCCGCTGAAGTCCTTGGCGCCGGTCAACGTCGGCGCGCTGGCACAGTCGACCGGGCAATCCAGTTCGCACGCGCCGCAGACGTTGTCGCCGCAGCCATCCCAGCGTGTGGGATCTTCCTTGGGCGCGAGGCAGAGGCCCAGCAGGCACGCGCCGCCGGCCTTGGAGCAGTCGTCGATGGCGCCGGTCTGGCATTGGTAGTTGAACGCGGGCGGGACGACGCAACCGACATCCGCGGCTGCAACATCGGCCGTCGCGTCGGTTCCGGCAACATCCGTGGCGGCATCTTCATCAGCGACCGCTGCGTCCGTTCCCGCCGCGGCAATGTCGGCCACATCCGGCAGGGCATCCGCGACGGCGTCGGTTCCCACGTCCGGGACTTGCGCGGCATCGGAGCCTGCGGTCGCTGCGTCGTCAGTTCCGTCTGCCGCGCCCAACGCGTCGTCATCGGCCGCCGTCGCTGCCGGGCTGCTACATGCCAAAGTCAAGGCCAGTGCGCTGGCCAGAATCGCTGCGAAACCATTTTGCTGGTGCATTTCGTCCCCCCGTGCCTTGCTTGATTCTCCCAAACGCCTAACGTTCAAAGCACATGCTGCGCTCGCGGGACGCGCCGCGCAAGCGTCGTGAGATTCGCCATCAGGCGTTGTGCCATCGTCCGTTCGTGCCCAACTCTGGCAGTCATCGCCATTCCGGAGGCCTTCATGAGCCACAATTCGTTCGGGTCCAAGTCCACGCTGTCCGTCGGTGACAAGTCCTACCGCTACTTCAGTTTGCCCGCGCTGGCGCAAGCCGGGTACGCCGTGGACCGTCTGCCGGTGTCGATGCGCATCCTCCTGGAGAACCTGCTGCGCCATGAGGACGGGACGACCGTCAAGCGCGCCGACATTGAGGCCATCGCCGGCTGGAACCCGACGCATCACCCGGAATTGGAGATCGCGTTTCGCGTCGCGCGCGTCGTGCTGCAGGACTTCACGGGCGTGCCGGCGGTCGTCGATCTGGCGGCGATGCGCGATGCGATGCAGGCGTGGGGCGGCGATCCCGCGCGGATCAACCCGCTGCAGCCGGTGGACTTGGTTGTCGATCACTCCGTGCAGGTGGACTATTTTGGGACGCCCGACGCGTTCCGGCAGAACGCCGATCTGGAATTCCAGCGCAACCGCGAGCGGTACCAGCTGCTGCGCTGGGCGCAGACCGCGTTCTCCGGCTTCTCCGCCGTGCCGCCGGACACGGGCATCGTGCATCAGGTCAACCTGGAATTCCTGGCGCGGACCGTTTTTACCAAGGTGGAAAATGGCGAGACGCTGGCGTTTCCTGACACGTGCGTTGGCACCGATTCGCACACGCCGATGGTCAACGGCCTCGGCATCGTGGGCTGGGGCGTCGGCGGCATTGAAGCGGAGGCCGCGATGCTGGGCCAGCCGATCACGATGCTGCTGCCGGAGGTCGTTGGTTTCCGCGTCCACGGCAAGCTGCAAGAAGGCGTGACGGCGACCGATCTCGTGCTCACGGTCACGCAAATGCTCCGCAGGCACGGCGTGGTCGGCAAATTCGTCGAGTTCTTCGGCAACGGCCTGTCGTCGCTCTCCCTCACCGACCGCGCGACGATCTCCAACATGGCGCCCGAATATGGCGCGACAATCGGCTATTTTCCCATCGACGCGCAGACAATCGACTACCTGCGTTTTTCCGGCCGCGACGAGGCGACCGTCGCGCTCGTGGAGGCGTATGCCAAGGCGCAGGGCATCTACCGCACGGACGCGTCGGTCGATCCGCTGTTCTCGTCACAGCTTGAGCTGGATCTCGGGACCGTGGAGCCGTCCATGGCGGGGCCGAGGCGGCCGCAGGATCGCGTGGCGCTGCGGGACGTGAAAGACGCCTTCGCCCGCGAGCTGCCGTCCCTGTTGAAGCCGGGCGCGGAGCTGGGCGCGATGGCGAGGACGTCAGACGGACACGCGCTGACACACGGATCGGTGGTCATCGCGGCGATTACTTCCTGCACGAATACGTCCAATCCGTCCGTGCTGATGGCCGCCGGGCTGCTGGCGCGCAACGCGGTGGCCAAGGGGCTGAGTGTGCAGCCGTGGGTCAAGACGTCGCTGGCGCCGGGTTCCAAGGTTGTGACGGAATACCTGAAAGCCGCGGGGCTGACGCCATTCCTGGAGCGGCTGGGTTTCAACCTGGTCGGCTACGGCTGTACGACGTGCATTGGCAACTCCGGGCCGCTGCCGGAGTCCGTCGAGGCGGCCATCCAGTCCGGCAAGCTGGTAGCGGCGTCCGTGCTGTCGGGCAATCGCAATTTTGAGGGCCGTGTGCACGGGTCGGTGCGCGCCAACTACCTGGCATCGCCGCCGCTGGTTGTCGCGTACGCGCTGGTTGGCAACATCGATACGGACCTGACGACGGAGCCACTCGGTACGGGAAAGGACGGTCTGCCGGTCTACCTGCGCGACATTTGGCCGTCGCAGGCGGAAGTGAACGCGGCGATTCGCGAAAATCTGACGTCCGCGATGTTCCGCAAGGTCTATGCCGACGTGTTTCGCGGCGATGCCAACTGGCAGAACCTCCAGGTTCCGACGGGCGCGACGTTCGGCTGGCAAGCTGACTCGACGTACGTGCAGAACCCGCCGTTCTTCCAAGGCCTCGCGCGCACGCCCGCGCCGCTTGCGCCGATCACGGGCGCGCGTTGTCTGGCCGTGCTGGGTGATTCCGTCACGACGGACCACATTTCGCCGGCTGGCAACATCGCCAAGGAGTCGCCGGCGGGCGAGTACCTGATGAGCCTCGGGGTCGCGCCCAAGGATTTCAACGGCTACGGCGCGCGGCGCGGCAACCATGAGGTCATGATGCGCGGCACGTTCGCCAACGTGCGGCTCAAGAACGCGCTGACGCCGGACCGCGAAGGCTGGTGGACGCGGCACCTTCCCACGGGCGAGACGATGACGCTGTTTGACGCCGCGATGCGCTACAAGGCCGCTGGCACACCGCTGTGTATCCTGGCGGGGGCGGAGTATGGCTCCGGCTCCTCGCGCGATTGGGCGGCCAAGGGGCCGGCGCTCCTGGGCATCCGCTTTGTCATTGCCGAGAGCTTTGAGCGCATTCACCGCTCGAATCTCGTGGGCATGGGCATCCTGCCGCTGCAGTTCCAGCCCGGTGAATCCGCGCATTCCCTGGGGCTCACCGGCGAGGAAGTGTTTGAGCTGCCGGGCATCGCCGCAGGCGTCCAGCCGGGTCAGCCGGTCCACGTCTCGGCGACGCGGGCCAACGGCGCCCAGCTCCGCTTCGTGGCCAAGGCGCGCATCGATACGCCGGTGGAAGTCGAGTACTACCGCCATGGCGGTATCCTGCCGTACGTGCTCCGCGGGCTCGCTGGTTAGGGCTCGCGCAAGAACAACGCGATCAAGTCCCAGCCGTGTGTCGCCGGGCGTATCGCGCAGCGGGCGCACTTGGCGAGCCAGCGAGAAGCGTCCCCCACGACGGGTTATTGCTGCACGGCGCCTTAGGCAGCCATTTTGCGCGAGGAGACGTAACCCGCCGCCGCGCCAGCGACAAGGCCGACAAGCGCGAACGCTGGCCCCGCGACGAACCAGCCGGACAGCAGCCCGAGCGCGCCCGCAGCCAACGACGCATCTTCACTGTCCAGCACAGGCACCGGATGGACCGGCGCTTCACGCTGGTTCGCCATCGCCATCGGCCACGCGCACTGCTCGCAGACCGCCAACAGGTGCTGTTCCTGCTTGTCGCTGCCGCGCGCCTTCGCCGGCACGGCCACCATGCGCCAGCGCGCCTGAGGCATCAGCCGCAGATCCTGCCAGCAGCCGTGGCAGCAGTAGTCGGTGTGGCGCAAAATCGTCAGTTCCTGCGGGGTCAGTACGTGGTGCTGTGTCATGGTGTTCTCCGGATCCTGCTTTTGAGTCGCTTGCATCGCTGTGATGCACTGTGCATCTGTTCAGTACTGTACCTGAACAGCCGTTCAGGTCAAATTCGCTGTGTTCAGTGCTGTCGCGATCTGCAAGCTATTGTATTTGCATGTGCTTGGCCCATCGTCGCCATCGGCGTGGAACAGGGCGCGGGCGCTCGAAAGCTGAATTTTGTCGCCGCGTCGTGGATCTGGGGCCGCTGGGCTCCCGGTCGCCACAACGCCGCATTCGCATTGACGCTCCGCCGGCAATCGACAAGACTGCCGCGTGTTCCGCCCCGCGCATCTCTCGCCGGTGTGGGCGCCAACCCCGGGCCGTGCCCGCAGGTGCATCATGGCTGACGCCGCTCAACTTCACGACGATGCCTGCGCGCGCGGGGTCTCCGGCTACATCGACCCGCAATCGGGCTTGTACGTCATGACCAGCTTGTACTTGCGCCAGCGCGGCTTCTGCTGCGGCAACGCCTGCCGTCACTGTCCGTACGTTGGCACGCCCGGCGAGCACCCAGACCGCGCCGACAACGCGCGCGCTGCACCCGGATCCCGCGGAGGTCGCCCATGATTCGCATGCTCCTGCTTCTGGCGTTCTGGTTCGGCGTCGGCACCGCGGTGCGCTGGTCCTGGCAGAAATGGCGCGCCCGCGTGCGTGGCACGCCGCTGTCGGGGCGCCTCGTCG
>CAINLT010000066.1 GCA_903850505.1 uncultured Myxococcales bacterium | reverse complement strand
GCCGCCAGAAGTCGACAGGATGGCAATGCCCATGCCGTTCTTGACGCGCGGAATCGATTCCACCGCGACGTAGCGACGCTGGCCGGGACGCGACTCGCGCTTCAGGCCGAGGATCACGTTGCTCTTGTCCGCGGCGTACCGCAGCTGCACCGTGATGTTGCCCTGGGCGTCGTCGTGCGTCTCGCTGATGTCGCCCACGAAGCCTTCTTCATGGAGGATCTTGGCGAGCGAGCGAATCATGTTCGACGCCGGCACTTTGACTTCGCTGTGACGGGCCATGATGCCGTTGCGCACGCGGGTCAGGAAATCGGCGATGGGGTCGTTGGTGGCCATTGGCTACTCCGTAAACTGTAGATTCTCAATCACTTGAATGCTCAGTGGCGCTTTTGGCTTGGTTACCAGGACGCCACCCACTTTTTGCACACATGACCGTCAGGCAGCCAGGCTGCCGTCCGCAAGTCCAGCTCCTGAACTACCAGGACGCCTTGGTGACGCCGGGGAGTTCGCCGCGAACCGCGAGCATGCGCACGCAGATACGGCAGAGTTCAAACTTGCGAATGAAGCCGCGCGGACGGCCGCACACTTTGCAGCGATTACGGTGACGAATCGCGTACTTGGGCGTGCGCTGCGACTTGATGATTTGACTGGTCTTGGCCATTGTGGGTTCCTACTTCTCGAGTGTGTGCGGTTACTTGCGGAAGGGCATGCCGAAGTGCGTCAACAACGCCTTGGCTTCCGCATCCGTCTTGGCGGACGTCACAACCGTGATGTTCATGCCGCGCACTTTGTCGACCGCATCGTAGTTGATTTCCGGGAAGATGATCTGTTCCTTGACGCCCATCGTGAAGTTGCCACGGCCGTCAAAGCCCTTGGCCGACACGCCGCGAAAGTCACGCACGCGCGGGAGCGCGATGCTGATCAGGCGGTCCAGGAATTCGAACATGCGCTCGCGGCGAAGGGTGACCTTCACGCCGATCGGCAGGTTCTCGCGCAGCTTGAAGTTGGCGATGGCCTTGCGCGAACGCGTGACAATCGGCTTCTGACCGGCGAGGGCCAGGCACTGCTCAACAGTGCGCTCGATGACCTTCGGGTTCTGCGTGGCTTCACCGAGACCGAAGTTGATGACAACCTTCTCGATCTTCGGGAGCTGCATCGGGTTGCCGTAAGCAAACTCCGCCTGCATCGCCGGAATGACTTTTTCCGAGTAAAGCGTGCGAAGGCGCGGAATCACCTTCTCGCCCACGGCGTCATCGGCTTTCGCCATCGTCATCTTGGTCGCCGGCGCGCTGTTCTTGGGGGCTGCCGACTTGCCTTTCTGCTTCTCTGCCATCACATCCTCGCTTCTCTTGTCCCTTCGGCGGCTTGCGGTCGACTGTCCTTCAGTCGCAACCGTTCAGCCCTCGGCTAATGCCGCCGATGAACCTTACCTCAGTTTGTTCACACCGGATCGAGACGCTCGCCCGTCTTGTGGACGACGCGGATCTTCTTCTGGTTGCCCTTCGCATCTTCCACGGTCTCGAAGCCAACGCGCACGGCTTTGCCGGTCGTCGGGCTCACGAGCGCCACGTTGGAAATCGAGATCGGGGCTTCCTTCTCGATGATGCCGGCCGCACGCTGCGTGCCGCGCGCCTTGGTGTGGCGCTTGATGATGTTCAGCTTTTCCACGACGACGTGGTCAGCACCCTTCGCGGGCGCCTTCTTGCCGTCGAGCTTCGCCTCGATCACGCGCAACACCTTGCCGGTCTTGCCGATTTCTTTGCCGGCCGTAACGATGACCGTGTCGTTCTTCTTGATCTTCCGCATGACTGCTTCCTCGCTAACTACTTCTCGTGACCAACACTACTTCTCGTGGGCCAATCTGTGGACTGGATGCTTACAGCACTTCCGGCGCCAGGGAGACGATCTTCATGAAGCGCTTGGCGCGCAGTTCACGAGCGACCGGCCCGAAGATACGGGTGCCGACCGGCTCCTTGTTGTTGTTGATGACCACGGCGGCGTTGCCATCGAACTTGATGTAGCTGCCGTCTTCGCGGCCCACTTCCTTGGTCGTGCGGACGATGACGGCCTTGACCACGTCGCCCTTCTTGACCTTGGACTTCGGGAGCGCTTCGCGCACCGCGCAGACGATGATGTCGCCGAGCGAAGCGTACTTGCGCTTGGAGCCGCCGAGCACCTTGATGCAGCGGAGACGGCGGGCGCCGGAGTTGTCGGCCACGTTCAGGTAGGATTCGGTCTGGATCATGATAAACCTCGGTCAATCGTTCAAACGTAGTGGCTGACGCCGTAGTTTGCTTACGCTTCTTTCTTGCGCAGCGTATTGAGGTAGCGCCAGCGCTTGTGCTTGGACATCGGACGGCACTCTTCGATCACCACCTGGTCACCGATGTTGCACACGCCATGTTCGTCATGCGCCATGTACTTCTTGCTGTGGCGAACGTACTTGCGGTACTTCGGGTGCAAGAAGACGCGGGTCACGGAAATGACCGCGGTCTTGTCCATCGCCGTCGAAACGACAATGCCGGTGGCGGTGCGGCGATGACGGCCCTTGAGCTCTTCCGTTTCAACGGCGGCGGGGGCTTCGATGATGTCGGTCTCGGTAGCGACCATGGTGTGTCCTTACAAGTCAGAGTGAGTCAGGAGGCTCGAGCGAGAATTACTCTGCGGCCGCCGGGTGGTTGATGACCAGTTCCAGTTCGCGCAAGCGCGTCAGCACGCGGGCCAGATCGCGGCGCGTCGTGCGCAGCTTGATCGGGCTCTGGAGCTGACCGGTGTGGTGCTGGAAACGCAGGCGAAACAGTTCGTCGCGCAGTTCCGACTCCTTGCGGCGCAGTTCCACGTCAGTCATTTCGCTAATCACGGTCGATGCCATGGTATCCTCTCAGTCTTCCGAAAATCTAAACGTTCACTCATGCACTGTCGCTGGCGACAGTTACGCGATTTCGCCGCGGGCGACGACCTTGCACTTGATGGGCAGCTTGTACGCAGCCTGCTCCAGGGCCTGCCGGGTGAAATCCGCGTCATCCGACTGGATTTCATACAACAT
>CAINLT010000065.1 GCA_903850505.1 uncultured Myxococcales bacterium | reverse complement strand
TCGCTGATTGCGCTGCTGCTGCTGTTCACGGCGCGGCTGGACATGGCGACGCTCGTCGGTACGGACATCGCCCACGCGATGCTGCTGGTGGCGGCGGCGAGCTTGGCGCACATCGATATCGGCACGGTTGACTATGGCCTGGCGATCAACCTCATGGCCGGCTCCATTCCCGGCGTGCTGATCGGCAGCCGCATGGTCGGCATCTTGCCGGCGCGCGCCATGAAGATCGGCGTGTGCGTGCTGGTGTTGGCGGCGGGCATCAACATGCTGATACCCAAGTAGCGCAAGCGCTGGTCGCCCGCCGCGCGCCGCCAAAGTCGCTGGCGCACGCGGCGGGGACGCAGGCGGCTCTACTTGGCGACCGAGCAGTAGCTCGGGAAGACGCTCGGCAGCGGGTCCGTGAACGCCGGACTGGCCGCGCCAAGCTCAAAGTTGCTCAGGAACGCCCAATCCGCGGCCGTCATCGCCGCCGGCCACTTGTGACCCGTGCCGTGGTTGCACTGCAGGACCGCGTGGCCGTCCGACTTCAGCGCCGGGATCAGCAGGTTGGCCAGCGTATTGAAATTCTGCGAGAAAGCGCTGTCGGCCTCGCCGCCCC
Organism: uncultured Myxococcales bacterium; assembly: GCA_903850505.1. GTDB lineage: Bacteria > Myxococcota_A > UBA9042 > UBA9042 > UBA9042 > CAIYBN01. The sequence continues at coordinate 2,644 of CAINLT010000065.1, read as the reverse complement.
AGACGACCATTTCCGGGAACTTGTTCTTGGTGGACGGGAACTTGAACAGGTAGCCGCCGGAGAACGGCGCCGCGGCCGCGATGACGTCTGACCGGCTAAAGGACGTGAACACCGTCATCATGCCGCCGCCGGACATGCCGGTGATGTAGACGCGCTTGGCGTTGGTCTTGTACTGGTCGCCGACGCATTTGAGCATGTCGTCAAAGAACACGAGGTCGGAGTTGTCGTCGGCAAACTGCTGCACGCCGTAGAGCCATTCAGTCTGGCTCACGGCCGTGCCGTTCTTGTCGCGCTCGGATTCCGGCACGATGAGCACGAACTTCTCCGTCTTCAGCAGGCCGTCAAACGCGGTGTCGCCGAGGATGCCCGACATCGAGCCGCCCACGCCGTGGAACAAGAAGACGACCGGGAGGTTCTGCGCGCTCACGTCGGTCGGGAGGCCGGTCGCCGTGCTGGCTTCCGGGAGGACGACGGTGAATCGGCGCGTGCGCTCGGCGCTTTTGATTTCATTGACGCCGGCCTTGAGCACCGGGCACGCGGTGATGCCCGCGTAGTGCTTGACTGCGGTGGCCGTGCAGGACGATTCCGGCGGCGTGGTCTGCGTGCCCCATTTGACGGCCTTGAACGTGCTCGTGGCGACGTCCTTGGAGAACTCGACGACCGTGCCGCTCATGTCGCCGCACATCGAGTTGTCGCTGCCGATCGTGCCGATCAGCTTGAAGTTGGCGACGTGCACATCGCTGCCCGTCGGCGCGGCTTTGGCGGGAATCAGGATCGGGTCAGCAAATTGCGCGGTGAACGTGCCGCCCTTGGCGACGACGACGTCCTTGACGGTGCCGATCGGATCGCTGACGTACATCGGCGTCTCCTTGTCGGAGATGGCGCGCAGTTCCAGCGTGGCGAGCTTCCCGCCATCGGCCAGGCTGCCGGACGCGGTCAGCGTCGCCTTGAACGGCAGCAGCAGGCCGCCAAACGGCACGACGTTGACGGACAAGTAGTACTCGCCGTCAGCGATCAGCGTGTTGGCCGCGGTGCTTGTGTCCGCGGCAGTGTCAGCGCTGGCGTCGTCGGTGCCGGTGGCGGCGTCGTCCGTCGAAGTGCTGCTCGCAGCGGTCGTTCCGCATGCCGAAAAGAGGGCGGCAGCGGCAGCGACGCTGACCAATGGACGCAACATTTTGATATCAAAGCGCAACATAGCTCTCCCCAAATTCCAGCAAAGGACGCGATTCGCCCGTCAGCTGCGCCCCCAACCCCGGCCAACTTGCCGAAATTTGCGCAGTCGTGATGTGCACGCTACGAAACTGCGCCGAGGGTTGCAAGTCCCGCGGCATTGCAGGACAGTCGCGGGACCGTCGCTGTCGTCACAGCACGCGGCGACGCCGTTCGCCCCGCTGGAGCCCTTCATGAGCCTGTTGAGCCGCGCCGCGGAGGAAGCTGATCGCCTGCTGCACGGCCAGCGGCGGCGACCGCCGTCGACGGTCATGGTGCAGACGCCGTTGATGTTGCCGGGCGCGACGCCGGGCACGCTGTTTGCCGATCCCGACGCGGAGCCGACCCACGTCGCGTGGATGCGGTACGCGCCGGGGCTCTTTGAGACGGGCGATCTGCAGCCAGACCAGCCGGTGTCCCTGCTGACGCCGGAGCCCGGGCAGATCCTGTGGATCGACGTGCGCGGCACGAGCGACCGCGAGCGGCTTCAGGAGATCGGCGATCTGCTGGGCGTCCATCCGCTGGCGCTGGCGGACATGGTGAACGTGCCGCAGCGGCCCAAAACGGACGTGTATGACCACCACACGCTCTGCGTTTCGCACATGATCCACCTGCGGGGCATCGCCGCCCATCCGGAGCAAGTCAGCGTCCTGCTGGGCGCGTCGTGGGTGCTGACGGTGCAGGAGTCGGATTTGGACGGCGACGTGCTGGAACCGGTCCGCGCGCGGATCCGCCATGGCAAGGGCAAGATCCGCCAGAGCGGCTCGGATTACCTGACCTACGCGATCCTGGATTGCGTGATTGACGGGTACTTTCCCGTGCTGGACGCGCTGGGCGCGGCGCTGGAGGATCTGGAGCAGGAAGCGCTGGAACGGCCGGAACCGGCGACGGGCAAGCGGATCCACGCGCTCAAGCGGACGCTGCTTGTCGTGCGGCGGTCGATTTGGCCGCAACGCGACGCGCTCCACGCGCTGCTGCGCACGGAGGCGGAGGACGACCACGTCCACATCAGCGACGCGACGCGTGTGTACCTGCGCGACGCCGCGGACCATGCAGTCCACGTCGTCGATCTGGTGGAGACCTATCGCGAATTTGCTGCGAGTTTGATGGATGTTTACCTGTCGGCCGTGAACAATCGCATGAACGAAGTGGTCAAAGTCTTGACGATCATTTCAACAATCTTCCTACCGCTGACGTTCATCGCCGGCATCTACGGAATGAACTTTGACGTGATGCCGGAGATCCACTGGCCCTTGGGCTACGCGTTCGCGTGGGCATTGATGATCACGGTCGCGCTCGGGATGCTGTATGCTTTCAAACGGGTCGGCTGGATTGGCACACGCCGCGCGGCGCGGCAGGCGGAACACGACGGTGAAGGAAGACCATGATGCGATTTCGCCCTCTGCTCACCACCGTGCTCGCCCTGCCCCTCCTC
>CAINLT010000064.1 GCA_903850505.1 uncultured Myxococcales bacterium | reverse complement strand
CAGCACGGACTACACGAACTTTGCAGGTGAACACGGACGCACTAATACCAACCCACTTGCGTCGCCTACACAGGAAACAGGCTCCCGAAAACCGAACTAGCCGCCCTTCTGAAAGTCAACCACGCGAATCGGTACCACATTTGAGCCAACAACCGCGTCCGCCGCGTCCGCCCGGCCCGCGACCCGCGCGAGCGCGGCGTCCCTGCACTTGTGTCGTGCGGGGCTGGATCTCTGGAACCGGTCGGAAACACAAGTGTTAGCCGCGCGACGCCCGCATTGGCCTTCCCGGCCGTGGTCGTTCGATCGACGCGGGCGGCACGAAAAGCTCCGAGGCCGCGACCTCCAGCGCCGCAGCCAGTCGGAGAAGCAGCGTCGTGGACGGGTTGGCCCGGCCAAGCTCGATGTGCTGTAGGTACTTCCAAGACGTTCCCAGCCGGGTCGCCAGCGCGTCCTGCGTGAGCCCCCGTTCGGCCCGCAGCTCGGCCACGCGGCGACCCAGCGCTTGGACTCCGGCGGCGATGTTGTCTTCGGGCTCGGTCATGCGACGCGAGTGTCCCGCGCACCGTATTGCCTAAACACCTTCTGTGAGATACCGTTTTGCGAGAAGCGTTAGGCCATGATGGTCAACGCCGCCGAGGAGCCAGATGATGTACCGCCACGAAACGGCGTTCATTGCCGCGTTGTCACTCGTCGCCGTGGCCGCGTGCCGCCAAGCCCCCACGAAAGTCCCGCCGCCCGCGCCAGCGGCTGCTGCAACGCCAGCCGTTGAACCCCTCAAGCCTGACGCAAGCACTGCCGAGAACTACATGCAGCAGGCGAAGGAGCTGGTCGAGGAACGCACCAAACTGACTGAAGCCCGGGCAACGGCGATCGAACTGGCCGATGGTGACGCTGAGAAGAGAAAGAGATTTGAAGACATGCTGGAGCCCAGCCTGAAGAAGCTCTCCGCCCAGGAGGATGCCGTTGCCGCCAAGTTGACCGAGTCGGACCAGTTGGCCTTGCGGTCTTACGAAAACGGTCATCTGGGTCGAGCGAAGGCGCTACAGCACCTCGTCAAAGCTATCAACGCGGCTCGGCCCAAGCCGGAGGAAACGCCCGAACCGGTCCCGGCCCCGGCGGACGCAAAGCCGAAGACCATCAAGGCGTTCGGCATCAAGTGGGAAATCGACTCGTCGGTCACGGCGAGCTTCGACGTCAAGAAGGTGACGTGCGAGCTGGCTGGGCCCAACAACTTCTGCGAAGTCGTGGCGTTCCCGCGCCGCGACATGGGCTTCCACAACGTGCATGCTGCGATCTACGACGCCGACGGGATTCAGGATTCGGACCACACGATCAGCAGCATTGGCACCTACACTGCCGGTCAGGGCGTGAAGTTCAAGACCCGCGTCAAAGTTGGCTTCCCGCGCGTGGTCATTCACGAGTAGTTCGTCTGCATCGTGCAGCGCAGCGCCATCGCTACACGCCGTCCTGCAGCTCTGACTCCAGCCAATACCTGTTGCCACGCTCATCCCGGTGCGCTAGCGGCAGCTTACCGTGGTTCTCCATGTAACGCACCTGCTCGCGGTTTTTCCCAATCTTCAAGCCCAACTCAGCCGAATACACCCGGCCGACGATGGCCGGCTTTGGGCGCTCAGTGGCGCGGTGCCGGACCAGCTGCTCCCGCGCGGAGTCAACGTCGGCGGGCGACCACAGGCGGCGCGGGCCGTTTTGCGCACCGGCGAACGTCAAGACGCCCTCTGCCAGGTACCACCTGAGCATGGACTCGCTCATGTCGAGCTGTTTGGCCGCATGCACGCTCGTCACCGTGCCGGACAATCCCGCCAGCACGCCGAGGCCGCGTGGGTTGTGACCGAGCAGCGCTTCCCATGTGAATTCGTCGCCGATCACGATCGACATCAGCGTGCCGTCGTCGCCTCGCACCTGCACGTCCGCCTGCTCGACGCCGTCGTTTGACACGTAGATGCCGCGGCAATAGCGGGCCAACCAAGTGCGCTTCCGTTCGGGTGCCCATGCGGGATCCCAGCGCCATGTCGCTGCCTGCGCGTGCACCGCGTCCGCGGTCGGCAGGGCGGCAACCGTCTGGGCATCCGCGAGTTGCCGGTTCAAGACCAGCCGTTCCGCCTTGATGCCATCCTGTCGCCGCCGCAGTTCGTCGAGGTCGATTGCATCCGCGTCGTATGCGTCGACAAACTTCTTTGCCCGCCGGTCGAGCGCAGTCAGGTCACGCACTACCCGCACGACGATCGTGGCGGCGTCCGGCACGACGGCGGTGCTGAGCGCTGCGAGCGCCGCGCGCGTGAACCAGTCGCCGGTCGTCAGAGCGACCAGATAGGCGTCCAGCGCCCGGTTGACGGCCACGCAGCGAAACCCATGCAGCCGGCATTTGCCCAGCCCGGCCGTCAGGTCGCGGTTCGTGCATTTGCACAGGTACCTGGGCGCTTGCCCGGGTCCAGTACCAGCCGACCTCGCGTAAACCACGTGGCGGGGCGTGTGGTCCAGCCCGATCGTGTCGCCGTCGGGCAGCTGCTCGTGCCAGCTATACAGAAAGCCGGACGCCCAGGCATGGGGCTCGACGGCCGCGCGGCTGCGGCGGCGGGCGGCTTGGTTGTCCAAGATGATCCGCTGAACGCTGAGCCAGAGCGCGTGCGGGACCATCTGCTGGGATTCCTCGTAGACCCGTACGTCCACGACGTCGTACTCGGCACGGGCGACCAGCTTGCCGGTGCCGCCGCCGGGCGGACGAGACGTCATTCGCTTGTCAAAGCGCAACCGCCCGTCATACAGCGGGTTTTGCAGCAAGACACGGATGCCCTGCGGCGTCATGCGGTGCCGTCTGCCCAGTTCGGCCAGCGGCGTGCCTTCCGCCGCCTCCCTGAACATGGTCCTGACGCCGTCCGCTTCCGTCGTGTAGCTCCACGTCTGCGCCTTCCTGTCGTACCCGATGCCGCGCGGCAGGGTTTCCAGACGGTTGACCCATTGGCCATGCCGCCGCTTGGCCTCCTTGCCCGCGTGAGCACGGCGGACCAATTCTGTCTTCTCTTTGCCGCCCAGGAGCGCCAACAGGCCGGACATCAGGATATCGTCGGGCTTGGTCAGGTCGTGCCTGCCGCTCGCCAGCCCCGACGCAGCGCCGAATCCCGCGCCGGTCGCCGCCCCCTTCGCGCCGCCGACCAGGAGGCGCGCGAGCAACGGGAGGCTCTTGGTGCCCGCAGTCTCGGCGCCGACGCCGGGGAGGACGATGCTGGAGGCGATCCCGCCGCCCAGCT
>CAINLT010000063.1 GCA_903850505.1 uncultured Myxococcales bacterium | reverse complement strand
CTGCCGGCAAATAGTCTTCTTCCGACACGCCGCAGCCGCGTGGTCAAGGTCGTCATGCGTTGGAAAAATCTGGTCCCAGTCTCCGCAGTGGTTCTGCTTCCGGCGCTTGCTTGGGCGCAAGTGCCGCCTTCCCCGGCGGTTCCAGCCGTCGAGTCCGTGACGCTCGATCAGGCCCTGGCGTTCGCCCGCACCCACCACGTCGACCTCGCGGTCGTCAAAGCGCGCGTCGCTGCGGCCCGCGCGGATCTCGATGTGCCGGGCACCCGCTGGCAACCGACTGTCGGCGCCACCGGGCAGCTCTTCGGCTACACGGCCAACAACACGACGGCCAGCTATGTCGGCTCGCCGGTCGTCGATGTCGCCCGCATCAGCAGCACGCGCACCGTGTCCGGCGCAGGCAACCTGGCCCCCGAACCGGCGACGTTGCTCGCCGTCGGCGCGCGGCAACTGTTGTACGACGGCGGACTGACGGCGGCGGAACAGACGCTCGCCGACGCGCTGCTGCGGTCAGAGACTGCGACCGCGCGCAGCGCTTGGCTGGATGTGTCGCTGCAAGTTGAGGAATCCTGGTTTGCCGTCCAGGCCGCGCACCGTCTGCTCGCCGCCGCGCAACAGGCGCGCACCCGCCAGCGCGCGCACCGCGATCTGGTCGCCGCCTACGTGGCGAAGAAGCTCCGGCCCATGGCAGACCTGACGCGTGAGGATGCGCTGCTGGCGCGTTACGACGTGGACGTCCTGCAAGCCGATGCGGGGCTGACCGTGACGCGGGCGCTGCTTGCTGCGGCCATGGGAACGGAGGCGGATCAGGTGGATGCGGTCGACAGCCAGGTCGCGCTGCCGCCGTCGCCGAGCCTCGAACTCGCCGTGCGGCGGGCGATTCAGCAATCCCCGCGTCTGCAAGCGGCAGCGGCGCGACTGGATGCGCAACAGGCGCGCACGCGCGTGGAGGAGGTCAAGCGCCACCCAGAAGTTCACGCAACCGTTGGCGTTTCTGGTCAGGCCGGTGGCGCGACGCCGTCGAGTGGCGCAGCGGCCGCGCTGGGTGGCTGGCTGCCGGAAGTGCCGAACTGGTTCGCTGGTGTGGTCCTCAACTGGCCCATTTTCGACGGCCACCAGAATGCCATCATCGCGTCGTCCTCGGCACACGAGGCCGTCCTGGGGCGCGAGATCGAGGCGCTGCGCGAAGCCCGGCGGGTGGCTGTGCGCCGCGCGTGGTCCGATGTGCAGGCGGCGCTGCAACAGTTGCCGGCCATCCAGAAAGCCCGCGATGCCGCACAGTTGAATGCGACCCAAGCGGACGCCAGACTGCGCGCCGGATTGGCCAACGGCTTGGAGGTTGTTGACGCCGAGACCCGCCTCGCCGAGGCGGACATCCTGATCGCGACCGCAGATTTTCGCGCCGCACGCGCCCGCGCGGTCCTGGCGCGCACGATGGCCGAGGATTGGTACGGCAGCGAGGCCAGCGCGCCGTAAGCATCAGCAATACGACCGATGTCTATGCAAGCGCCGCGCAATTCGGTTCAGACGCGGCCGATCAACGGCCAATGCCACACCCGTCCATTCACTGCCCCGCCAGCTCCGCCAGCGCGCCATCGACCGCGGCAAACACCTCGGCGTTGCCGTCCTGCTGATACGCCGCCAGATTGGCCGTCAGCTCGTCCGCCCGGTCCAGCAGTTCCTGCACGTCTTCGCGCGTCACGGACTCGCGGCACAGCCCGTAGCCGAGCTTCTGCAAGTACCGCGCGTTCAGGATCTGCTCAAACTGCCCTTCCAGCGGCACGGACAGCATCGGCTTGTGCAGGTAGACCGCTTCGCCCATCAGCGAAAAACCGCCGCCAGCAATCACCGCGCGCGCAGATGCCAGGTCATCGACGAAGCCCGTCTCAGAAAACGGCTGGTGCGACAGGTTGCCGTCCAACTCTGGCGCGGCAATCCCGCGGCGCATGCCGTAGACGCGAAACGCGACCTGCGGGAAGGACTTGAGCACGCCTTCCAGCGTCTCCGCGTTGTCCGCTGACGAATAGACAACCACGTGATCGCCATGCGACGGCGTGGCCGCCAGCACTTCCGGCCGCAGGATCGGCGCCACCAACGTCGTGCGCTCCTTGCGCAGCGGCGGGCGGAAGAACGTCGTGATGATGTAGCGGTCCGAACCCGGCAGCTTGGACTTGACGATGCCCTTGGCCAGCAGGAATTCAGCCTTGTGACCTTCCAGGACGTCCTCGTCGTGCTGGCAGCGGTTGATGATCTGCATGTTGTCGACGCTCACCACCGGCACGTGATGCGACTTGGCGTAGACGTACGACCACGATTCAAAGTCCGAAACGACGACGTCCGGGCGAAAATCCTCGAGCTGACGGTACGCATTGGCGAGGATCGGCGCCTCGCGCAGCAGGTCCACGAGGTTCGACCACGCGGTCTTGCCCTTCTTCACGACGTTGTCCTCGTACACGAGGTGCCAGCCATGGACGCGGTGCACGCCGGTGAAGTGCTTGGCCAACATCGCGTGGGCGCGGCCGCTGACGAGCACATGCACTTCATGTCCGGCGGCGAGGAGGTGTTCGATCACGACGCGGCTGCGGGTCGCGTGCCCCATGCCTTCACCGACTACGCCATAGAGGATCCGCATCTTGCCGTCCGAACGACCTATTGCTTGCCGAGGTAGCTCTTGATCACGTCGCAAAGCGCGTCGTCCGGGCAGCAGGTCGTGTCGCTGCCCGTGTATTGCGCATATTTACCGCTGTTGATGCACATGCGATAGCCCTTGGACGGGTAATAGTACGCCCAGAAGAAGCACATCTCCTTGGTCGCCGACTCGCCAAAACCGACGCTGGACGTTGTGTCATTCAGCCATGTGCAGCGGTATTGGAAGCCCTGCCCCTGGGCAAATTCCAGCGGCGGGTCAAACTGCGCGAGCGGCGGCTCGGACCAGGAGAACGGCGAATCGCCCGGGTAGATGAGCGACGGCGCGGTCGTTATCGTGCCGTCCGACACCGCGATGTCCACGCTCTTGCCCAGCGCGTGCGTGTGCCCGGTCAGCGCGAAGATCTTCGTCCCCGGCCACACATCGAGGAATTTCCACGGCGTCGAGTACGATTTGCCCTTGGGAATGTTGAAATCCGGATTGCCGTAGAACAGCAGATCCGCCTCGTCGTGCACGAGCGCCTTGTCGGTCGTGTCAAAATGCACTTCACCCGTCGGGTTGATCACAGCCTTCGTGTAGTTGATGAAGTGCATCTCAATCCGCACCATCTGGTGCGCGCCGAGCTTGAACGCCACGCCCTTGGGCAGCTGCAGCTGGTCCTCCGCGACCTGCGTGATCATCAGCGGCACGTTGCCGCCCGCCAGCGTCTCCGTAAACGGCGTGCACTTCAGCGGATCGAGCTGCTCAGCCGTCGCGTCAGAACGGTAGATGATCATGTGGTGCGAGCCAACCGACAGCTTGGTGCGAATGCGCGTGACCCAAGCTTCCGCGTCGTTGTCGAGGCGCTTGAGCACGCACATCGTGATCTCGTCCTTGGGATTCATCTGCCAGCCGCCGGACGCAATCGAAAACGTCGGTCCCGCAGCGGCAGTCCCATCAGGCTGCGCGTCGACTGCCGGCGCCACATCGCCCGCCGCGCCATCCACCGTCGCCGCGATCGCGTCGTCCGTAGCGCCCGCAACGCCCGCGTCAGCGGCACAGCCGGCCATCGCCAACGCCGTCAAAAAGCCATAGGCCCGCAAGGCAAAATGCCAATTCTTCATGCCATCCTCATGTCTGTCATTGTCCGCGATAGCCAGCCCCGCAGCCGACTCCCGCCAAGCGTACCGTTCAGCAGCCCGGTTGACCAGTGCAAACCGGATCGGCGCAATCCACCCGACCGTTGCCGTCGTCGTCCACGCCGTTGCCGCACGTTTCAGGGACGAATTCGCGCGTGACGGCGACGTTGTCGATGAACCAGCCCTTGCCCTGGTTGCCCCAGTTGGACGGCGAGGCCAGCGACAGTTCGATGCGGAACGCGTGGCCGGCGACCTTGGGTTCGTCGAGCGAGATGAAGCGCCAGACGCCCTGGCACTGGCCGTTGCAGGCGGTCGTCGACTTGGACAGCAGAAATTGGTCGAGGATCTGGTTGCTCGTCACGTCCCGCAGCACGACGAGCGGAACGTCCGTCTTGCCGTCGCCAAAGCCCGTCCCGCCTGGCAGCGGTCCGTCAAGCTGGTACCAAGTGTCAAATGCGAGGCGCGGCATGCCGTGGCTGCCGGTCGCGTCGATGATCGGGGAAGTCGCGACAAGTGTTGGCTGAACCATGCAGTAGAAACCGATGCTGCCGCAGTAGTTCGTGCCGTCGTTGTAGTTGAGCATGCAGCCGTAGGCGCTGCTGTTGCTGAGCGCGGGTGTTTGGTCGATCGCCCAAATCACCTTGGTGTCAGTCGGCTGCGGCAGGTTCCAGCCGGTGAGCGGTCCGCCACACGTGAACGCGTCCTTGAATACCGGGCAGTTGGCGACGGACGGCGCGCAGTACCCACTCTGGCACGCGCTGCTGGCGGTGCACGCGATGCCGTCGTCGCACGTGGTACCGTTGGGCTGGGCGACGTACGTGCACGCACCGCCAGCCGGATTGCACTGGTCCAGCGTGCAGGCGTTGCCGTCATTGCAGAGCACGCCGCTGCCTGAGACACACGCGCTCGCGGCGCACACGTCGCCAACGGTGCACGGATTGCCGTCGTCGCACGGACTGGCGGCGGCCGTCCAACTGCAGGTGCCGTCGACGGGATTGCAGACGTCCAACGTGCAGACGTTCCCGTCGCTGCACAAGCTGGCGGCGATGGACACGCCACTGCACGTCATGCCGGCGCACGCGTCGTTGTTGGTGCACGCGTCGCCGTCATTGCACGCCATGGCGACGCCGATGACCGTGTGGCCGCAGACGCCGGTCGTCACGTCGCACGCGTCCGCGCTGCACGGATTGGCGTCGTCGCAGTTGACGGCTGTACCGACGCAGAACGCGCCCACGCACTGCTCCGCAAATGTGCACGGGTTGCCGTCGTCGCAGTTGCCCTGCTTGGCGTACCAACTGCACGTGCCGGTGCCGGGCGCGCAGACGTCGATGGTGCAGGAGTTGCCGTCCTCGCACGTCGCGAGCGCGCCGCCCTGGCAGACGCCCGACGTGCATTTCTCAAAAATGGTGCACGCATTGCCGTCGTCGCACGCCGCGCTGTTGGCCATGTGGACGCAGCCGGTGCTGGCCGCGCAGCTGTCGTCGGTGCACACGTTGGCGTCGTCGCAGTTGGTCATGCTGCCGGTGAGCGTCCCGGGCAGGCATTTGCCGTTGTTGCAGACGTCCTGGCCCGTGCACAAATCGCCGTCTTCGCACGCGGCGACGTTGGGCAACCAGAAGCAGCCTTTGACCCATTTGGGCTCGCAGTAATCGTCGGTGCAGATGTTGCCGTCGCTGCAGTCGACCTTGGCGCCGCTGCCGCACTTGCCCGCGACGCAGGTGGCTGCGCCCACGCATCCGTTGGCGGCGGTGCAGGTCTTGCCATCCACGACGGGGACAAAGACGCAGCCCACGGGCGCGATGCAGGTGCCGACAGTGCATGGATTGCCGTCATCGCAGCCCTTGACGCCGGTTGTGACGCATTGGCCGGCCTGGCACTGCGCCAGTTCGCACGCATCGCCGACGCTGCACGCGAGCGCGTTGTCGACGTGGCTGCACCCGGCTTTCGCGGCGCACGCGTCGTCGGTGCAAGGGTTCGCGTCGTCGCACGTTGTCGCGGCGCCGGGCAAGCAGACACCGCCGGCGCACACGTCGTCGATGGTGCAAGCGTCGCCGTCGCTGCAACTGCCGGTGGTCGCGGCGTGCAAGCAAGTGCCGGACGTCGGATCGCACGCGTCAGTCGTGCACGGTGAGCCGTCGTCGCAGGGCTTGTCTGCGCCAGGCTGGCATTGGCCGCCCTGGCACAAGTCGCCGAGGGTGCAGGCGTTGCCGTCATCGCACGGATTGGTGGTGTCGAGGAACTCGCAGAGGCCCGTCTGCGGATTGCAGAGGTCATTGGTACAGGGATCGCCGTCCGCGCAGACCACGCTGGGGCCGGCTTGGCACGTTCCGCCGCCGCAGGTTGCGCCGCTCTGGCACAAATCCAGGAGCGTGCAAGGGGCGACGTTGGGCAACTGCACGCAGCCGCTTGCCGGGTTGCAGGTGTTGTCCGTGCAGACGTTGCCATCCTCGCAGTCCATCGTCTTGCCGCTGGCGCACGCGCCGCCCTTGCAGCTGTCGCCGAGCGTACAGACGTTGCCGTCGTCGCATGGGCCACTCGTGGGTGCGTGGATGCAGCCGCCCTGCGCACACGTGTCCACGGTACACGGCTGGCCATCGTCGCAGTCCAACGCAACGCCATTGGTGCATTGACCGTTCAAGCAGACGTCCGAATGCGTGCACGCATCGCCGTCTTCGCAAGGCGTGCCGTCGCCGACCGCCACGAGCTTGCACGCGCCCGCGCTGCACACGGCTGCTTGGCAGGGCGCAACTGGCGCGACGGCCGCGCAATCGCTGTTCAGCGTGCACTGCGGTCCCACGCCGTCCGCATCGACCGCAGCATCGCCTGCATCCGCGGCATCGGCAGTCGCGTCGTCAGCGAGCGCGTCGGCGGGCGAAGCGTCGACCGCCGCATCCACAACTTCCAGGGATTGCGCGTCGGTCGCCGCGTCAGGCGCATCCGCAACGGCATCGGAGGCCGCGTCAATCGGATCCGCAGCGTCGACTTCCACCGCGTCGGCCACGTCGGGCGCCAACGCATCGGTCGCCGCATCCGGGTCGGCATCTGCGTCACTGCCAGCGATGGCAACGTCCACATCCGCGGCAAGCACACCATCGGGTTGAACGGTGTCGACAGGTGGCGCTTCCCCGCACGCCTGCGCCAGCACGACAACCAGCCCACCGACCAGCATCCGCGCAAACGGCGACGCGGCCTGCAGAAACTGCAAGTCGGCGCGCCACCGCAACGGCGTCGATCTGTGGGCACCCTGCTTTGGCATCGCGTTCCCCAAACTGGGCTGGCTGCGCTCGCAACTATCCCGTACCATCACAGGTTTGGCCCGTTGGCGCGCATCGTCAAGGGGCGCACACAAAACGTCGCTTGCCGTCACCATCAGCAGACCACTTAGCCGTTCTATGTCATGGCGTTATCACGCGCGCCCCGCTTCGTGACATTGTGTGAACAAGGTTGCCATGGAACTCCCCAAGCCGCAGATTCCCAACTACATCACGCCAGAAGGCCATCAGCGGCTGTGGCAGGAACACAGCCATCTGGTCAAGCGCGAGCGGCCACGCGTGGTGCAGGAAGTCGCGGAGGCGGCCGCGCAAGGCGACCGCTCTGAGAACGCGGAGTACATCTACGGCAAGAAGCGGCTGCGCGAAATCGACCGGCGCGTGCGGTTTCTGGAGCAACGCTTGGACGCCGCGCAGATCGTCGATCCGCGCCAGCAGACGCGCCGCGACCGCGTGTTTTTTGGCGCCACGGTGCAGGTCGAGGATGAGGCCGGCGAGCTGAAGACCTGGATGATTGTCGGCGAGGACGAGACGGACGCTGGGACGGGACGAATCAGCCACCGGTCGCCGATCGGCCAAGCGCTGTTGGGAAAGGGCCTGGACGACGAGATCAAGGTGCGGACGCCCGGTGGGGAGCGGCTCTACGTTGTCGCGGGAATCGCGTACGAGTGAGCGCGGCGGCAGG
>CAINLT010000062.1 GCA_903850505.1 uncultured Myxococcales bacterium | reverse complement strand
GTTTACGCGGACCAGAACCTGCCGGGCGTCGCGGCGTCGCGGTTGCCGTCTGAAGAAGTGAACGACTTTGTCCAGCAACACATGAATTTCTTTCCGGATCTGGAAGACGCGGCGGAGAGTCTCTGGCGCAGCGCGCACCTGCAGGCGGACGACCTGAGCGCGGGCCTCATGCGCGTCCTGACGCGTGATCTGGGCGTGGATGTGCAGGTGCACCGGTCGGGCAGTCGGCCGGTGCCGCTGCGGCGCTACGATCCGGAGCGCAAGGTGCTGTACCTGTCCGAGGTGCTGACGGCGCACAGCCGGCGGTTCCAGATGGCGGTGCAAATCGCCCTGCTGCTATTCCCTGACTTGGTCGATAAACTGAGTGATGACGCGCTGTTGACGTCACAAGAATCAAGGACGCTGGGACGTTTGGTGCTCGCCAACTACTTCGCTTCGGCGATCGTGATGCCCTACGAGCCATTTCTCGATGTAACCCGCCGCGAGCGCTATGATATTGAGCTGCTTGGCAACCGCTTTGGCGCCAGTTTCGAGCAGGTCTGCCACCGCCTGACCACGCTGCAGCGTCCGGGGCGTGAAGGCGTGCCGCTGCACTTTGTCCGCGTCGATCTTGCGGGCAATATCTCCAAGCATTTCAGCGCATCCGGCATCCGCTTCGCGCGTTTTTCCGGCGCCTGCCCGCGCTGGAACATCCACGCGGCGTTCCTCACGCCGGGCCTGATCCGCACGCAGTTGTCCAAGATGCCGGATGGCAACAACTTTTTCTGCCTCGCCCGCACCGTCCCCAAAGGCCGCGGCGGCTTCCACGCGTCGCACACCGTCCACGCCATCGGCCTTGGCTGCAACGTCCGGTACGCCAGCCAGATGGTCTACGCCGACGGCATGGACTTGCAGCGGCTGGACGCGGCGATCCCGGTCGGCGTCACCTGCCGCCTGTGCGAGCGCATGGACTGCGATCAGCGGGCCTTTCCGAGCCTCCGCCACACGATGCAGGTCGACGAGAACGTCCGCGGCGCCTCGCCGTACATGCTCAGCTTGGGCTGAAGTCGCCGGCGCTTTCTGCTAGCCTCGCGGCCGCGCGCTTCCGCGCCTGAGGTTCGCCATGCTTTTGCGTGCACTGTCCGTCGTCGGATGCGTCCTCTCACTGGCCGCGTGCAGTGGGACTCCTGCGGAGAAACAGGCAGTTGCCGCCCGTGCCGCGCTCGCAGCGCCGACGGCTGTGGCGCTGGCTGGCCATGCGGACGCGGATCACGCCTACCTGGCCGGCGGCCTGCAGGACCTCGACAAGACCGCCGAACGCTTCATGGCGGCGTTGGACGCCCTGCCCGATCCGATGCGCGCGGAGACCCTGTCGACGATTTCGCGCCCCAAGCTCATCGAATGGTTTGGCTTTGACCCGACCAAGCGCGCGGGCTGGGACGACATCGGCGTGGATGCGGCGGCGGGTGTCTTCTTCGTCATGGACGATCGCTGGCCGGCAAGCGACGTGGTGTCGCGCCAGGTCGTGGTCTTTGTCCGCTTGAGCAATCCGGAGCACTGGAAGGCGCTGCTGAAGCGCAAAGGCGCGGTCTTTGCCCAGGACGGCGAGCTGGAGACCTGCGAGGTCGGCAAGATGACGATTTGGCTCGCGCACGCCGGGCAGGATTACGCAATGACGCCGGCGGCGGGACTCGACACGCCCGAGCACAAGGCCGCGGCGGTCAAGGCGTTCCTGCAAGTGGCGCAGATGCCGACGGCGGCGCTGGACAGGACCGCGACGTGGAAGGCGGCGGTACGCGACGCGGGCCGGCCGTGGCTCGTGACGTGGGCGCGGACGAGCGAGTTGGCGCTGACGGGCAAGCTCGACGTGGGGTCGAACGTCGCGCACTTTGCCAAGCTGTTCCCGCAGTTCACGTGGTGGCTGGGCGACGGCTGGGCGCTGCGGGTCGCGACCGTGCCGGTGGCGCACCAAAGCCTGCAGGACATGTTTGTGCCCGAAAAGGCCGCGCCGTTGTGCGCCGGGCTGATTCCGGCGGAAGGCTGGGTCGCCGCGCGGCTGTCCCTGCACCTCAACAAATTCACCGATGGCCTGCTGCGCCTGATGCCGCCGTCGGTGTCCAACGAGGAGCGCGCGATGATGGCGGCCGGCATGACGGGCGCGCTCGCATTGACCGGTTTGCCGCCGGGCGACGTGATGGCGGCGTGGAGCGGGCACGTGTGCGGCGGTCTGGACATGGCGACGGTGCCGGGGCTCCTGAGCGGCGAGCGCTTGCCCGATTGGCTGTTCGTGCTCGGTGTGCAAGATGGCATCAAGGCAGACGCCGCGCTGGCGGCACTGGCCGATCGGGCGCAGAACCAGCTCAGCATGACCGTGCGGCGGGCGACAATCGGCGGGCTGCAGGGCTATGCCGCGCAGGTCGGGCCGCTGGGTATCGCCGTCGTGCGCGACGGTGAGCGCATCGTCGTGGGCCCTTCGCCTGAAGCGCTCAACGCGGCGCTGGCGCGGCCCGCCGGGCAGTCGTTGGCGAGCACGGCGATGGCGGATGCGCTCGACGGGCGGACGATTCTGGGCGTGATCGTCGATTTGCGCACGGCGCGCGACATCGCGCTGGGCGTCATGCAGTC
>CAINLT010000061.1 GCA_903850505.1 uncultured Myxococcales bacterium | reverse complement strand
GGCCGGTGCGTCGGGACGGTCAGAACGGCAGTTCAAGGCGTGGTGCACAGGCGAGGTTCTGGCAGAAGCCCTGCCAATTTCCACCTTCGTAGCCGCACCCGAGCCGGACTTGCCGCCGGGAGCGTGGCGTCCGATGAAACGCCTTGGCCCGAACGAGCCTCAACTTGCGGCGATCACGGCGATGCTGGAAGCCGCGAACGAGCACGGTACGGTCACGCCGGGCGGGCAGCAACAATTGCGTCTGGCAGCGCGCAAGGTCGGCGGCAGCTTCCCGAGCTTCGGTGTGCAGCAACATGAACTGGCGGGCGCCACGGCTGGCACGCTGCTGTCGTTCCACAATGACGGCAGCATCGTGGGCTGCGGCGTTGGCAACAGAATCGGTGTGCTGGTCGCGTTGGACGGTGAACTGGTTGATGTTCAGTACCAGCGGCACGAGACCGATGCGCCGCTAACGATTCAGGTGCCGGTCGGCGCCGTCACGCGCGTGTATCCACGCAGGCCAAAGCGAGGCGGCGATGGGTCTTGACGCCGGCGCGGTCGGGGCGCAGATTCGCGGTGGCAGAAAACTGGTTACCGGAGGACCGAGATGGACATGTGGACGAGAGCGCAAGAGCTTGGCGATGCGCTGCGGGATTTCAACGTCGTCGAGAACCTTCGGCTTGCGGCGCAACGAGCGTTGGGTCTCGCTCGTCTCGGCGATCCGGAGTCGTTCGAGGCGTATCGGGCTGCGGACCGTACCTACCGGACCGCTTGGGCGAAATGGAAGGCCGACAGCGCTGAACTCGTCAGTATCGCCGCGCGCCTCGCCGCGGTGGACGAGTCGGGCAACTACCTGATTCCGTAGCGCCACGTCGCTCACGGAACGTCCGGCTGGCCAAACTCATGCAGGAAAGCAGCGTGAAGTCGGGCAGTTCCAGGTAGGGGCTGTTGTTTCTTGGATTCGGGTGTCAGCGGTCATCGCAGGATCGATCTGGGAGTGCGCGATGTCAGACTCGTTGAAAATTTGGGATACCAGTCAGTTCAACGAATTTCGCTTCGAACATGAAAACCAGGGCGCTGGCGCATGGGTTCACTTCTTCACGTCTGAAAGGGGCAGCGACCGTGAGATCGTCGTTCCCGGGAGAGTCACGGCAGAAGAAGCGATTTTGCTCGCTTTCTGGCACGCCAGCCGCGACCTGAACAGCGAGAAGGTCAACACCGGCCAAGTGAAGCGCAACGACGAGTCTGGCAGCGACACTGACGTGGTCGCCGCGAAGGTTCTCCGCGTCGCCGTAGCCGCGGCGCTCCGTGGCCAAGAGCTGACTGTTCTTTCGCTGGTAGCGTCCGCACGTGCGACGCCAGTGACCGGAAAGAAGGTTGTTGAATTTCTTGTCAAGTCGGACTATCTCGCGCCGCACGAAGCCGCGACCGATGGCTCCTTGTTCTGGCACCAAGGCGTATCCTTGAAGGGCTTGTGGGTGCACGCGCTCAACGCGGCCGACAAGGTGGAGCGCCTGACGCGGTTGCTGAACCCGGGGCTCTGACTTACAACCACACACCTCAGATTGGGAATCAGTCAAATGAAAGATGAGCAGAGAACCTGGGTTCGGAACCTAGCCGCGCCGTACTTGCCAATCCAGCTAATTGAAAGCGCTATTGCGCGATTCGACCGACTGCTTCCCGACCCAGGCGGCATTTACGCCCACGTCATGACCAGCGGTCATGCGGCGGGTTTGGCGCTCGTCGGCTTCAACGACTCAGTAATCGTCGACGTGACCACAACGCACGGCGTGCAGTTGTCCGGCATGGTCCCGTTTCGCCATGGT
>CAINLT010000060.1 GCA_903850505.1 uncultured Myxococcales bacterium | reverse complement strand
GCTTGTGCACGAAGTGATCGAGCACCGTGACCTGGTGGCCCGCGCTCAGCAGTACCGGCACCAGCGTGGAGCCAATAAAACCCCCGCCGCCCGTGACCAGAATCCTCATTGCGTCCTCACTTGCTCGCCAAGAGTCGAGAGATGCTCTTTTGCGAAGACGGCGAGGCTGTCAATGGCGGCGACGGGGTCGTCCTGACGCGAAGCCAAAACCGCCATCAGGTGGACGATGATCTGAAGCTGATCCGGGCCGGCGGGAGCAAGGCCTCTAATATGGTGGACGATTTCCGTCCTTGCGGTGCCGATCTCGTCCGCGGTCATGCCAGACTTCCCCGCGCCTCTTTCACAAGTCTGGTGACGACTCGCGGCGAAGCCTCGATCACCAGCAGCAAAACGCGAGCGGGCCCGCGTGGGGTTCGCTGTCCTTGCTCCCACTGGCGCAATGTCGACAGGCAAAAGCCGAAAGCACGAGCAAACTCCGGCTGGCTCAAACCGCAAGCATCCCTGATCGCTTTCGCGTCGACGTCGACTTGCAAAGGCGGCATCGTCTTCGTTGGTTTGTAGCGCTTCGCTTTCAAGCGCCCTCGGCTTTCTCGACTTCGGCCGCGACCGCGTCGATCTCATCGAGGAATGCCAGCGCGGCCTTCACCAGCCGCAGCTGCTGCTTGATGCTGTCGCTGTGGAGCATGTCACGGTAAAGCGTCGGGTCGATCATGCCGCCGAAGTTGTGCATGTCGCGCTCGGCTTTGACCAGCGCCTCGAACTGCTCTCGGTGCTGCGCCAGCATATTGCGAAACAGGCCAATCGCCTGCATCGCCATCCGGTGCTCCGGGGTGACGTGCTTGGCGTACTTCTCGATGATGTCCTGCTGGTAGCTCATCAGACCAATCCCTTTTCGCAGTCAAAGACGGACGCCATCACCTTCGCGGCGCGCTTCATCTTGTCCTTGATGTCGAACGGCGCGTTGCCCAGGAACAGCCCGCAGCGGTGGATCTCATCGGCCCGCGGCGTCAGCTGGTTGCGCCATGGCTGGCCGTACTTGTGCATGCGGAAGCTGCCGCCCGTGGGCAGCCGGCAGTCGATTCCGCTGGCGCGCAGCGCCGTCACCAGCTTGGCGCGCTCGCCTTCGCTCCTGCACACGAAGTGCAGCCCGAACGGATTCGGTGCCCCGTGGATTTTAGGGTGCTTGATTGGCAGGCCCTCCGTCATTTCAATGAACCTGCCGACGTTCATGAGGCGCCAGCTGCTGAACCCCATCAGCTTCTTCAGCTGCTCGCGCGCGATCGCGGCATGCAGCTCGAGCGGGCGCATGTTGTAGCCGAAGTGGGTGAAGTCGTATTCATCGGCGAAGGTCGCCGGCGGCTTCACGTCGCGGGTCCAGCCGTGTGCGCGCAGAATCCGGCACATGTGCGCGCACTCATCATCGTCGGTCAGCACCACCCCGCCCTCGATCGCGCTGATTTGGTGGCTGTAGAAAAGACTGTAGGTCGCCATGATGCCGTGGCTGCCGCACAGCTTGCCGTCGGGCGTGCG
>CAINLT010000059.1 GCA_903850505.1 uncultured Myxococcales bacterium | reverse complement strand
GGCAATGGGCGGCGGCGTTGGCATCTAGTTGCCGCACGTTTCAGCCAGCTGCCACAGGCCGGACGACACGCTGCCATCGGGTTCCAGGCCGCCAAACAGCCACGCTTTCTGGGTCGGCACGTTGAAGTAGGCCGCCGCGTGAATGAGCGCGGTCGGTGCCGTGATATTCTGCTGTTCCAGCTTGGCCTGCACCGACTGCGGATTCAGCGGCTGGCAAAGGCCCACGGCCAGGGACACCTGAACTCCCGCCGTCGTCCAAGTCTGATCGGAGTAGCTGGGACACAGTTGGCCGCCAGGACCGCCCCATTGCGGGATCGCGCGGACCTGCGGCGCCAGCCAGGCGCGTCCGCCCAGCCAGTCAAACAGCACGGGCACAAACACCGGCCCGCCAAAGTACTGCTGCAGGAGCGGCTTGGTCAGACCGTCGTCGGCAAAGTTGGGCACGTAAGTGGGCATGAACGACGGCGTGCCGGTGAAGATGCCCGTCGTGCCAAGCCAGAGCGTGTTGCCCTTGAAGCCCTGGCAGCCGGCGTCGCCCATCACGCCGGTATCCTCGCCGAGGTTGCCGTCAGGCGCGCGGATCGAGCCTGCGGTGATGCCGACGACGTCGTGCACGGGGTCGTAAACCATCGGCGCGCCGTAGCGATCGACGGGATGGCATTCGCCGCCGCACTGGCCCAGCGCGGGAACCTTGGCGCCGATGTCGGTCCACGCCAGCGTCGCGAGATCCAGCGTCAGGAACGCGTGCGTCTCCTTCTTGCTGTCAAAACCACCTGAAATCACGAGGCGATTGCGCAGCGGATCCATCGCGACAGACGGCGCGCTCAGGCCGTACGCCCCGGTCGAGGGCGTCGTCTGCAACGCGTGGGTCTGCAAATCCAGGGTCCGCACCGCGCTGGTCGGCACCCACAGCGTCTCCATCGCGTTGTTGCTGGTCGGGAGGCTGCCGGTCCACATGCGCTGGAGGTCGGGCACGGCTTCATTGGCCTTGAGGTCAAAGCCGCCTGCAAAGACGAAACGGTCGGCGTTGGCGTCGATGCCGGCCATGCCGAAGGCGTAGAGAATGCCCGTGCCGACTTGCGTCCATGCGCCGTTGGCCGCTACGCACCACGCGTCGGTCACCGGAACGGCGCGCGGCGGTCCGGCGTTGGCGTCCGGGAGTTCGTAGGTCAAGCCGCCGGCGATGCACCACTGCGCTGAAGCGGAGCGCCATGCGTGGGCCGCGCCGATCCGCCCGCCGGGGACTTCCGTGTCGAGGCGCGTCGCCGTGCTCGTCGCGGGTGAGAAGGCCCAAACGTCGGAGCGACTGGCGCGATGGGCGCCGCTCAGGGTCGTTACCGGCTGCCAGCCACCGCCGATTACGATGGTCGCGCTGGCCGCGTGCCACATGGCAAAACCGCCCGCGCGATCGGATGCGGGGAGCGCGAGGTTTGGGTTGGTCCACGTGATGTCGTTGGGCGCGGTCGGCGTGACGCTGTTGGGAATCGCTGAGAGATCGGCCGTCAGATACGCGCCGAGCGTGCCGTCGGGCCGCACGCCGCCGAAGAGGTGCAATTTGTGGGCGCTGTCGATGGCGCACTGTGCCGCCGTCCGTGGCACCTGGCTCAGTTCGCCCTGGCTCGCGATCTGGTAGAACACTGGCGTATCGCCATTGTGCGTAATCCACCACGTCGTGCCATTGGCCTGAACAAGGACTGCCGCACTGCCATCCGGCGTCGCCGCCAGACACAGCGGGTCCAGGATCGCCGCGGAGGTCGGCGCGCCGCTAATCAGCATCGGCGCGTTTTTCCACTCGGCGACCGCTGTCGGTGAGAGCGGCAACGCCACTGGCATGGGCAGGTTTGCCGCCACGACCAGTACGGCGCGGTTGCCACTTGCGTCGTTGACGATCGCTGCCAGGGTCAACGCTTGGTCCGAATCGGCGACCAGGTTCGTGGTCGGCATCGCGGGGACGAAGAACGGGTCGCTGGCCGCCAGCGCGCTGACTTCGGTCGCTTCGCCCGTCAGCGCGATTGACCAGATCGGCGGTTGCCAATTGCTGTTGAGGAAGCCGCCGAGAATCAGCGCCCGATTCGACGCCTCGTCCCAAATCATCGCGGCATGCGCACGCGGCAACGGTCCGGGCGCCAGTTGATGCTGCCACGGCTGGGACACGCTGATTCCCTGCGTCAGCGCCGTCACGTCCAGCGTCCACGCTTCATCGCGCAGCACGATGCCCTCGGCTGCCGGCGTCTTGCCGCTGAAGAGCACGATCCGATCGGCGCCCACCAAGCTCGCCGTCCAGTCGGCCCGCGGTTGCGGCGCGCCCTGGCCCATGCCGACGAAGCCGCTGGCCCACGGTTTGCCGGCGCAGATCGCGTTTTCGCTGTCGAGGCAGCGCACGACCGCGCCGCCGATTGTTGCTTTCTTGTCGTCGCAAAACAGCGGCGTGCCGCCACACGCGTCGGCGCAGCTGTCGCCCACATGATGGTTTTGCCAAATGAAATCTTCGTCCGTCTGGCCGTCGCAGTTGTCGTCCAGGCCGTTGCACGTTTCCTTGGCGGCGAGCGATTCGCTGCCGTTGCCCAGCGTCGAGCACGTCGCGACCTTGTCCGTGCCGCACTGGACCTTGCCGGATTTTTGCAGGACGCCGCTTGGGCTGACCGCGCAAATACCCTTGTCCGCGTGACACGCCGACCCGAGCGGGAACTTGTTCCACGTCAGTCCTTCGTCGGTTTGGCCGTCGCAGTCGTTGTCGAGCGCGTCGCAGAACGTCTCCGTCGCTTGCCAATCTGCCACGCCGGGCGCTTCGCATACGCAACCGGTGCAGCCGACGGCGAGGCCAACGGTGCTGGAGCCCTGCGTCGTTGGCACGCACGTCACTTTGGCCTTGCCGATCGCGCCCGCGCACACGCCTTGGTTGCAGATGCCGTCCGCGCCGGGCAGCGGATCGGGGCCGTTGGGCACCTTGTCAAACGCGTTGACGATGCAGTCCTGGTCCGAGTCGAGGATGTTGGACTCCAGCGCGTCGGGAATGCCATTGCCATTGGTGTCAACGGGGTGATCGACGTTGCTGCCCACCTCCGTGCCGTCGTCGATGCCGTCGCCGTCCGTGTCCTTCTTCGCCGGATCGGTGCCGATGGTCTTTTCCTGGGTGTTCGACAAGCCATCGCCGTCGTAGTCGCTGTCAGCCTGCTGGCAGGTGGCCTCGATGCACAGATCGCCGCCGCAATCGCTGTCGCTGCCGCAGGACTGGGTGCAGATGTTGTGGGTGCAGACGCCCGATTCACATTCGCCGGAGTTGCCGCACGTGGAGCCGAACTTGCGCTTCTTCTTGGTCCAGAAGTCGGTGCAACCGAACAGGCTGGCCATCGTCAGGAGCGCGACGAGCCACTTCGCCCCGCGGAGGGCGCGCGTCGTGCGGGTGGCGGCGAGGCGACTTCCGGGCCTCGCGGCGGTGATGGAGTTGGCGGACATGCGGCGCCTCACAAAGTTGTGGACGATTGTAGCAACGCATGGTCCGGACCGCCAACCCTCGTGGCGACGTTTGTCGCGGCAGGAGTCCACGAGGCGTTCAGGCATGCGGGACCCCGACGCGTGGAAGTGAGACCGCAGCGGGTTCGCGCGGAAAAAAGTCCAATGATTGCGGCGATTAGGTCCGGCGTCATCGGCCGGCAAAACGCCATCGGCGGTCCAAAGCGCCGATCGCAAATGTCGAAAACCAAAGCAGATGGTCGGCGGTTGTGAGACTTCTGATACCGACGAGACCGCTCCCCAGTCCGCGGCTGTGCGGTCGAACGCTTCAGAACGACTGGCAAAGGCCGCCGCATCCGGTCTTGGCACGGCCGATGCACAACGGTTGGCCAGAGCGCACGACGCACTGAAGGAATCCCATGCTCGCCAAAGTTGTAGGTGCTGCCGTCCTGGGCGTGGACGCGCAGCCGATTGACGTGGAATGCGATGTGACGGGCGGTTTTCCGTCTTTTGACACGGTCGGTCTCGCCGAGCTTACCGTGCGTGAGGCGCGGGTGCGGGTGCGCAGCGCGATTCGCCATAGCGGCCTGCCCTTTCCCAAGACGCGCGTCGTCGTGAATTTGGCGCCGGCGGACCTGCGCAAGGACGGCACCAGCTTTGACCTGCCCGTCGCGCTGGCGGTCCTGCAGGCTGATGGCGCGATTCCGCTCGACGCGCTCACTGGCTGGGCGGTGCTGGGTGAACTTTCGCTGACCGGCGCGGTGCGCCCTGTGTGCGGCGTGCTCGCGGTCGCGGAGATGGCCCGGCGTCTCGGCCTGCGCGGTCTGCTCTGCCCGATCGACAACGTGGCGGAGGCGATCGTCGTGCCCGGGATCGAGGTGCGTGTGGCGGCGACGCTCGGTGAAGTCGTCCGCTGTCTGCGCCGCGAGCAGCCGTGGCCTGAGCCGGCCATGGGTGAACCGCCAATCGCGCGCCGGGCGATGCTGGATTGGTCCGACGTGCGCGGACACGCGGTGGCGAAGCGCGCGCTGGAAGTGGCGGCGGCGGGTGGCCATAACGTGGTGATGGTCGGCACGCCCGGCACGGGCAAGACGATGCTCGCCCGGCGCATTCCGACGATCCTCCCGCCGCTCGAGCCGGCCGAGTCGATCGAAGTGACGAAGGTCCATTCGGTTGCCGGCCTGCTGCCCCGCGGTTTGGGCCTGCTGACGGAGCGGCCGTTCCGGGCGCCGCATCACACCGTTTCGGGACCCGCGCTTGTGGGCGGCGGCTCCGTGCCCAAGCCCGGCGAAGTATCGCTCGCCCACCGCGGCGTGCTGTTCCTCGATGAGCTGGCGGAATTCCCGCGCAACGTGCTTGAAACGCTCCGGCAGCCGCTGGAAGAAGGCGTGGCGCACGTGACGCGGGCCCGCCAGACCACGCGTTTCCCCGCGCGTTTCATGATGGTGGCCGCGTCCAATGGGTGTCCTTGCGGCAACCTCGGATCGCTCCACAAGCCCTGCATCTGTTCCCCCGTCGCGCTGGAACGCTACCGCGCGCGGCTCTCCGGGCCGATTCTGGACCGCATCGACATCCAGATTCAGTTGCGCGCGCTGCCGGCTGAAGCCTTGCGGCAGGGGCCGGCGGGCGAGACTTCCGCGGACGTGCGGGCGCGCGTGGCGCAGGCTCGGGCGCTCCAGCGGCAGCGCTACGCCGAGTTGGGCGGCGGCGTGAACGCGGAAGTGCCGATGCGCCGTCTGCAGGAGCTGAGTCCGCTGACGCCGACTGTCCACGATTTGCTGCTGCGGGCGCTGAGCCGCTTTGGCCTCTCGCCGCGCGCGCACGACCGGATCTGGCGTGTGGCGCGCACGATCGCGGATCTGGACGGCCAGCCGCACATCGGCGCCGAGCACGTCGCGGAAGCGCTGCAGTACCGACATTTTGACGAGCCGATCGAACCGACGGTTTGACCCCTCGACCAGCCTCGGCTGGCGTTGTTCCCGATTCGACCGCAGCCAAGTGCGCTGCTGCCGACGCGGGCTTTGTGAAGCAGGAGTTCCACATGGCGGAGAAGAAGGACAAGAAAGAGACGGCGATTCCGGGGCTGAAGGCGCTCGACGATCTCATCCATTCGGCGGAGAAGTCGTTTGGCCGCGGGATCCTGATGGCCGCCGATGGCGCGGTTGTGGAGCAGGGCGTTGAGGTGATTCCGACGGGCTCGTTTGCGCTCGACCGCTGCCTCGGCATCGGCGGTCTGCCCAAAGGCCGCATCATTGAGATCTACGGTCCGGAGTCGTCCGGCAAGACCACGATGGCGTTGTCCGCGATTGCCCAAGCGCAGAAGCAGGGCGCCATCGCCGCGTTCGTCGACGCGGAGCATGCGCTGGATCTCAAGTACGCCCGCGACCTCGGCATCGACGGCTCGCGGATGCTCGTGAGCCAGCCCGATTGCGGCGAACAGGCGATGGACGTCGTCGAAGCGTTGGTGCGTTCCGGCCAGGTCGGCGTCGTTGTCGTGGACTCGGTCGCGGCGCTGACGCCGAAAGCCGAGTTGGACGGCGAGATGGGCGACAACCACGTGGGCCTGCAAGCGCGGCTGATGAGCCGGGCGATGCGCAAGTTGGCGAGTTTGGCGCACCAGACCGGGACGACGCTCATCTTCATCAACCAGATCCGCATGAAGATCGGCGTGATGATGGGCAGCCCGGAAACCACGACCGGCGGCAACGCGCTGAAATTCTACGCGTCCGTTCGCCTGGATGTCCGCCGCATCGGCTCGCTCAAGCGCGACGACCAGATCTACGGCAACCGCTGCAAGATCAAGGTCGCCAAGAACAAGATGGCCCCGCCGTTCCGGCAGTGCGAAATCGACCTCGTGTTCGGCGCGGGTTTCTGCCGCGAAGCCGAGGTGTTCGACGCTGCGGTCGCGGAAGGCGTCATCTCGCGCAGCGGCGCGTTCTTCAAGCTCGGCGACGAAGCGATTGGCCAGGGCCGGGATCGGGCGGTGAACGAGCTGAAGGCCAAACCGGAGTTGTGCGAACGCGTCGTCAGCCTGCTGGGCGATGCGCCGGTCGATGCCAGCGTGGCGGAAGACCTCGCGGCGTAGGGCAGCAGGAGTGTGCAAATGCCGGGATAGCAGAAGCCCGGGAAGGAGTGAGTCATGTCAGATTTGAACAAGGTGATGTTGATCGGGCGTCTGGGCGCCAAACCGGAGCTGCGCAAGCTGCCGACGGGCGACGCCGTGACGCGGCTGAACGTCGCGACGTCGTGGCAGAGCAAGAAGGATGGCGTCCGGGAGGAGCGCACGGAGTGGCACTCGGTGTCGGTGTTCGGCAAGCACGCTGAGAACTGCGTGCGGTTCCTGGACAAGGGCAAGCTGGTGTTCGTCGAAGGCCATCTGCACAACACGCACTGGAAGGCGAAGGACGGCACGGAGCGCTACGACCACGAGGTCCGCGCGGAGACGGTGACGTTCCTGAGCAGTCGGAGCGAGGCGGCCAAGGCGGCGTAGTCGCGGCGTGCGAACGCGTCAGGAATCCGTCGCCGACAGACACGGCGGGTTCCTGACGCGCGCGTGCTTGACCGGGGCAGGTGTGCGCCGCACCTTGCGCGCCGCTGACCCGAATCACCTGAACATGCGCGTGCGCTTCATCAGCCAGTTGCTGCCGAGGGCCGTGATCAAGGCGGCGGGGAAGTACGCCGATCAGCCCAAGGAAGGGCGATTTGACGGCGAGGACAGCAACTTCGGCCTCGTCGCCGAAAAGGATGCTCCGTACCAGGAATTGACCGAACGGATGAAGAAGCTGGCCTGGAGCGCGTACGCCAACCTGCCGTGGCAGTAGCGGCTACGCGTCCAACTCCATCGCCAATTCCGCGCCCGGCAGCGGACCTGGCCGACCGAACTTCGTCTTGGGCGGGTTGAAGTAGCCAAACCGCAGCTGGGGAAGACGCCGCCGCAGCGTGTGGACCATCGCCAGCACGCCGATGGGCTCTTCGACCGCGCCTTCGCCCAGCACCTTGAGGTACAGCTCCGGATCGATGTTCAGGTTGCGCAACTGGATGAGATTGACGCCGCCTTCTTCGATGAACTGGCAAAGCGCTTCGATCTCGCGTGGGGAATCGGACACGCCAGCGAACACGAAGTAGTTGAGGCTGACGTACTTGCCGCGCTGGGACATCTCCTTGGCGGACTGCAGGACGTGGGAGAAATCGTAGCCGCGCGGTTTGTAGTAGGCGCGATAGAGCTCCGGCTGCGCGGAATTCAAGCTGATGCGGATGGAATCGAGGCCCGCATCCGCCAAGCGCGCGACGATGCGCGGCAAGCTGGCGTTGCTGTTCAGGTTCACCACGCCCGCGGACGTGCGCGCGCGGATGCCCAGGATCGTCTCCTCCAGCACTTTGGGCTGCATCAGCGGCTCGCCTTCGCAGCCCTGGCCAAAGCTCACGACGCCGTTCGGCACGCGTTCGAGATGCAGGCAAGCCAGCTCGATCAGATCCTCGGCGCGCGATGGAATCTTCATGCGCTCGTGGTTGGCGACGAACGTCGAGCCCGACTGATCGCTGATGCAGCCCACGCACGCCGCGTTGCACTGCGAAGCCGCCGGCATCGGCGCTTCCCAACGACCGAGGAAGAAGTTCTGCGCCGCGCGACAGTGGTAGACAAGCGCGCAGTGCTCGACGTGCTCGATCGCCCGATTCAGCGGGTGCTCGGCGCGCAGCCTGCGCACACCGGATTCGACTTCCACGATGTCAAAACGGTACGGATCCTGGCGCTTGTCCGCGTCGACGCGCACCGCCGGCACGACGAAATGGCCGTTGAGCCAACCCACGGCGGCGTAGGAGTACAGCGTCAGATCCGGCGCGCCCTCCTGGGTGTCATACGCCGGGTGCAGGAGCTTCAAATACGCCGGGGCGATGAACGCCGCGACGGTCTGGAGCACGCCCGTTTCCGCGTCGCCTTCCACTTCCACCGGCTCGTCGTTGTCGACGTCCACCGCGTACGGCGTCCGGCCGGGCATCACGAACAGATCTGAACCCTTGGGCAGTTGGATCAGCTCTTCCGGCTGCGGCTGCCGCCAGCAATCGCCGTCCCACGCGAGCATCGCCAGCGTCGGGTGTTCAAAGATGCGCCCGTCGGCGGCTGCGACGACTGCGCGGGGATAGGAATCGGCCATGACACTCCTTGGAGACGAAAACCGCCGCGGATTGTACACGAGCCGCGCGCTGCGGGTATCCTCAGCATCCCAACGGTCGCCCGTACCGCATGAATCTGATGACGCCGCATCCCGCCAAGCCCGAAAAACCGCGTTCTGAGCCGCTGCTCCTGATTCTGGCCGTGGCGCTGACCGTCCTCGGCGTCGCGCCGATTTGGCTGTGCGATCTGCTGCCGCTCGTCGACATGGCCGCGCACTTGCACCTGATGACCGTCATGCACGACATGTCGTGGTCGCCGCTGATTCAGCATCACTATCAAGAAGTTCACGCGCTGGTGCCCTATCTCAGCTACTACAAGGCCGTCGACTGGCTGGCGTATCTCATGACGGTCGAGCAGGCCAACCGCGTCGTGCTGACCTTGACCGTCGCGGCGCTGCCGTGGTCCGCGTACGTGTACCTGCGCACGCTCGGCCACAGTCCGTGGCTCCTGCTCGGCGTGCTGCCTTGGATGCTGCACTGCGATTTCTACATGGGCTTCTTCAGCTACCTGCTGTCGATCCCCGTGTTCCTGCTCATCCTCGCCGCGCATCTGCGCTGGCTCCAGTCGCCGACCCGCAACCGCGGCCTGCTGCTCGCCGGTCTCCTCGGCCTGTTGGCGGTCACGCACTACCTGCTCTGGGCAGTCGCGCTGGTGCTCCTGCCGACCATCGCCCTGGCTTTTGCCAGCCGTCAGGGCTGGCGTCGCGCGATCTGGTGGCCGATTCGCGACTCGCTGATGCTCCTGCCGTCGCTGGCGCTGCTGCTGCCCTGGTTCCTGCGCTATTTCGTCTTCGCGGAAGGCGTCAAGACGTCCGACGCGGCGATTCACCGCGTTGGCGGGTCGTTTCTCCAGCGGCTGTCCAACGTGTACCTCGGCGAGCACATCGGTCCGCTGGCCAACCTGCGGCAGATTCCGGACGTCATGTTCGACGCCGTGTACCGCTCCGACGCGCCGATGTCCCTGCGCGAGCGTCCCGGCGAGCTGGTGACGGTGTTCTGGCTCGTGGCGCTCGTGCTCTGGCTGATCGGCGTGGCGCGTACGCCCAAGCCGGTTGGCGCCATGCGGTCGAATACGCGCAACGGCGTGTCGGGCAGCTCCTACGCCGCGTGGGCGGTGACGATCCTCGCCGTCGAGTATTTCCTGATGCCGCGCAACCTCAGTCGGCCGATCGCGCTCTACGGCGTCAATTTCCGCCTGATTGAAGTGGCGATGGTGCTGCTGATTTGCGCGTTGCCGCTGGACCCGCGGCACCCGCCCGCGTCGACGCGCTGGCGCGTGTGGCTGGGTGCGGCGTTCATGCTGGCGAGCGCGATCCTGCTGCCGATCGCCACGCTGCGGGAATTCCGCGAGGACCGCGCGCTGATGGGCGAGATCCGCCAGGCGTACGATCATGTTCCGCAGGGCAAGCGCGTCCTGACGCTGCGCGGTCGGCGACCGAGCCGGTGGTTCCTGTTCAATATCGGCGAGTACTACGCCGTGTTCCGCCACGGCTACGTGCCATACTCGTTTGCCGATACCAGCTCCAAGCCCGTCGTCGTCAATCGCCAGACGGCGCTGCCGGCGCCGCCCGCTGTCGATTTGGAGTTCTTCAATTGGCAGCGCCAGGGGCGCTACTACGACTACATCGTGCGGTTTGACGAACCGGGGCTCGCCCATCCGTGGACGCCGACGATGCCGAAATTGCCGGTTGTCTGGCGCGGCAAGGGCTGGACGGTGTGGCGCAATCCCGAACCGGACGCTTGGCCGCCGCCGAGCGACGAGGCGTATTCGGGCCAAGCGCTGGCTGCCCTCCCGCACGCGGTGCAGAACGTGATGGCGGGCGCCGCGTTGGAGTTGTTCGGCTTGCCGGGGCGCTGCGCGACCGACAGCGAAAAGATGCTCGTGGCAGCGACCGCGCACCTGCCTGTTCGCTGGCCAAAACCAGTGCTATTCTGGGACCAGCAGGTGTTTCGCGGGTTCTTGCCCCGGCTCCTGCAGCGTCCGCTGGCGAATTTGCCGGTGCCGGGTCATCTGCCCAACGCTCCGTGACGGTTGACACGGCGCGCGGAGACGTGCAGGCTAAGTAAGCCTATCGCGATGATAGGAATTGGGGACGAAACGCCATGCTGCCCATGAAGTCGCGCTATGCACTGAAGGCATTGGTGTTTCTGGCGCGGCATCAGGCCGATGGCCCGGTGCCCGTTGCGGGTATCGCGGCCGCCGAGGCGATTCCCGTCAAGTTCCTGGAAGCGATCCTGCTCGAGCTGCGCAATTCCGGCATCCTGACGAGCCGCCGCGGACCGACGGGCGGCTACCAGCTGCGCGTTGAGCCGGAGACGGTGCATTTGGGCGACGTGATTCGCAACCTGTCCGGGCCGATGGCGCCGCTGCCGTGCCTGTCCAAGACCGCCTATCACCGCTGCACGGAATGCGTGGACGAAGCGACGTGCGCCGTGCGGCTGCTGATGGCTGATGTGCACGCCGCGACCTTGCGGATCGTCGATGGTACCACGCTCGCGCAGCTGGTTGCGCGTGTGGACGCGTCGGCGGCAGGCGAGGCTGAAGGCCAATCGGAGCGCTGTCGACCGGAACAGGGTCCAGTGTCGGCCAAGCTCGACTTTATCGACTAAATTCGTCCAGAACCCCCCAGCGTGAACGTCCAACTGACGTCCGCTGTTTGTTTTTCCCTAAATCATACTATCGCGATAGGAATAATGATAATGAAGACATCCACCCTGATTGCCGTGCTCCTGCTGACGACCGCGGGCAGCGCGTTTGCCCAAGCGCCGACGGAAGCGGCTCCGACTGCGGAGCCAAAGCCCGCGAACCTTGAAGAGAAAGTCGACGCACTGGACCAGAAGGTGCGGCTCCTGGAACGGCGCGCGGAGGTCGCAGAGGAGGTCGCGGCCGCGCGCAATGCGGGTACGGGCAGCAAGGGCGACGACCTGGTGCTGAAGTCCGGCAATGGCGACCTGACCCTGCAGTTCAACGGCGTGCTTCAGGCCGATGGCCGCCTGTTCCTGAATGACGACGCGCGGGCGCTGACCGATACGTTTACCGCGCGCACCATCCGCCCGATCTTCTCCGGGTCGTACGGCAAGCTCCTGAAATGGCAGTTCTCGCCGGATTTTGGTGGCGGCGTCGCGACGATCCAGGACGCTTGGGTCGACCTCGCGCTGGGCGAGCACGTGACCGTGCGCGTGGGCAAGATGACCGTGCCATTTGGTCTGGAGCGCTGGCAGGGCACAGCGTCCCTGCGGTTCGTCGAACGCGCGTACCCGACGCAGCTCGCGCCAAACCGCGATCTCGGCATCCTCGTCTTTGGCGACCTGTTCGACAAACGCATCGGTTGGTCAGTCGGCGCGTTTGACGGCGGTCCTGACAACAGCCTGACCGACACGGACAACAACGATTCCAAGGAGGTCGTCGGCCGCCTGTTTGCCCAGCCGTTCGCGACGCTGGAGAACGATTGGCTGAAGTCGCTGTTGATCGGCGGCGCGGTCACTTGGGGTGACCAGAACGGCACGGACGCTTCGCCGCAGACGCCGTCGTGGAAGACGCCGGGCCAGAACACGTTCTTCAGCTTCCGCAACGGCGAGAAAGGCAAGGATGCTTCGGGCGCCGCGATCACACTGCCCAACCCGGTCGCCAACGGCGCACGACTGCGGTGGACCGCGCACGCGTGGTGGAACGGCGGTCCGCTGGCGTTCCTCGGCGAGTACACCGCCGTCACCGAACCGGTCAGCCGCGCCGGCACGAGCGGCGACTGGAAAGCCAGCGCATGGCAGGGCGCGCTCTCGTACGTCCTCGGCGGCAAGCCACACTTCTCTGGCACCAAGGTCGACACGCCGTTTCGCATCGGCGCGGACGGCTGGGGCGCGTTCGAAGTCGCTGGTCGCGTCTCCGCGATCGCCGCCGACTCCGCCACGTACGCCACTTGGGCCGATCCCGCCAAGTCCGCGCGTCAGGCCACAAGCTTCACCGGCGGCGTCCGCTGGCATTTCTCGGAGCACTACCGCCTGTTCGTCGACTACGAGCACACGGTCTTCTCCGGCGGCGCGGCCAGCGGCGATCGCAAAGCGGAGCAGGCGGTCATCGGTCGCATCCAGTTGGCCTACTGACACGTCTTTCGTTTCCCATAATTCCTACTTTTGCGATTTGCATTCCAAAGGAACTTCTAATGAAACTTCGACTCTACCGCATCCTCGTTCCGCTCCTCGCGCTCTGGACTGCGCAGGCCGCAGCGGCGGCCGACGTCACGCTCCTGAACGTCAGCTACGACCCGACGCGCGAGTTGTACCAGGACATCAACACCCTGTTTACCAAGAGCTGGCAGCAGAAGACCGGGCAAACGCTGACCGTTCAGCAGTCCCACGGCGGATCGGGCAAGCAGGCGCGCGCGGTGATTGACGGGCTGCAGGCGGACGTTGTGACGCTCGGCTTGGGCGGTGACATCGACGCGATTGCGGAACGCTCGGGCTTCCTGGCCAAGGACTGGCAGAAGCGCCTGCCCAACAACAGCACGCCGTACACGTCAACGATCGTGTTCCTTGTCCGCAAGGGCAATCCCAAGGGCATCCACGACTGGGCGGACCTGGTCAAGCCGGGCGTGCAGGTCATTACGCCCAACCCCAAGACGTCCGGCGGCGCGCGGTGGAACTATCTGGCGGCGTGGGGCTGGGCGCTGCAGGCGTATGGCTCCGAGGACAAGGCCAAGGATTACCTGAAGCGGCTGCTGGCCAACGTGCCGGTCCTGGACACGGGCGCGCGCGGGGCGACGATCACGTTTGTGCAGCGCGGGATCGGTGACGTGCTGCTGACCTGGGAGAACGAGGCGCTGCTCGCCGCCAAAGAGCTGGGCGTGGGCAAGATCGAGATCGTCGCGCCGAGCCGCAGCATCCTCGCGGAGCCGCCCGTCGCCGTCATCGATCGCGTCGTGGCCAAGAAGGGCACAAAGGCGGCGGCCGAGGCGTATCTGCAATTCCTGTACACGCCGGAAGCGCAGTTGGTCATCGGCAAGCACTACTTCCGGCCGCGCGATCCCGTGGCGGCGGCCAAATACGCCGCGCAGTTTCCCAAGCTGGAGCTGTTCACGATTGAGAAGTTCGGCGGTTGGCACGCGGTGCAGGCCAAGCACTTCGCCGACGGTGGGCTGTTTGATCAGCTCGCGGCGCGGCGGCTGTAGCCGATGGGGTTCGCCATGGGCATCGTGCGTCGCAAGCGGGCGCCGGTCGCGCTGCCGGGTCTTGGGCTGTCGCTCGGCATCACGCTCACGTGGCTGAGCCTGATTGCGCTTATCCCGCTCGCAGCACTGGTGATTCGCGCCGGCGGGCTGGGCTGGCAGGGCTGGCTGGACGCGGTCTCCGGCGAGCGCGTCTGGCTGTCCCTGAGGCTGAGCTTTGGCGCGTCGCTGATCGCGGCGCTGCTGGACACGTTCGCCGGGCTGCTCATCGCATGGGTGCTGTGCCGGTACAAAGTGCCCGGTCACGCGTTCTGGGACGTCCTTGTCGACCTGCCGTTCGCGCTGCCCACCGCCGTCGCTGGCATCGCGCTGACGGCGCTGTGGGTGCCGGACGGCTGGCTCGGTCGGCTCGTCGAACCGTTTGGCGGCAAGGTCGCGTTCGCGTGGCCGGGCGTCGTTGTCGCGCTGACTTTCATCGGCCTGCCGTTCGTCGTGCGCACGCTCCAGCCCGTGCTGCAAAGCGCGGAGAAGGAGCTTGAGGAGGCCGCCGAGTCGCTGGGCGCGAGTCCTGCGCAAGTCGTGTGGCGCGTCGTGCTCCCGTCGCTGCGGCCGGCGCTGTTGACCGGCTTCGCGCTCGCGTTTGCCCGCGCGGTGGGCGAGTACGGCTCCGTGATCTTCATCTGCGGCAACATTCCGATGCAGACGGAGATCACGCCGCTCCTGATTGTTTCGCGTCTGGAGCAGTACGACTACGCCGGCGCGACGGCGCTCGCGACGATCATGCTCGCCCTTTCGGCGGTGATCCTCGCGCTCTTGCAGGCGCTCCACGCGGGACGCCGCACGGCATTGCGCTAACGGAGGCTCCCGATGGTCCGCATCTTGCTGACATTCCTGGCGATGGCATGGCTCACGCTGATGGTTCTCGCGCCCGTCGTGATCGTGCTTGTCGAAGCGCTGGGCGATGGCGTCGGCGCCTGGTGGGCGGCGGTGAGCGACGAGGAGACGCGCACGTCGGTGGCGCTCTCGCTCAAGATCGCCGCCCTTGTCGTGCCGCTCAACGCGGTCTTCGGCGTCGCCGCAGCATGGGCGCTCGCGCGGTTCCGTTTTCCGGGGCGCGCGCTGTTGTTGGCGCTTCTCGATCTGCCGCTGTCGGTGTCGCCCGTCGTCGCTGGTCTGGTCTTTGTGTTGCTCTTTGGTGCGCAAGGCTGGTTTGGCGCGTGGCTGCAGGAACACGACATCCAGATCATCTTCGCCGTGCCGGGCATCGTGCTCGCGACCGCCTTTGTCACGCTGCCCATGGTCGCCCGCGAGCTGCTGCCGCTCCTGGAATCCCAAGGCGATGACGCGGAATTGGCCGCGCGCACGCTTGGTGCGTCCGGCTGGCAGGTCTTTTGGCGCGTCTCCTTTCCGCGCATGCGCGGCGCGCTGGCGTACGGCGTGCTCCTGTGCCTGGCGCGCGCCCTGGGCGAATTCGGCGCCGTGTCGGTCGTTTCCGGTCACATCCGGGGCCAGACGGACACGCTGCCGCTCCACGTCGAGATCCTGCACAACGAGTACCATTTTCAGGCTGCTTTTGCCGCCGCGTCGCTGCTGCTGCTCGTCGGCGTGGCCACGCTGCTGCTGCGGCGCCTGCACACGCCGGAAACGGGCCATTAGCCGGAGTTGATGATGTCGATTGAGATACTGGGAATCAGCAAGAACTTCGGCTCTTTCCGCGCCCTGGACGACGTGACGCTGAGCATCGGCAAAGGCGAGTTGCTGGCGCTGCTGGGGCCGTCCGGTTCAGGCAAAACGACGCTGCTGCGCGTGCTTGCCGGACTGGAGCTGCCTGACGTGGGGACCGTGCAGGAGGATGGCCACGACCTGACTTCCCTGGGCGCGCGCGACCGGAACGTCGGCCTCGTGTTCCAGCACTTCGCGCTCTTTCCGCACCTGGACGTGTTTGAGAACATCGCGTTTGCCTTGCGCGTGCGCAAACGACCAGACGCGGAGGTCCGCGCGCGCGTGGACGAGCTGCTGCATCTGGTGCAGTTGGGCGGTCTGGCGCACCGGCGGCCAGCGGAGCTGTCGGGCGGGCAGCGGCAGCGGGTGGCCTTGGCGCGGGCCCTGGCGGCGCGCCCGCGCGTGCTGCTGCTGGACGAGCCGTTCTCGGCGCTGGACGCCAAGGTGCGTCACGAGCTGCGCGGTTGGCTGCGGCGGCTGCACGAGGAGCTGGGTACGACGACCGTCTTTGTGACGCACGATCAGGACGAGGCGTTTGAGCTGGCTGACCGCGTCGCCGTGTTTCACCGCGGCCGGATC
This sequence comes from uncultured Myxococcales bacterium, assembly GCA_903850505.1. GTDB lineage: Bacteria > Myxococcota_A > UBA9042 > UBA9042 > UBA9042 > CAIYBN01. The sequence continues at coordinate 3,283 of CAINLT010000059.1, read as the reverse complement.
GAGCAGGTCGGCACGCCAGACCAGATCTACGACGAGCCGAATAGCCCGTTTGTGTTGGACTTTCTCGGTCACGTCCAGTGGCTCGAAGGTCTGGGGCTGGCGACGCTGGGCGTGCGCCACCGCGACGTCGTGCTGCACGCGGCGGGCGACGACGGCTGGCCCGCGCGCATCGAGCGCATCCACCGCACGGGACCGCGCGTGCGTGTGGACCTGCAACTGCATACGGGGCAACCGCTGATCGCGGCGCTGGAGCCGTCCGCGGCACAGGATTTCGCAGTGGGTCAGGAAGTGCGCGCGGTGGCGACCCGGAAGCACGTGTTCGCAACGTAGGACCCGGCGCCGCTGGCCGGTTCGCCGCGTGTGACAATTTTCGCCGCGCCGCGGCAAAAGTCGCCGGGATGCGAACATGGGGGTGCCCACCCTCGGTGCCCACCCTCTATCAGGGCGGGTATCCTCCCCAGTCACCCCGCGAACTTGAATCCGCGCCCCATCGCGACTAACTTGTCGCGCCCAACGCCGGGAGCGCCCATGACTTCGCCTCTGTTCCAGCCCCTCTTCGCCGCGACCGCGCCGATGGCCGACTCCAACGGTCTGATCCTCGCCGGCGTCGTGCTCGCTTTGGTCGCGATCGTCGCGTTCGTCCTGCTGCGCAAGCCGACTTCCCGTCTGCCCAAAGCCGAGGAAAAGCGCCTTGCCCCGGGCGTGGAGACGGCCGAGCACGATCGCCACGATCGCGCCGGTGCCAAGGCGACGCTGCGGATTGGCGCGGACGGGAAGGCGCGCAAGCTGACGGCCGACGAGCTGATCCAGGAAGCCGCCGAGAACGCGATGGCGCAAGCGGCAGCGGCGGCGGAAGCGGTCGGCGTGCGCAAGTCGCACAAGGACGGCGAGCGGGCGTTCCTGCAGACCGGCCTGGACAAGACGCGCTCGGAAGGCTTCATCGCGCGGCTGGGCAAACTGTTCGCGGCCAAGCAGATCGACGAAGCGGTGCTGGCCGAAGTGGAAGAGGTGCTGTACCGCGCCGATCTGGGCGTCAAGGCGACGCAGACGCTGCTGGCGGCGATCCGCGAGGCGTCGTCGCGCAAGGAGCTGAGCGACGCTTCGCATGTGTGGCAGGCGCTGCGGCAGCGGTCGCTGGAGACGCTGCGGGCGGCGGGCACGGAGCCGATGAAGCTGCGCGTGGCCAATGGTCCGGCGGTGCTGATGGTCGTGGGCGTGAACGGCTCGGGCAAGACGACGACGATTGGCAAGCTGGCGCACCGCTATGCCGCCGAGGGCCGCAAAGTGCTGGTGGCCGCAGGCGACACGTTCCGCGCGGCGGCCGTCGACCAACTGGAAGTGTGGTGCGACCGCGCCGGCGTTCCGATCCACCGCGGCAAGGACAACCAGGACCCGGCGAGCGTCTGCTTCGCGGCGATCGAGCGCGCCAAGGCGGAAGGCTTTGACCTCGTGATCGTCGACACCGCGGGTCGCCTGCACACCAACGCCGGGCTGATGGCCGAGCTGCAAAAGTGCGCGCGCGTCGCCGACAAAGCGCTGCCCGGCGCGCCGCACGAGGTGCTCCTGGTGCTGGACGCGACGATGGGCCAGAACGCCGTGAAGCAGGCCGAGCAGTTCCGCGAGAGCGTGCCGGTCTCAGCGATCGCGCTGACCAAGCTCGACGGTACCGCCAAGGGCGGCGTGGTGCTGGCGATCGCGGAAACGCTGAAGATCCCGGTGCAATTGGTCGGCGTGGGTGAGAAGATGCAGGACCTGCGCGATTTTGACGCGGAGCTGTTCGTTGAGACGCTGTTTGCGGGGCATTAGGTCCTGACGGAGACCCGGCATGAAGCGACTGATTTGGGCGATGCTCGCATCGACGGCGGCCTCGTGCGGGTGGGGGCAACAGGCATACAACCAAGGTTCCCCATTTGAGACGACGTTCTCCGCAGCGGGAATTCATTTTGCGATGGGTGGAAACCAGGAGGATGCCTTCTGTCTGCCAGCCGTTCGCATTGCCGGTGTTTGGCACGGAGCAGGCCGGGACGGGGCTTGCACTGTTGACGGAACGGCCCTGACGTGTCCTGCCGGCAACGGCAACACCGTTCACCTGGATTCGCACGACTTCGCGGTTCGCCCATGGGTCGAGATGGGAACGGCGGCGACAGTCGAAGCGCTGGGCGTCGAGGTGGACCTCGTCATGGTTGGCGCCAAGGCGTGGGTCTCGAATGGTTTTCAGTCGTGGTCGCAGTCCGGCGCGCTCGCTCTGGGGCCTGAGCCATCCGAAGCTGACAGCGAAGCCGCGCTGGCGGCGTTCGGCGATGCGGAGACGATCCGCGATGGTGCGGCGCTGTCGTGGTGGTACACGGCCGTTGGTGCTTCGGACGCGGAGTTCCAGTTCGCCGCCGGAGTTACGCGGCCGGCGGCTGCAAAGGCGTGGGCGCAAGCGTGGCAGACCGCAGGGGAAAAGAACCACACGCATCTCCGCTTGGCGAGTGGCGGTACTGGCCCCAGTTTGGTCTCAGCCGCCGGCGTGCGTCTGGACGGTGAAGAGTGGACGATCGCGCTCGACGGCCTCGGCGGGCTCATTCAAGCGCTGAAGCCGGACCGCAAGCCGCTCCCCAACCTCCTCGGCTGGAACTCCTGGTACGAATTCTGGGACTCGACCGACGAAAAAGCCGCGCGCGCCAACTTTGCGCTGGCCAAGACCGCGCTCGCGCCCGTACCTGCGCCAGCCGGCCAGTGGCTGGTCCTCGACGATGCCTGGGAGACCGCCTGGGGCGACTGGACGCCCAACAGCAAATTCCCCAGCGGCATCGATGGCTTGGCCAAGGACGTCAAAGCCCAGGGCTGGCACTTCGGCGTGTGGCTGGCGCCGTTCCTCGTCTCGGCCAACCTGCCGCTCGTCAAGCAGCACCCCGACTGGTTCCTGCCGGGCGTGGCGTACCTGCACCTGAAGAACGGCTCGATGAAGATTCTGGACGTGACCAACCCGGACGCCGCGGCGCACCTGAAGGGCGTCATCGAGCAGCTGGCGACCTGGGGCTGCGAGATCCTGAAGATCGACTTCCTGTTTGCCGGTCTCTACGAGGCGCCGCGCTTTGACGGCAAGTCCACGCCCGTGCAGTCCTACCGCGCCGCGCTGCAAATCATCCGCGACGTCGCCGACAAGCACGGGATGCGGCTGGTTGCCGTCGGTGCGCCGCCCGTGCCGACGCTGGAGTATTGTGATGGCTGGCGGTCGGGCACGGACATCGCGGTCGAGAATTTCGGCCCGGCGTGGGCGTTCCTGCCCAACCAGCTG
>CAINLT010000058.1 GCA_903850505.1 uncultured Myxococcales bacterium | reverse complement strand
TCGCAGATCCGGATCGGAAAGCGGTTGCGCATTCGGCGTCGGCCACCAGGTCGGCGTGCCCAGCGCCACGTCGACAAGATCGCCGACCACCGCCGTCGCCGTCGGCAAGCCGCCCGCACCTTTGCCAAAGAAGCTGAGGTCACCCGCGGATTCGCACGTCAGGTATACCGCGTTGTATTCTTCCTCAACGCTCGCCAGCAGGTGCCAGTCCGGCAGCAGCATCGGCTCCACCGCCAGCTCCGCCGAACCGTCCGGCCGTTCCTCGGCGTGGGCAATGTGGCGGATGCGATGGCCCATGGCCTCCGCGAGGTCAAAATCCGCGGGCGTCAGATCGCGAATGCCGCGCACCGGAAACGTCCCTGGCTTTGACCAAATGCCGAGCGCGCGGTGCGCCAGGATCGACAGCTTCGCCGCGGCGTCGTGGCCGTCAATGTCCGCCGACGGGTCCGCCTCCGCGAAGCCTTTCTGCTGCGCAAGCGCCACCGCCTTGTCCAGCGGCATCTCGTCCTGTTCCATGCGCGTGAGGACAAAATTGCTCGTTCCGTTCAGAATCGCCTGCACCTGCGTGATGCGATCCACGCGCCGTCCCAAGGACCGCAGGATCGGCAGCGCCGCCGCGACGGCACCCTCGCAATGCACCGGCGTCCCCGTTTCCTGTGACAAACTGACGAGTTCGCCCAGCTTCGCGGCAATAAGCGCCTTGTTCGCCGTCACGACGGGCTTGTGCGCCCGCAGTGCCATCTCAATCGCCGGCCACATCGCCAGGCCGCCCGCCAACTCCACGACGATATCGACGTCCGGCCGCTGCACCAGCGCCAGCGGGTCGCTTTCCAGCGCCAGGCCCGCCGCATGCGGCCCGCGATCGCGCTTGGGATCCCGCACGCACGCTGCCACGGGCACCAGCGCGATGCCAAAACGCTGCGCCAAGTCCGCGCGCTGCCGCACCAGCAGCTCCAGCACCCCTTGACCAACCACGCCGAGGCCAATCAGGCCGAGCCGCACCGTACGCACTGATTTCGTCATTCATTCCTCAGGCAAAACAATAGCATCCAGAAGCAGTTGGGCCAGACGCACTTGGTCCGCGAGGAACGCATCGTGGCCAAAAGTCGACTCCAGGGTCAGCAGTTGGCAAGGCACGTTCGCCGCAAGGAGGAGGTCGCACAGTCGGGCCTGCAACGCCAGCGGAAACAGCAAATCGGATGGCACGCCAACGATCGTGACGGCGCAGCGCAAGCGGCGAAGCGCATCGGGCAGGTCTGCCTGGTCGGCGATGTGGAAGCGGTCAATCGCCTCGCTGAGCAGCAGGAAGCGCTGAGGGGAGAAGTTCTGCGCAAACTTCTGGCCGTTGTGCTCCAGATAACGCGCGATCGGCGGCAGCGCCGTGCCGGGTTCAAGCCGGCCAAAGCGCGTGTTGAGTTCGTCCCGACCGCGGTAGCTGAGCATGCCCAACTGCCGCGCCCGCTTCATCGCCGTCGCGATGCCGATCTTGCGCTGCGCTGGATTGGACCAAGTCGTGCGCAGCGCATCGCGGACGATCTCCCGCTGCAAGTGGCGCACGCCGGTACCCCAACCGTCAGGCTGATGTCCAGCGGAGATCGTTATCAGACGCTTGATCCGCTCGGGATGACGCAATGCCAGTGCCAGGCCGACGAGCCCGCCAACGCTCGCGCCGATCCATGTGATGCCATTTGGACAGTCGTTCTGGCGCAGCCACGCTTCGGTCGCTTCAGCCAGATCGAACGGCGTCAGGTGTGGCAGCTCGACCGCGTCCGTGCCATCCAACTCCCGCAGCGCCGGCCAATCGCTGACGTTGCCCAGCGTCCCCGGCGCGAGGATGGTGTGGCGATCCGGCTGCAGCAGCTTGCAGACCTCCAGCGCTTGCCACCAGCCGGGCCTGTGACCGTCGCCAAGCGGCTGGGCATTCGCCGTGATGCCGCCGGCCAGTACGAACACCGGCGCGGCACCCAGCGGCTGGCCATAGGCAAACCCGTGCAGCGCCACGCCGTGCAGCACGCCGCCCAACTCCAGCGGCAAATCCGTGCGGCCGTGCAAGGCGCGCGGCTGTGGCAGAACGTGAGACTGTGGCAACGCGAAAGTCATCGGCGGTCCCGTCCAAGGGGCGTCGAGTGTAACGCAACTCAGGGACCGATGCGAACGCTGGTTCGGCCGCGCCATGGGCTGGTTGGCAAACTCAGTGTGAAGTTGCAGGCTCGGGGTCAAAACGCGATGGCGCGGTTTTTGCGCCTCGGAAGCGCCGTCGGAAGCGCGTCCGGTCGACCTGGTGTTCGCCATAGTGTGACGTCTGATAATAGGTATTATGTAAACCAAGAACCAGGATCTGAACCAGGAACCAAGCCAGCTGCCGCGCAGTCCTGAACGCTCCGCGTTCGCCGCTCCAAGCATTCGCGGCCGGACCGCTTGCCGGTATTATGTAAACCACGAACAGCGTGGAAATGGAGCAGGGTGTCCAGACCGCAGCCGACCCGCGCAACGCGCGCTTGGCCGCAAGTTCGGTCGATGTTACCTTCAGCGTCCCATGCGCGTCAGCCTCGCCCAGTTCAATACCACCATCGTCGACTTCGCCGGCAACCTCGCGCGCATCACCGCGGCTTGCGACCGCGCGCGCGTCCAAGGCGCCGCGCTCGTGATCACGCCGGAGCTCGCGGTGACCGGCTATCCGCCGCTTGACCTGCTGGAACGTCCGGAGGTCCTCGACGCTGGACGCGACGCGATCCCTGAGTTGGCCTTGGCGTCCCGCGGGCTGACCTTGATTGTCGGCGTCGCGTTGCCGAGCGACCAGCCCGGGCGTCCCGCCATCAACGCGGCGCTCGTCCTGCAGGATGGTCAGCTTCTGGCGACGATTCGCAAGCGGCTCTTGCCGACGTACGACGTCTTTGACGAGGACCGCTATTTTCAGCCCGGCACGACTGCGCAGGTCCTGGAGATTGCCGGTCGCCGCGTCGGCGTGACCATCTGCGAAGACATCTGGCACCACGACGACAATGGCCAACCGCGTTATCCGGTCGATCCGGTGGCGGAGCTGGTGGCGGCGGGCGCGGATTGCATCGTGAACCTGTCCGCGTCGCCGATTGACATGGGCAAGCCGCTGCGGCGTCTTGAACTGGTGCGCGCCATTGCGGTCCGTCACGGCGTTTCGGTCGCGTACTGCAATCTTGTCGGCGGCAACGACTCGCTGGTTTTTGACGGTCGATCCTTCGCCGTGGATGGCCATGGCCAAATGTTGGGGTCTGCGCCAGCGTTTGTGGAAGCGGACCTGACTGTCGATCTCCCGGCGCCAGTGACGCCACAACGTCCGATAATGTCGCCGATTCCAGATTCCTTCCAGATGGCCGTCGCCCAGGATGTGCGGCAAGCGCTGGTCCTGGGTCTGCGCGACTACGTCAACAAGTGTGGATTCCGCAAAGTCGTTTTGGGCCTGTCCGGCGGCATCGACTCGGCGCTGACGGCGGCGCTTGCGGTCGAGGCGCTGGGCGCGGCGCAGGTTTCAGGCGTCGCCATGCCTGGGCCGTACAGCAGCGCGGGATCGGTGACGGACGCGCTGAAGCTGGCACACAACCTCGGTATCCGTTGTCCGATCATTCCGATTTCACAGCCTTATCACGCGTTTCATGAAGCGTTGCGCAACGAGTTTGGCCACGATGGCGCGACGCCGGCGGACATCACCGACCAGAACCTCCAGGCGCGCGCGCGCGGAACCGTGCTGATGGCGCTCTCCAACAAGACCGGCGCGCTGCTGCTGACGACGGGCAACAAAAGCGAGCTGGCGGTTGGCTACTGCACGCTGTACGGCGACATGAACGGCGGCCTGGCGGTGATCGGCGACGTGCCCAAGACGCTTGTCTACGACGTGGCGCGGACCTACAACGCGGAACGTGAAGTGATTCCTGAGGACACGCTGACCAAGCCGCCGTCCGCGGAGTTGGCGCCGGATCAGCGGGACGACGACTCCCTGCCGCCCTACCCGGTTCTCGACGCGATCCTGCAGCGTCACGTTGTGGAGCACTGGTCCACGGCGGCGATCGTCGCGGAAGGCTACGATGCGGCGACCGTGGAGCGCGTGGTGCGGCTCGTGGAACGCAATGAATACAAGCGTCGACAGGCGGCGCCCGTGCTGCGCGTGACCCGCAAGGCTTTTGGCGGCGGTCGGCGCGTGCCGATGGCGCGGCGCATGCCGGAGTAGGCAAAGATGGTCAATCCGCTGTTTCCGCGTGCCGCTGGCGTGCTCCTGCATCCGACCTCCCTGCCCGGCCCGCACGGCATGGGGGACCTCGGCGGCGTGCCGACTTTTCTCGATTGGCTCGCCACGGCGGGGATGAGCGTTTGGCAGGTCCTGCCTCTGGTGCCGCCGGGCGCTGCGCATTCGCCCTACGCGAGCCCGTCGGCGTTCTCTGGCAACACGTGGCTCATCGCGCTCTCCGGGCTGGTCGCCGATGGCTTGCTGCGCAAGGAGGAAATTGTCGAACCGACGGTGCCCGAAGCGCGCGCCGATTTCGCCGCGGCGGAGGCGTTCAAAGGGCCGCTGCTGCAACTGGCGGCGGACCGGCTCATCCACGACCGCCAACATCCCCTGCGGCCTGGCTACGTGAAGTACTACCACGAGCAGCACTGGGCGGTGGACGCGGGGCTGTTCCAGGCAATCCGCCAACAGCAAGGTCACACTGCCTGGTGGCACTGGCCCAAGCCGCTGCGGACGCGCGATCCGGAGGCGATCGCCCACGCGCTCGACGCGCTGACCGATGACGTGCAGCGGTACGTTGCGCTCCAGTACCTCTTTGACCGCCAGTGGCAATGGGTGCGCAACCACGCGGCGCATCGCGGGATCCGGATTGTCGGCGACGTGCCGATCTACGTGGATGGCGACAGCGTCGACACGTGGCGCAATCCCGAATTGTTTCAGCTGGACGCCCGCGGGCAGCCCAAGAAAGTCGCTGGCGTGCCGCCGGACTACTTTGCCGAGAAAGGCCAGTTCTGGGGCAATCCGCTCTACGACTGGAACGCGATGGCGCGCGATCGCTATCGCTGGTGGGCGGCGCGGCTCCGACGGACGCTGGTGCACGTCGACGCGTTGCGCATCGACCATTTTCGCGGTTTTGCCGCGTATTGGGCGATTCCGCACACG
>CAINLT010000057.1 GCA_903850505.1 uncultured Myxococcales bacterium | reverse complement strand
CCTCCTGTTCGCGCACCAGCACCGCGCGGTAACACACCTGGTTCTGCCGCACGCGTTCAATCGCCAAGTTGACGTCGCGCAGCGGGAAAATCCCGGACTGCGGGAGGAGCGCGTGGCGCGGGCACCTCCGCCGGCTTGCTGACACGCCGGCTTGCTGGTGCTTGACGGCGCTTGAGGACGGGGCAGACTGGGCACCCGGTTGCCAAATGACGGTTTGGGCCGCGGCGGAGCCATCGCGTTTGCCAGTTCACATCGCCGCTTGGGCAGTCTGCGAACACAAGTCTTTCACAGCCTTTCAGGCCCAGATCGCCACGGAAGCCCATGTCCAGCCCCAGTTCTTCCACAGAAACCCTCGGCGACGGCATCTTTGTGCTGCGCTCCAGCCTCGGCAACGCGCTCGTCGTCAGCCCCGATCTCGGCGAGCTGCTTGTGCAGTCCCGCAACGCTTACGCGTGGCGCGGTTCCCCTCGCGACAGCCAGAAGCGGATGCTCGATTTGACCAGCGACGCGGCGCGCGCGATGGCAGCGCTCAACGCAACGACCCTGCATCAGCTTGTGGCTAGAATCGCCAAGTGGGACAGCGGACGCACGGATGCGGCGATTGCGGGCTGGACGGGCGACCAGCGCGAACGTGCGCAGACGGCGCTTGGGGAACTGCATGGCGGGCGCAACGTCAAGAAGTGGCTGCTCGAACTCGACGCGTTGCCGGGCCTCGATCTGGTGTTGGCGACGAAGATCTATCGGTTCATTGCGCCAGCGACCGGCGCGGCGGGCGACCGCCACTCGACGTATTTCACCAACTCGCTGGCTGTCCACGATGAAGATGGCCCGCTCACCGAAGCCACCGATTTTCACCGGGAGTGGGCCAGTGGATCGCACGCTGCCTCGCGCTGGGCCATCTACGGCGACAAGGAAGTTGAGGCTGACGAGTACGTGGAGCGCTACCTTCCGCTGCTGGCCGGGATCGCCAATGCGCTGAACGCGAGCGGGCGGCAGCACACCTGCGCGGCGCGTGGGGTCGCGGTCGCGTGGCAGCCGGCCGACGTTGAGATGGCGATGGCCTTTTGGTGGGCGAAGCATGGGCCGCGGTAGACGAGGTAACGACGCGGCGTACGGAGGATCCTCTCCTGCCTCGCCGGTTGCCGCGCAGAGCCCGTCGACCTACCTTGCCAAACGAGCGCGGTTCTTGGCAGTCGCTCACGCGAGGACCCAATTTGACGCCGCCCAGCACGATCAACTCCTTCTTCCGCCGCTTGGGGCGGCCAACCCGTGAGGATCGCCCTCCGGAGCCGGAACACAACGCGATTGGTCAGAATATCGACACGATTCTGGCGTTCTACCAGCGCGGTGAACAGAAGATCAACCGCTCGCAGCGGTCCATCGAGTACATCAGCGGCCTGATGGGTCGGCCGATGTTTCTCGGCTCCATCCTGCTGTTCGTGCCGCTCTGGGTCGGGCTGAATACCGTCGCGGCGACGCGTGATGGCCGCGCTCTGGACAGTCCGCCGTACGCGTGGTTGCAGGGGTTCATCAGCCTCGCCGGGTTGCTGACTTCCACGGTCGTGCTGATCCGGCAAAACCGCATGAGCAAGTTGGAGGCACACCGCGCGCATCTGGACTTGCAGGTGAACCTCCTGACGGAGCAGAAGGTGACGAAAATCATCAACCTGCTGGCCGAGCTCCGCCGCGACTTGCCCATGGTCAAGGACCTTGAGGATCCCGAGTTGGCCGCGCTGCAACAGCCGACCGACGCTGAAGCCATGCTCGCCGCGATTCAGGAGTGGCGCGAGGCTGACGTTGTGGTCGAAGTGATGGTGAACCCAGAGGATACGGAGACTGACCTGCCCATTCCAATGGGCTGACGGGCCGTGGGAATCTGCACATTCTCGAACCATTCGGTTTTGACTAATCCTCGCTGCAAACTATCTCATGGTCGGCGCGGGGCGGCGGCTTACCTTGAAAGGGCTGGCGCACGGGGGAATTAGGATATCCGCACGGCAGCTTTTTGCGTTCGTGGCGCTGCTTTTTGTCGCCGCTCTCGGCGGCGGACGCGCACCAAAAAATCAATGTGTCGGTGCCACCGTCGCCACGTCGGGTCGTCCAACTCGTTCCATCAGTTCGTTGCATTTTTTCAGCACTCTCGCTGGCATTTGGAGTTTTTTGCATGATGATCCACCTCAAGGTCCCGCAGCCCACGTCCGCGCCCTGGCTTGCCGCCGCGGTTTGCCTGAACGCGGCCTTCCTGACCTTCACGCTCGCTGGCTGCAGCAGCGCGGCGTCCACGGCGGATTCCGCTGACGCCACCAGCAGCGCTTTGACGGTCACTGCGGCGACGCCCGCGGATGGCGCATCCGACGTGGCGCCGAACGTCAGGGTTGCCGTCGCCTTTAGCGCGGCAGTCGATCCGTTGACCGTGAATGCGACGTCGTTCCTGGTCAAGCAGGGCGAGGCGGCGCTCGCGGGAACCGTCACCGTCAATCCCGACGGGCGGACTGCCACGTTTGCCTCCGGGCAGAACTTGCCGGCAACGGCGTTGCTCACAGCGATCCTGACGCACGACGCCAAGGGCGTGGCCGGCGAAGTGCTTGCCGCAGATTTCACCTGGACCTTCACGACCGGTGCGGACGCGGACACGACGGCGCCGACTGTCACCGCCACAACGCCAGGCAACGGCGCGGTTGGCGCGACAATCAACACCAAGATCGCCGCGACGTTCAGCGAGGCGATGGATCCGCTGACGCTCAACGCGACGACTTGGAGCGTCAAGCAGGGCACGGTCGTGATTCCCGGCAGCGTGGTCTACGGCTCGTCCGGCACCACCGCGGTCTTTACACCCGCCGCGACGTTGGCGATCAACGCGGCGTTCACCGTCACCGTGACCGTCGGCGCCATGGACCTGGCCGGCAATCCGTTGGCCGCGCCGTACGTCTGGACGTTCACGACCGGCACCAGCAACGCCAAGGGCCCGCCGCCGGTCTTTCTCGGCACTGCCGGCAACTTCGCCGTCCTCTCCAAGTCGGGTATCTCCAGCGTTCCCGGCTCCGTGATTGTCGGGGACATGGGCGTCAGCCCGGCGGCTGCCACCTACCTGACCGGATTCTCACTTGTCGCGGACGCCAGCAACGTCTTTTCGACTTCGCCGCAGGTCACCGGCAAGATCTACGCTGCCAACTACGCCGTCCCGACGCCCGCCAACCTCACCACCGCCATCAGCAATCTGGAAGGCGCCTATGTTGACGCGGCTGGCCGTCCTGGGCCGGACTTTCTTGAGCTCGGCAGCGGCGCCATCGGTGGCCTGACGCTCGCGCCGGGCCTCTACAAATGGACCAGCACGCTGACCATTCCAACCGACGTGACGTTCTCCGGCGGCGCGGACGACGTCTGGATCCTGCAGACCACGGGCGATCTGTCCGAGGCGGCCGGCCAACACGTCGTGCTCGCGGGCGGGGCGCAGGCCAAGAACATTTTCTGGCAAATCGCGGGCGGCGCGACGCTGGGCGCGAACAGCCACTTTGAGGGCATCCTGATCAGCAAGACCGCCGTGACGTTGCAGACCGGTGCCACCATGAACGGCCGGATCCTGGCCCAGACGCACATCGCGCTGGAGCAGGCCACCGTGACCCAGCCCGCGCCGTAGTACGCGCGCCGCCCTTATTTCAGGAGGTTCTCATGTCTTCCGTTCGCGTCGTTGGCAAAATTGCCGTTTCCACTATCGTTTGCGGCCTGCTGGCGTTTCCGGCGTTGGCCCAAGCCCAAGTCAACGTGCAGGTGGGGCTGCCGATTCCCGCGTTGCAGATCAACGTCGGCGGGCCGCTCGTCTACGTCAGTCCCGGCGTCTGGGTGCTGCCGAACAGCGACGAGGAGGTGTTCTACAACGGCGGCTGGTATTGGGCACGCAGCCATGGCTACTGGTACCGCTCGCATGGCCGGCAGGGTGGCTGGGGCGTGGTGAACGAGCAGTTCGTGCCCCGGCCCATCCGCTACTCAGAGCCTGGACACTACCGCGGCTGGCAGGCGCCCGAACACGCGCGTTCGATGCCGCCGCGCGGTTGGGAGGAGCGTCGTGCGCCCCAGCCGATGCAAATGCAGCGCGGAGCGATGCCGGGCGCTCGGGTCCAGCAGCAGGACGTGCGGGTGCGATCGGCGCCAGTGGTCATCCCGACAACGCGAAGCGGCGACGGCGGCGGACGTGGCCACGGGGGCGGACAAGGCGGCGGTCGCGGTGAAGGCGGCGGTCACGGTGAAGGCGGCGGTCACGGTGGCGGT
>CAINLT010000056.1 GCA_903850505.1 uncultured Myxococcales bacterium | reverse complement strand
ACCCAGATCCCGTTGACGCAGCACGCGCCGCCGCAGACGTGGAGTTCACAGCGCTCGCCGCGGGCCGTGCGCCAGAGGCTCTTGTCCAGTTTGGGAAGCGGTTCAGCCATGGACGCAGTCTGACGGCAACCGGGCAAAGTGGAAAGTGGCGTGATTCGGCTTGCATCGGCACCGTCAAAACGGTACTCCAGCGAAGTATTCGAGTTGTGTGCAGCGGATGCGGGGCGGGAAGATGAATCGTTTGGCAATTCTCCTGTTTCTGCTCCTGCTTGGCGCATGCGGCGCCGCGGTCGATCCGGCCAAAGGAAGCGCTGCTGACGCCAGCGAAGACGCGGGCGGCGACGTCGGCCTGGCGGATGCCGGCGATCTGGGCAGTGGTCCGGGCGACGGAACGCCGGGCGACACGGTTGCCCCGGACACGCTGGATGCCGCCGTGCCTGACGCCGACGCGATCGACGACGCCCTGACCGACGCAGCCGACCTGCCCGATGGGTCGGACGCCGAGCTCGACGCGGCGGAGGATGCGGACGCGGTGGTCGACGCGCAGACGGACGCGCAATCGCCCGATGCCGAGACCGACGGCGAGACCGATGCGCTGAAGTTGGACTTGCCGCTGCTCCCTGACGTTCCCGTTCTGCCTGACGTTCCCGATCTGCCCGATGTGCCCGATGTGTCCGCGCCTGACGTCGATTTGCCTGACGTCCAGCCCGATCTGGGGCCGCCCGATGTGCCCGTTGCCGATCTGGGGATCGCCGACGTGCCCGACATCGTCGACGTGATCGACCTGCCGGATGTTGTTGACGTGCCGCTGGTGCCGGATGTGCCCGATGTGCCGGACCTCGTCGACGTTGTCGATGTGGCGGACGTGCCCGATGTGCCCGATGTGCCCGATGTGCCCGATGTGCCCGATGTGCCGGACGTGCCCGATCTCGTTGACATCGCCGACGTGCCCGATCTGCCCGATCTGCCCGATGTCCCGGACATCGAGGACATTGCGGACGTGCCGGATGTTCCCGACGTCCCGGACGTGCCGCCCGACTTGGTCGCGGATGATCTCGGTCCCGATGACACCGGTCCCGTCGACACCGGTCCCGTTGACACAGGTCCTGTCGACACGGGTCCCGTCGACACCGGCCCCGTCGACACAGGTCCGGATGCCGACGTCCAGCCTGCCTGCGTGCCCACCGGCAATGGAATCGAGTACTGCGACGGCATCGACAACAACTGCAACGGCTTGACTGACGAAGGCTCGTGCGACGACGCCAACGTCTGCACGACCGACACGTGCACGCCCCTGGGCTGCGACTACACAGTCGCCAACGGTCCCTGCAGTGACGGCAACGCCTGCACCGTCCCGGATGCCTGCAACGGCGGTTCCTGCATCGCCGGCAGCCCCAAGGTCTGCACGCAAGCCTCGCAGTGCCATACGCCCACGTGCGACGTTGTCAGCGGCAACTGCACGGAGATCCCGGTCGTCGGCAAGATTCCGTGCGTCGATACCAACCCGTGCACGACGAGCGAATACTGCGTCGTCGGCGTGTGCACCGGCCTCGTCGTCACCAATTGCGACGATGCGAACGTGTGTACGGACGACGCCTGCGATTCCACCGGCGGCTGCGTCCACGTCTACAACACGCTCGCGTGCAACGACGGCAACAACTGCACCAAACCCGACCAGTGCACCAAGGGCGGCTGCATCGGCGGCGCGACGTTCAGCTGCGACGACAGCAACGTCTGCACCGTGGATTCCTGCAACGCCAGCGGCGGGTGCGATCACATCGCGGTCGCCGACACGACGCTGTGCAATGCGGACAGCTCCGAGTGCACCGTTGGCGACAAGTGCAAATCCGGCGTCTGCACGCCCGGAACCGCCAAGATCTGCGACGACGGCAATGTGTGCACGACCGACTCCTGCGCCAAGGCGACCGGGACGTGCGTCTTCCTCGCCAACAGCAACGCCTGCAATGACGGGAACTTGTGCACGAGCCCGGATCAGTGCGCGACGTCCGGCCTGTGCATCGGCGTCGTGATCTCGTGCAACGACGGCCTCGTGTGCACGACGGACAGCTGCGACATGGCGACCGGCAAGTGCAAGAACATCAACGTCGTCGGCGCGGCGTGCGACGACGGCAACGCGTGCACCAGTGGGGACGCGTGCGACAGCGCGGCAGCCTGCATCCCCGGCAGCGTGAACGCGTGCGAGGACAACAACGCCTGCACGAGTGACGCCTGCGTGAGCAACGCGTGCACGCACACCAACCTGACCACCGCGTGCAATGACAACACGGTGTGCACGACCGGCGAGATGTGCGCGAACGCGGTATGCACGCCGCCATCGGTCGCGCAGGTCACCACGCTTGCGGGATCCGCCACGGCGGGCTTGAAGGACGGCAAGGGCGCTGCGGCGCAGTTCAGCAGCCCGCGCGGCTTGGCACAGGACAGCAGCGGCACGATCTGGGTCGCGGACACCGGCAACAACGCCATTCGCAAGGTCGCGGCGGACGGCACAGTGACGACCGTTCCGTGCACGTTCACGGACACGCCGGCCAGCTTCAGCAGTCCGCAGAGCATCGCGCTCGCCAGCGACGGCACGCTCTGGATCGCCGACACCGGCAACCACCGCATCCGCAAACGCGCGACGGACGGCACGGTCACCACATTTGCCGGCAGCGGCACCGCGGCCTTCGCCGACGGCAAGGGCGCCGCCGCGTCGTTCAGTTCGCCGTACGGCGTCGTCATCGGCCCCGGTGGCTGGCTCTTCATCGCCGACCGCGGCAACAACCGCATCCGCCGCATCTCCCCCGACGGCAACGTCACCACGCTCGCGGGCAGCGGCACGGCGGGCTCGGCATCGGGCACCGGCGCGGCGGCCAGCTTCAGCGCGCCAAACGGCATCGGCATCGGGACCGGCGGCGCGATTCTCGTCGCGGACTACGGCACCAGCTTGGTGCGCATGGTCACATCGGCCGGCGTCGTCAGCACAGTGGCCGGCAGCACGAACGGCTTCGGCGACGGCGCGCTGCTCACCGCGAAGTTCAGCAACCCGGTTGGCGTATTCATCACGCCCACCAGCGTTGGCCTCGCCGTCGTCGACACGGGCAACAACCGCGTGCGGTACGTCGCCAGCAACGCGGTCGCCACGGTTCTCGGCAGCACGTCCGGATTCCAGGACGGCGGCTCGGACGTCGCCAAGTTCGCCGCGCCGCAATCGCTCGTGATCTCGTCGGTCGGCGCGGTCGTGATCGCGGATACCGGCAACAACCGCATTCGCTTCGTGCTCATGCAGCAGACGGCGTGCGATGACTCCAACCCGTGCACCGTGGACGTCTGCGACCCCGTCAAGGGCTGCACGTTCACCGCGGCGGCCAACGGCGCCGTTTGCACGGACAGCGACGCGTGCAGCACGGGCGACGTGTGCGCCTCGGGCGTGTGCGCGGCCACGAGCAAGAACTGCGATGACGCCAACCTCTGCACCGACGACGTCTGCGATCCGGTCACCGGGACCTGCGGCCACAACAGCAACAGCGTGAGCTGCTCGGACGGCAACGCCTGCACGCTTGGCGATATCTGCACCGGCGGCACCTGCACGGCTGAACCCGGGACCGTCGCGACGCTCGCGGGCCAGCAGCTCACCGGCAGCGCGGACGGACTCGGCGCCGCCGCCAGCTTCAGCGGACCGCGCCAGATGTGGAGCGACGGCAAGGGCGGCGTCTACGTCGCGGACACCGGCAACAACAAGATTCGCGACGTCGGCAAAGACGGCACGGTCGCCACGTTCGCCGGCAGCGGCACGAGCGGCAGCAGCGACGGCGGCATCGTGAGCGCGACGTTCAAGTCGCCCCAGGGCGTCACCGTCGACAACAGCGGCAACGTCTGGGTCGCGGACACCGGCAACAACAAGCTGCGGGAAATCACCGGCGGCTTTGTCAGTTCGCCCGTGGGCACCGGCACGGCGGGCTGGAAAGACGGCGCGGGCGGCAGCGCGCAATTCAACGCGCCCCAGGCCATCGCCGCGGACACCAATGGCAACCTGTTTGTCGCGGACACCGGCAATCACCGCATCCGCAAGGTCAAGCCGGACGGCACCGTCAGCACGCTCGCCGGCACCGGCACGGCTGGCTTCAAGGACGGCGCCAACACCATCGCGCAGTTCTCCTCGCCGTCGGGCGTCGCCGTCGACGGATTCCACAACGTCTACGTCGCGGACATGAATAACTACCGCATCCGCAAGGTCACACCGGACGGCACGGTCAGCACCGTCGCCGGTTCTGGCAGCATCGGCCAAGCCGACGGCGCCGCGCTCTCCGCGACGTTCAACCAGCTGGGCCAGATCGCCTTTGACGCCAGCGGCAACCTGTGGACGGTCGACCACGGGACGCACCGCATCCGCAAGCTCAGCGCCGGCGGCACTGTCAGCACGCCGTTCAGCGCCACGGGCGGCGGCTTCAAGGACGGCGTCGCGACCGCCGCGCTGTTCTCCAGCCCGTATGGCGTCTGGGCGCTGAGCGACGGCACCATTCTGGTCGGCGACGCCAGCAACAACCGCATCCGCAAGCACGCGCCCACGGCCGTCCTCTGCGGCGACGGCAACGACTGCACCACGGACACGTGTGACCCCGCGACCGGCATGTGCGGCACCAGCAACCTCGCCAATGGTGCGACCTGCCAGGGCGGCGACCCGTGCAGCGTCAGCAAGACGTGCGCAAGCGGCATCTGCGGTGGCGGGTCGGTCAAGACGTGCAGTGACGCCAACGTCTGCACCGTGGACGCGTGCGACAGCGCCAGCGGCGCGTGTACCTGGACGGCCGCGGACACCTGCCAAGCCGTGCGCCGCGTCTTTGTCACAAGCGGCACGTTCACCGGCGCGCTCAGCGGCTTGACCGGCGCGGACAGCCAATGCCAGAGCGCCGCGGCCAGCAAGGCGTTGGGCGGGACTTGGAAGGCGTGGCTCAGCGACGCAACGGGCAGTCCGTCGACGCGATTT
>CAINLT010000055.1 GCA_903850505.1 uncultured Myxococcales bacterium | reverse complement strand
GTCAGGCGCACTTGGCCGCCGGTCGCCGCCGCCTGGCCGCATACCAGCTCCGGGCCTTCCTTGCGCAGCGTCCGTTCGCCCAGCGACTCCTCGTGCGTCCCGACGAGCGACTGGTCGTAAATCGCACCTGCCAGCAGGCCAACGCCCAGCGCCGCGATGGCCGCGCCATAGGCGTAATTGCTCGGCGCGTTGTCGGCGCTTGTGGTCAAATCCACCGGGGACGCCGCCGTCCACGCGATCAGCCCCGCCCCGCCCGCGGCAAACAGGCTGCCGAATACCCATTCCAGTACCAGCGACTTCCCGTCAGGCTGCCGCACCACGCGGCGAAATCCCTCGGCGCGCTGCTCCTGCACATCGGCGCAGCGCTGCAGTCGGGTGACTTGCGCACGCACGATATTGCCCTCGCGCACGCCCGTGACGCCCATGCGCTCGCCCAGCTGGACGCGCACGATCCGCGGCGGCTCAAGCGGTTGGGCGCGCAAAGTGACCTGCTCGGTCAGCCGCGCGCAACTGCAGAGCAGCAGGAGCAACAACAATGTCTTGTGCATCTGTACACTCCGACCGAAGTTCGAGATCAAACCGCTTCCATCCGCGGTGTGCCACCGGAGGTGCACGCTCGCGGATCCAGTCCGAAATGCAACAGGTCTGACTGGAAGAAGTGGTGTTGGACATAGGTCAGCATGTTTAGATTCGCCCCACGCGCAGCGACAGGTCCGCGAGCACCACGGCGATGGCCGCCTCAACAATGGGCACCGCGCGCGGCACGACGCACGGATCGTGACGGCCGGTGACGGACAGCGGCCCCGGCGGCCCTTCTGCGCTGATCGCCTGCTGCGGCTGGGGAATCGTCGCGACCGGCTTGAAGAGCACGTCCAGCCGCAGGGGCATGCCCGTCGAAATGCCACCGAGCACGCCGCCGTGGTGGTTGGTCGTCGTGGCGATCCGCCCGTCCGGAAGCCGCGTGAAGGGATCGTTGTGCTGGCTGCCGCGCATGCTGACCGCCGCCATCCCGTCGCCAAACAGCACGCCGCGCACGGCCGGCAGGGACGCGAGCGCGTGCGCCAGCAAGCCTGTGAGCTTGTCAAAGACCGGATCGCCCAGACCCGCCGGCAAGTCCGTCACGACGCAGCGCACAACGCCGCCAAGGCTGTCGCGGTCCTTCTGGGCCGCTTCAATCGCCGCGACCATCTGCGCGCTCGCCGACGCATCCGGGCAGCGCACCGGGCTGGCATCCACTTGGGCGCGATCCAGCGGCGTCCCGATCTCCGTGGCGATCCCGCCGATCTGCTGGGTCCACGCAACGATCCGCGGCAGGGGCCGGTTATCGCGCAACGCCAGCGCCGCCAACAGCGCCTCGGCCACCGCGCCCGCAGCGACGCGACCGACCGTCTCACGGGCGCTCGACCGCCCGCCGCCACGCGGATCGCGGTGGCCAAAACGCGCATGCCATGTGAAATCCGCATGGCCGGGGCGGAACTGGTCGTGCCACGCCTCATAGTCCTTGGCGCGTGCGTTGGTGTTTTCCACAAGAATCGTGATCGGCGTTCCGAGCGTGCGGCCCAGATAGACGCCCGAGACGATGCGCGGCTGGTCCAGCTCACGGCGCGGGCTGGTCAGCGTGTTTTGGCCGGGGCGCCGGCGCGCGAGTGCGTGGGCAATGTCCTCCACGTCCAGCGGGACGCCAGCCGGGCAGCCATCGACGACGCAGCCAACAGCCGGGCCATGCGATTCGCCAAACGTCGTCACGACAAAGCTTTGACCCAGGCTGGAACCGGCCATCTCTATACGCTCCAACCGAAGTTCGAGATCGAAGCTTCCCGATCCGCCGCGTGCCACCGGAAGTGAACGCTCGCGGTCCCAGTCCGAAATGCAACAGGTCTCACTCGGAGAGTTTGGTATCGGAAATAGGTCGGCATGGTTAGTACACCTTCTCGATCTTCACGGCCTTGTAGTACGCCTGCAGAATTTGCCGGAAATCCTGGCCAGCCTTGGCGCGGCCAAACGCGCCCGTCTGGTCCATGCCCACGCCGTGGCCAAAGCCCGCGCCGGTAAAGATCCAACTCTGCGGCACGCCGTCGGCGCCCAGCTGCCCGGGCTTGACGAGGAACAGCGACGACCGCAGCCCTTTTGGCCCCGCCGAGCCGCCCAGCGCCTTGCGGATGTGCAGCTCGCCGGCCAGCTTCTTCTTGCGGCCGTCAGCCAGCGTCAGCTCGATTTCAATGGCGCGGCCCGAGACGCCGCGCTGCGTGACACGGATCTCCTTGACGGACTTGGCGAGCTGCGCGCTGTCGCGGATGTCCGCCGCGCTCTTCTCCGTGCGCCATCGGCAGGCCTCGCCGTTCAAACCGGACGCCGCCGCCCAGCTCTCATCCTTGCCAGCCAGCAGCGCCGCGACCGTCTCGTCCGTCGCGCCCGCCGCCAGCGGATCCTTGCCGCCCGGCGTCAGATCCGGCACGCCGCGCAACGCTTCCTGCGGCCGGCCCGGCCACACCAGGTCGTTGTTCTCCGTGTGGCCGCCCGACACCGCGTGGTAGTACGCGTCGATGAGCCGACCTTCACTGTTGACCATGACCAGCCCGCTCGTGTCCCGCACCGCCTGCGCGATGCGCGCGCTGACCTTGCCCGCGCCCGTGTAAGCCTGGCAATGAACCTCGGAGCAGATCGCAAACGGATCGGTCGCATGGCGCGTGCCCACCTTGGCCAGCATATCCGTACGCGCCGCGATCGCCTGGGCCCGCAGGGTCGCTTCCGGCGCCGAGTGGAAAATCTCCGACGCCACGACGCCTTCCAGGATTTGCTCCAGCGCCGCTTCGCTGACGAGCTCCAACCCGTGGTCATTGCTCGGCACAACGTAGACGCGCCCCGGCAACTCGCGCTCAATCCGCTGGCCCTTGCGCGTGCCGACAACGTGCAGCATCCCTTTGCCCACTGCCTCGAACCACAGCACGTCGGACGCGCGCGCCTCACCCGACCCGCTCCTGGCCACCAGCGTCGCGCTCGGCGGCTGTCCGACCATCGCATGGGTCTGCAGATCCTCGCCGAATTGCTGTTCCAGCCCCTGTGCGGTCGCTTCCGCCGCGGCGTGATCGGCAAAAATCGCGTCGAGGCAGAGCAGCGTCTGGCGTGTGTCAAAAGAGCGGCCTCTGATGCTGTACGTCGCGCCGCTCGTCACCGTCTTGATGGCCAAACCGCGCTCTTTCCACAGCGCACGCTTCTGCCGCAGGACGTCAAAGTCCCAGTCCGGCGCCTGCGCCAACACCACGTAATGCTGCAGCACCGCGGGCTTGGCCTCCAGCGCCTGAACGTCGACCGTCCCCTGCACGCGGAATTCCACCTGGCCGTCGCCGGTCCCCAGGATCCGCAGCCCGCCGGACGCCGACATTTCCAGCTTGTCCAGGTTGCCGAGCACGGAGAGCGGCACCAGCGGTTCGCCTTCCGCACTCAGGCGCAGGACGTCGCGGTAGAGGCTGGCTGTGCGGTCGGAATGGCCGAGCGGATCGCCCTGACCCAGTGCCGAAGTCGGCAGGAGAAACCCAATCAGCAGGAGCAACCAGCGCATCGACACCACCCGTTTCCGCGCCGGAGAGTGCCCGCCGCGGTGGGCGTTGTCCAGATGGCGTTACGACTGGACGACGTTGAGCCGCAGCGCCAGCTTGACCAGATCGGTCTTGTTGTGGAGGTGCAGCTTCTCCATCAGGTTGGCGCGATGGCGATTGGCGGTGTGCGCCGAGATGCCAAGGATCTTGGCGATCTCCGGACCGGTCCGCCCTTCAGCGATCAACGTCAGCACCTCGCGCTCGCGCGGCGACAGGCCAGACAGCTCCTGATCTTCCGGCGCCGTCTCAGGATGCAGCGCGGCTTCGACGACCAGATCCGCCACCGACGGATCCAGCCACGTCCGCCCTTCCAGCACGCTGCGCAGCGCCGCGACCAGTTCGCGCGCCATCACGCCCTTGGGCAGGTAGCCCTTGGCGCCCAGCTTGAGCGCGCGGATCACGTAGGCGCGATCGGTGTACTGCGAGACAATCGCCACCTTCGTGTGCGGACTGACTGTGTGCAACTCCGCCAGCACGTCCAGGCCGCTCAGATCCGGCATGGAGATGTCCAACAGCAGCAGGTCGGGCTGATGACGGGCGCACTCGCGCAAGGTCTCCCGGCCCGTCGCTGCTTCCGCGACGATGAGCGCCTCCGGCATGCGTGCCTCAAGCAGGCCGCGAATCCCTTCGCGCACCAGCGTGTGGTCGTCTGCCAGAATGACTTTCGGCTGCCAGGCCATCTTGCCCTCCGTTACGCGTGAAACGGGACGTCAAAGACGATGCGCAGGCCGCCGCCGGGTGACGTCTCAAACTCAACTGTACCACCCATTTGGACAATGCGTTCGCGCATCCCCAACAAGCCCCAGCGCGGTCGCGGCGCGGTCGTCGTGAGCAGCGCCGGGTCCATGCCCTTGCCGTCGTCCTCGATCCAGCCCATCAGGCGGCCCACTTGGCCGTTGTGACCGCCCTCGATGTGCAGCCGCATCGTCACGCGCTTGGCTTGGGCGTGGCGCACGATGTTGGTCGCCGCCTCCTGGAACACGCGGTAGACCGTGTTCTCGATGTCCTTGGGCACCGTGATGTCCCCGCCGACGACGTCCAACGAGAACTTCAGCCCCGCGGACGTCAGGATGTTCTGGCCCGTCGCCCGCACCGCCTCGACAAGCCCCATGTCGTCCAGCACGGCCGGCCGCAGCCGCCGCACCAGCCGGTTGATGCCGTCCAGGATGCGCTTGACCAGCAGCTTGGCCTTCTCCAGCTGCGCCTCGACTTCCGGCAGGCCGTCGGTCGGCACGGTCTCCAACTGCAGCGCCAACGCGGTCAGCTCCTGGGACGTCTCGTCGTGGATTTCCCGGGCGATGTGCTTGCGCTCTTCCGCCTCAGCTTCAAACAGGTGCCGCAGCATCCGGTTCTTGTGCTCCTGCTCCAGCCGCAGTTGTTCGTAGAGCAGGCTGCGCTCCACAAGCGACTGCACCTGACCGCCGATGACGGTCATCGTCGGCCCGATCAGCCGGCTCACCGACTCGCTGGCCTCAGGCACGCCGATCCACAGCTCGCCTTGCAGCGTGTCGCGGACGTTGATGCGCTCGACAAAGAACAGCTTGGTGTGGTGGCCATCCTCAATCGCCACGCCGCGCGCTTCCAGGTCGCCAACCGGCACCTGCACGCGCCCCGCCGCGATCGATTCCAGCAGTTCGCCCATCGCGCCCTCCGCCCGCAGCGTGATCCCGTGCGCGCTGAAGAAATCGCCGCCCAGCGGACCGCCGCGCAGGTGCAGCAGCACGCAGCTCACCGCTTTGCTCGCCGCCACGTCTTCCGCCAATCCTTTCAGGTTCTGGCGAATGTCCAAGAGCGGTTGCACGGGCTGCGTCGCCCGCGGCGTTGGCGGCGCATCCGGTTTCGCCGGAGTTGACGCCCCAGGCCGGGCGCGCATCGCCTCAAAGGAATGCGCCAACTGGCTGAACTCGTCGTTGCCGCTCACCGATGCGCCGTGTTCCAGCGCCAGCGCCTTGGCGGTTTCCGTGAGTTGCCGCATCGGCCGCAGCACGCGGCGGGAGAGCAGCAGGTAGAAGCCGACAAAGCAGCCAAAGATGAGGCAAACGAGCGCCGTCGAGGCATAAACCGTCTCCACCATCGGCGCGTACAGCCGCAGCGTGCCTTCGCGCACCGTCACCGTCCATTCCGTCCCCGGCACGGGCGCGACCGTCATGATCTCGTTTTCGCGCGCCTCTTCACCGTGCGCCGCTTCCTTCTGGCCTTTCTTGTGGCACGAATGGCACTGCATCTGCGCTTCACCGCCCAGCCGCACCTTGTCCGTAAAGTACGTGCCGTGGACCGCAGACACGTACCGTTCATCGGCCTGCGTCGAAAACAGCGCCATGCCGGTCGAATCGAGCAGCTGCAAGCGCGACTGGTCGTTCACCAGAAAGTAGCTGAAGACGCGCTGGAAATTCGGCGCGTCCAGTCGCAGGTAGACGACGGCGGCGCGCCACTTCTTGTCAGCGCCCTCGCCTGTGGTCCGCCCTTGGGCGATCGCGATGCGCGGATGCTTGTCGAGGCCTTTCCACAGGTCCGTCGCGACGGGTGCCTTGGACTTCTCCGCGCGGCGCAGCAGCGTCAGCAGAACGTCCTCGGGCGGCAGCCCCGCGGGACTCGCATCGGCGGCGATGAGCTGGCGCGTCTGGTCAAACAGCGCCACGCCATCCTGGTCCAGCGTGTCCGCGCGCACCGCGGCAAGTTCCGCGGCCAGCGCTTTCTTGTCGAGATCCGGCTTGGCGGCGGCGTCCAGCAACCGCGTCAGCTGGTCCTTCTCGGACTCCACCAAGCCGCCGACCACGCGCGCCACGCTGCGTGCAAACAGCAGGTTCTGGTCGAGCGAGTGGTTGATGGCGCGGCGGAAGGACCAGCTCTCGAAGGCCACCGTCGCGACGATGGTGATGGCGGAGAGAATCAGGAAGTAGATGAGGAATCGGCGGCGAATCATGGCTATTCCTCCGTACCCGTGGTGGCAGCAGGGGCCGCGACTTCAGGCTTCTTGCCCGTGCGGTCGTACTGCTTCGTTTCGTCGTCGTGGCAGGCACCAGTGCAACTGCCGCCGGTCGGCGTGGTGGCAAAGACGCCCGGCTTGGCGTCCTTGTCGTCGGACTTCAGGTGCACCATCGCGCGATCCGCGGTGGAGCCGTGGCCAGCGTGACACTTCAGGCAGAAGCCGGGCGACCGACCGATGTCGTCAGCGTGCTGGCGATGGCGATCTTCCTTGCCGTTGGCGAACTGCGTGAGCGTCGTCGCGTTTGGCATCGCCAGGGCGCCCGCGACGTCGTCGTGGCAGCGCAGGCAGAAGGCCTCATCCGGCTTGGGACCGAAGCGGAAGAGGTAGGCCGGCGCCATCACCTTGTGGCATTCACCGCACTTGTTCTGGACAAACGGCTTGTGCTTGGACTTCAGGTCCTCCGGCGGATCGTGGCATTTCGCACAGATTGCGCCCTGGTTCTGCTTGTCCATCTGGTAGTGCGACTGGCCCTTCTTGACTTCATGGCAGTCCAGGCACTCCGTTCCGCCGCCGTGCTCTTTGCCAAACGCGGAATCAGGGTGGCATTTCTGGCAGGACGCCTTGTCCTGTGCGGCAAACGCAACCTTCGCGGCTGCGGGCGGTGTGCCCTCCGAGTGCTTGCCGTCATGGCATTCAAAGCACTTCTTCGTCTCCACGATGCCGGCCAGCGGATCCTTCGCCTCGGCCGCCGTCGGGTGCGCGACCGCGCCCGAGTGACACGTCACGCACGCCAGACCAAGCTCCGCGTGCCGCTTGTGCGCCATCACGCGATTGTGCCGGTCCGCAGCGCGCGCAGTCTCCGCGTGGCAGCGCACGCAGTTCTCGCTGACGATGTCCTCGTGGCGCTTCTCCAGATGGATGTCCTTGATCGTCTTGGCCGTCAGGTGCGTGTACAACTGCGCAACGCCGGCAAGCTTCGCCTGCACGTAGCCAGAGACGCCCGGCTTCGCGTGGCAATCGATGCAGCGGATCGAGCCGTGCCGCGAGCCTTCCCACGTGTTGAAATTGTGGCCCATCTCATGGCAACTGTTGCAGAACTGCGGCATCTCCGTGCGGTGATACACGTCCATGCCCGCCGAAGCGACCCAGACGGTGGCGAACGCGAGCAGGGCCAGATAGACCCAAAAGAACCGAAGGCTGATGCGGGCGATGAGCCGCGCGCGTCGCTGCCAATTGGGTTGACCAGCAAGGCTCTGGTCTTTGGAGCGGGCGAGCCGTTCGAGAAAGGAATCGAAGCGGGTCATGGGAGGAGTCCTCCAGCGCACGTGGCGCAAGCCAATTCAGGGGCGCGGCTACAACCGGGAGTGGTTGGCCGTTTCGCAGAGGCGGTGGTTGAAGTGTGAGCCATCCATCGTGTACCTCCCGGGAGCGCCGGGGCGCCGCACTTGGCAGGCGCCTTCAAGCGGATTCCCTGTCAACAAGGTACCGCGGTGCAGGCAACGTCAACATTCACCAAAAAGGCCAATTCGCGGGGCGCATTCATGCCATTTCGGCATGGCGTCAAACTACCAGGGTCGTGTGGTAGGTTCATGCTATGTCCGGTTGAAAGTGCGCGCTGCGGCGTGCAACGCCAGCTCCGCGACGTACAAGGTACCCACGGGCTCGCAGGGCAGCTTCAGCGCCGAAAAGCCAGGTGTTTCAGAGAGATCAAACGCAGGATCAACCTCCACGCCGCCACCGTGGGCAACGGCGACTGCGCGCGCGAGGGCTGGTGCATCCGCGGGATCGAGCACCACTTGCCCGCCTGGCCGACTTGCCCATGCCGCCAGGAAGACTGTACCAGCCGTCTCATGGGCAAAAAGCACCACATGGCCTTCCGCACCCGCTTGTTCGGCGGCGGCGCGGGCGAGGCGCTGCATCAGTTCCCGGAGTTGGTAGCGCGCGCCGTAGGTCTGCGCCGTCGTCTCCTGCAGCGTGTGCCAGCGCACGGATGGCGATTCCCGCCGCAGGTCCCACAGCAAGATGAGCGCCAGCGACTTGAGGTCGACGTCTTCCCGTTCATCGTGCGCTTCCCGGCCCATGGCCGCGACATCAGCCGCCAACCGCCGCACCCGACCGAGCCGCGCGTCAAAGCGCAGGACCGTCGAACCACCCTGCGGCGCCGGCACGACCGACTCCGCCAGCACGGTGCCGTACAATTGCCACGCCGTGTTCTCATTGGCCGGCGCCAACGGCACATAGTCGATTTGCAGCTGCGCGTTCTCCGGGGCCATCCACAGCGCGAGCACGGCCGATCGCTCGCCCGCCGGGTCCGTCAAGGCCATGAGCGCCGGGCCGTCGGTCTCGCCATCGGGCAGCGCCCAGCCAAGATCGCGGGCAATGGCCAACTGCTCCGCGGTCACGCCAGGAATCTGCAGCGCCCAGCAACCGGCCAGGGAAGACCCGCTCTGGGCAAAACGGCCAATTGCCACGCGATTGGCGGCGACAATCCAACCGCGGGCGTCGATCAGCAGCACCGGTCCCGCCTGACGCTCCAGCACGCCCGCAAGCCGCCGATTGGCCCGCTCCAGGCCAACGCGACCATCCAAGTCCAGCGTCAGGGCCTGAACGGCGCGCGTCACATCGTCAATTTCATCGGCCGCGCCGACGGAGAGAACGGTCGCCCGCGCGCCGGTCCGCAGCAAATCCAGCAGATGCCGCAGGTGCCGCAGCCGGAACACGACGTTGCGACCGAGCAACGCCGCGAGCAGAACCAGCAGCGCCAGCGTCGCGAGCACGCCCGCCCAGATGGTGCGGCGGCTATTGGCCTGCTGCGCACCGGTCAGCGCGTCGTCGTCGAGATCAATGAGCAGCACGCCGATCGCCGATCCTTCCGGCTGGTCGTGGCAGTGGAGGCAGGCTTCGTCCAGCAGAATCGGCTGCACGGCGCGGTAGATGTGTTCACCGCCCGCCGACTCAAAGCGCAGAGCCCGCGCGCGGCGTTGGGGCGCGATGCCGGGCTGGTGACACGACACACAGCTCGGGTCTGACTTCTGCATGGTCGTGCCGAGCACCGCCGGATCCGTGGCGAACGCGACCTTGCCTTCCTTGTCGACGATCCGCAGCGACTTGATCGGCTGCATGCCGGAGAACCGCGTCAATTCCCGCTGGATGCGCGGCCGATCCTTGGCGAGCATCGCCTCGCGCAAATCGCTGAGCACAATGCGGTTGACGAGATCGGCGTAGACGTCGAGCGTCTCCGTGCCCTGCTGGGCGGCATCGCGGCGCTGGACGTAGAAGAGCGCGCCGACCAAGCCAAGCGCGACGACGACTGCGGGTATGGCAATCCGAAGGCCAATCCGGCTGTAGGCGAACGCCATTCCGCACGTCCCTGATGGACCGGCAGGCCGGTGCGGGGGGAATCGCACGGTGCACGGTCACGGCGGCTACCCTACTGCCCGCAGCGCGCGACGGCAAGGCGCAGATCGGTGTAGGCGGGGCTATTTTGTCGGACTTCTGTCACGCGATCCGCGCCGCCTACTGCGCCGGGTCAAGCCTCGGACGCACGAGGCGCGCGGTCACCGGCCAATCGCGCAGCGTCTGCGGCAGGATCCAGGGCCGAATTTGCGGTCGATCCAGCAGCCGCGCGAGCGCCCAGCCCGCCAGCAGCGACAGCGGCACCGCCACTGCTGCCACGGCGATTTTCCCGGTCGACTCGGCGTACCACGGCTGGCGTACCGACCAGAACTCGATGAACTTGAGGACAAACTGGTGACTCAAGTAGATGACGAGTGAGTAGCGGCCGACCTGCGCCAACCCCGGCACGCGCGCGAGGACGCCGCCAAAATGCACCGCGGTGAGTGTCGCGGCGATGGCGTAGACGTCGTGCAGGAGAAGGCGGTCGGGCGCGCGCCAGTCCGGAAGGCTGAGTGAGGCGACGTTGATGTGGTCGCCGCTGATGCCGGCAATCGCGCCGCACGCGATGGCGACCGCGAGGAAGAGCCAGCGGCCGCGTTGCCAGGGCGCCAGGGCCGCGACCGCCCAGCCCAGCGGCAGGGCAAAAAGCGCTGGCAGCGGATTGAGCGGCAGCGGCAGGGCACACCCCGCCAACAGGCCGTGCAAGACCAGCAGCGCGGCGACGAGGATTGCCCGCACGGGCTGGCGCGTCGCGGCGAACAGCGAGCGCAGGATGGTCAGGGACAGCAGGCACGGCATGAACCAGAGAAATGTGAAGCCCACGCCCTGGGCGAGCGCGCTCACGTCGCCGCGAATCAAGGCGAGCGGGAGGTCGTACCAGCGCACGGACGGATGCAGCGTTGCGTGCCAGACGAGGGCGGACAGCAGGGCAAAAGCGACGAACGGCACGAGGTAGCGCACCGCGCGGTCGGCGAAGACGCGGGTCGAGCACGCGGACGCCGGCCGCAGGAATGGCAGGAGAAGAAAGGCGAGGACGTGGAAGTCGTAGAGCCCACCGGCGTGCAGCCACGGCCAAACACGCTGCGCTGCGGCGCAATGGCCAAGCGCGACGAGCGCGATGAGCATGCCCTTTGTCGCGTCATTGGCCACGTCGCGCGCGCGGGGGGCGGCTGGCGCGGCACTCATGCGCCCGACTGCACATGAGCACCCTGCCGGGTGTTCAGTCGATGGCGAAGCGCGACGATGTAACACATGCTAACGAGGCCCCACTGCTCGGCGCGAAACAGCTCCGTGCCCGAAAAACCGGACGTGATGGCCGCCACCGCTGCGGATGCCAGCCCAGCGTGGTAGATGCGCGAGGAGCCGACGCCGAGGTTGCGTATCACCATGAGGACGCCTGACACCTGCAGCAGGATGTAAAGCACCAGCGCCGGCACGCCATACGAAACGGCGACGGCCAGCACCGACGAGTGGAGTGCGCCGCCGAGCGTGCCGGAATAGCGCGAACGCTCATAGCCGAACGCAGTAATGCCGAAACCGAGGAACGGGTGACGCGGCAACATGTCGGCGCCGATGCGCGCGTGAAGCGCCCGCTCGGACGTGGCCGTCTCGATATCCGTGGTGCCGTCGAACGTTTCCGTCACGCGCGAGAAGGACTTGGGCGAAAACCCCGAAAACGCCAACGCGGCAACCGCTGCGAGGATCAACGCTGTGACCCGAATCGTCGGGCGCCGCGGCGCCAGTAGCGCGAACGCAAAGAGGGCGAACAGGTAGCCGATCGTGCCGCCGCGGGACGCCGCGCCCCATTCGCCATAGGCCGATCCAAGCGCCGCCAATAACCCCAGAAGCCGCCACGGCAGCGACGCTTTGCGGTCGATCAGCAGCGCCAGCGCAAAGGGCAGCGACATCGCCAGGTGATTGCCGAGCACGTTGGGCTGGCCGCAAATACCGGATGCGCGGGTGCCGGACTCGCTGAGCGCAGCCCAGCCGACCTCGCGCCAGACGGAGATGAACGTGAGGAGCAGATTGATGGCGTAGACGCGCGAGAAAATCCGGACGTCGTCGGATGTCAGGATCGTCTGGGTCAAGAGCAGAAATATGACCAACGTTCCGCCAAACTCGAAGAACGGCGCAATGGAGCCTTCGTATTCTGCCAACAGCTCGCTCGTCGCCACCAGCAGCAGAAGCGCCACCATGCCGGCGGCGAACCACTTGGGCACAGGATGAACGCGGTGCTTCTGCACGACGTCGCGCGCCACGACGAAAAGGGCGAGGATGCCCGCGATCTTGAAAGGCGTCAGGTACGGACCGGCGAGCTCGACCGCCCACGCATGGCTGGCCAGCGCGACAGCGACCGCGACGCTGGGCCGCGAGACGACGTAATACGCGACGGCAGGGCCGGCAATCGCAACGACCGCGAGATAGGCGATTGTTGGATCGATGGCGATCGCCAGGGCCAGGCAAACGGCCAGCGCGAGCAGGATAATGGCGATGAGTCCGAAGTTGGGACCCGCCTTGACTGGCGCGCGGGCGTGGAGCGGAGAGACTGCAGCTTGCATCGTACCGGTGACCTCCGCGCAGCCCAGAGCGGGCGGTGTGCCCGGTGGCCGGACGCGCAGGTTGCGCGCGGCGCGTTTCCGGGTCAAGACAAAGTGGCGCGCACACGTCGCCCCTCAAGTTGGTTGCCGACCAGCCGCCAAAGGATCAGTCGTTCGCGGCTGCACTTCCCAACCCTGCCTCGTCGCGGCATACTCCAGCCGGGCCGTTCTGCCCGTCGGTTGGTCATGGCTTCCGTCCATCAACGCTATCGCATCATCGACAAGATTGACGCCGGCGGCATGGCGGAAATCTATCGCGGCGTGGCGATTTCCATCGAAGGCTTTGAGAAGCCAGTGGCGATCAAGCGGATCCTGCCGTCCCTCTGTCGCGATCAGAAGTTCGTCACGATGTTCCTGGATGAGGCGCGCCTCTCGATGTCGCTGAATCAGGCGAACGTCGTGCAGATTTACGACATCGGCCAGGTCGACGACACCTACTTCATCGCCATGGAGTACGTCGACGGCGGCAACCTGCGGCGGATGATGCAACGCGCGCTGGATCAGGGTCGGCCGATTCCCATCCCGATCGCCTGCTTCCTCATCGCTGAGCTCGCACGCGCGTTGGCCTATGCGCACGAAAAAGCCGGTCCGGATGGCAAGTCGCTGGGCATCGTCCACCGCGATGTTTCACCGCCGAACGTGCTGGTGTCCAAGCAGGGTGAAGTCAAGCTGACGGACTTTGGCCTGGCGCGCGCGGCGTCCAACGTGCAGATTTCCGACGCCGGCGTGGTCAAGGGCAAGTTCAGCTACTTGTCGCCAGAAGTGGTCGACGGCAAGTCGGCCGATCCGCGCGCGGACATCTATTCCGCCGGGATCATCCTGTGGGAGCTGCTGTGCGCCCGCAAGCTGTTCGCCGGCAAGACGGATCTGGAGACTGTCGATCTCGTCAAGGCGGGCGAAGTGCCCAAGCCCTCGACGCTGCGCCGCGACGTGGACGCAGAACTCGACGCCGTGGTGCTGCGGGCGCTCACCAAGAATCCCAAGCGGCGTTTCCAGTCGGCGCGCGAGCTGGAACAGGAGCTGGCGACCTACCTGTTCAAGCACAACCTGCGCGTGACGCAGGCCGATCTCGCGGGCTTCCTGCACAGTCTGGAGGAGCAGTCCGAGGTCCAGTTGCTGGACGTGGCGACGCTGTTGCGCGCGGAAATGCAGGAGCAGATGCGCGTGGGCAAGCTGGACGCCACGCTGGGCCAGGTGCCGCTGCGGCCGAGCGACTTGACCTCGCCGTCGGTGTCGAAAGTCGACGTTACTTCCCTGCTCGATCGCCTCTCGGGTGCGCCGCTGGACGATCTGGCGGCGGACGCGGGCCTGTCGGCGCTGGCGGATCGCCTGGAAACGCTCGGCGACCCGGTGTCCCAGTCCAGGACGACGGTCGCGCGGAACGGAAAGAGCCGCCTGCCGCTGATCCTGGGTGGCCTCGCCGCGCTCGCTGTCGGCGCCCTCGCTGCGTGGTTCTTTGTGCACAAATCGTAGCAAGCTGTTGATCCCAACCGGCACGACAGGCATCCAAAGCCGTCGCGCCCGATTCTGACTGGAGGCCCTGTGAAGTTTTTTGTCGATACCGCCCACATTGAAGAGATCAAGAAAGCCCTCGCGTGGGGCATCCTGGATGGCGTCACGACCAATCCGTCGCTCGTCGCGAAGACCGGTCGGCGGTTTGACGACGTGAAGCGCGAGATCCTCGATCTGGTCAAAGGCCCCGTGTCGCTCGAATGCACGAAGATGGACTTTGACGGCATGCTCGCCCAGGGCCTGGAACTGGCGGCGGAAGGGCCGCAGGTCGTTGTGAAGCTGCCGCTGACGCGTGAAGGCATCGCGGTATGCAAGGCGCTGTCGGACAAGGGCATCAAGACCAACGTCACGCTGTGCTTCTCGGCCAATCAGGCGCTGCTCGCCGCCAAGGCGGGCGCCACGTACATTTCGCCGTTCGTCGGCCGTCTGGACGACATCAGCGAGGACGGCATGGCGCTCATCGCGGACATCGTCCAGATCTACCGGAACTACGGCTACAAGACGCAGGTCCTGGTGGCGTCCGTGCGCAATCCGGTCCATGTGCTGAAAGCCGCCAAGCTGGGTGCGGACGTGTGCACGGTGCCGTTCAACGTGCTGGACATGCTGTTCAACCATCCGTTGACGGATCGCGGCAACGAGCAGTTCCTCAAGGACTGGGCCAAGGTTCCCGCCTAGGCGATCGCGCCTGTCCTGACGCGCGCACATGCGCCCGACCCGCATCCGGAGCCTGAACGCTTGACTGAATCGCCCGCCCCACCGCCGTCGCCGCCAGCCCGTATCCGCGAACGCGTCAAGCTTGACCGGGACGAGTCGCGCAAGAGTCGCCACGCCGCACGCATGGTGCTCCGTGCGCTCTTGTCGCTGGCCATTCTCGTCGCGGCGTTGAACAGCGGCGGCGTGTCGTGGACGGCTGTCATGGCCGTCTGGGTCCTGATGGCCGCAGCGCTGCCGGCGGCGGCGATTGCGGTGCCCAACAAGCCGCCGCGTTTGCTCCTGGGGCTGCTGTGGCTCGGGCTCGGCGGCCTCGTCGCGCTGCAACTGCTGCCTTTGCCGCACGCGGTCGTGGCTTTTCTGCAGCCCAAGGCCGTGGAGATTTCCGACCTTGGCAACGCCGCGCTGGGACTGCCGCCGGAGGCATTCTTGCCGTTGGCGTTGGCGCCTGGCGACGCGGCGTTGCAGGGCGCGGTTTATCTGCTGGGCGCCCTCCTCGCCTTGCTCGGCAGCGTCGCGCTCTCCGGACACGACGGCCGGCGCGCGATCCACTGGACAAGCAACATCGTCCTCGGCGCGGCAGTGACCAGCGGCCTCGCCTGGATCTGCGCGTACACGGCGCCGCTGACGGATTTCATCCCCGGCGGCCTCTCGATTCAGCTCAGCCACCTCTGTTTCGTCAATCCCAACCAGGAAGCCGCGCTCCTCAACCTCGGCATCGCGATGGGCCTGAGCCGCATGCGGTTGGCGATCAACCCGCGCTGGCAGACCGTGTTCGGCACGCTGGCGCTGATCCTCGCGTTCGTGGTGCTGGAAGTGGGCTCGCGCGGCGGCATCATCGCGATGGGCCTCGTCATGACGATGACCCTGTTCATGCGGCCGGGCTTCGTCAAAGGTCGGCGCACCGATCAGCGCGAGATCCAGCGCGCCGCCATCATCCGGACAGCCGTCCTTGTCGCATCCGTCGCGCTCGTCGCCGCGATCGTCGCGTTGCCGGCGATCGACAACGAATTCGCGGACTCGTCCGACAGCCAGAAAGCCGCGAGCATGGCCCACATGATCGGCATGAAGGGCGGCAAGCTCGGCGCGACCTCGCTGGTACGCGCGACGTGGCTGACGGGCGCGGGTCCCGGCGGCCTGCCCGTACTCGCGGGCATGGACCCAGCGTGGGGCAACAAGCGCATTGATTTCGCCGAAAACATCGTCCTCGACAGCGTCTTTTCCTTCGGCGCCATCGCCGGGCTGCTGTTCCTGCTCGGTCTGGGCTACGCGCTGCTCGACCACGTCCGGCGCCGCACCGATGTACCGCAAGCGCCCGGCTTCATCATCGCCACGACCGTGATGGTCGTCGCCAATTTCGTCGACTTCTCCCTGCAGTTGATGGGCGGCCTCCTGCCGTTCATTGCCCTTTCGACGGCGTGCGAACGCGCGCTGGGACCGCGTGGCGGCCGCGAGAACA
This sequence comes from uncultured Myxococcales bacterium, assembly GCA_903850505.1. Classification (GTDB taxonomy): domain Bacteria; phylum Myxococcota_A; class UBA9042; order UBA9042; family UBA9042; genus CAIYBN01. Next base: position 6,046 of record CAINLT010000055.1, on the reverse strand, counting down.
TGGACGCCCAGCGCCTGCCGACGTTCCGCCGCGTACTCATCGCCGCCGCGCTGGCACTCGCTGTCGCAGGCGGCTTCCTCGCCAAATCGCTGAACGCGATGACCCGCAACACGGAAGCCGTGCTCCACGGCGAGAGCATCGAAAAGACGCGGGCGCTCGTCGCCGCACGCTTCAAGGCCGATCACCACGCGTTTTACCTGTATGGCCGCAAACTGTTTGACGCGCGCCAGTTCGAGCGCGCGGCCAAGGCTTTTGACCGCGCCGTGCAGCTGCGACCGGGCAGCGCGCATGCGCACCTGTTCCGCTTTGCCGCCCATCTGGAGCTCGGTCAGGCCAAGGTTGCCGCCGATGACCTGCGCTGGCTGCTGGATCAAGACGACGACATCGTGCGCCGCGCCATGCGGCTGTGCATGCAATCGCGCGCTGCTGAGGCAGTGCTGGTCGACGTGATCCCGCGCGGCGACGACCAGAGCGGTCGCGTTGCCGATTTTCTCGTTGAGAAACATCCGGAATTGGTGGAGCGCGTGGCGCTGGCGCTGCGACAGAGCCAGCCCAACCGGATCTTCGCGATCGAGATGACGCGTGGTCAGCTGTACATGGCCCGCGGCAATCTGGAGCCTGCCCGCCGCATCGCCGCCAACCTGCTGGCCAACAAGAACACGCGGCTGCTCGGCTACCAACTGGAAGCGCAGCTGCTGGAAGGCGCCGGCAAGCACTACGAGGCCTTCCACTTGTTCCGCGAGGTCTGCAAGAACCTGCCGAATTCCTGGCCGGCGTGCCGCGGCGCGATCGACGCTGTCATCGCCGCCAACCGACCGGACGAAGCGCTGAACTACCTGAATGCCCGCGGGCCGTTCATGCAGGCGTACACCAGCCACGCCGCGTTCTTCTGGTACAGTAAAGGCCGGATCGCGTTGCAGTTGAATCGTCAGGAAGATGCGCTTGAAGCGTTCCGCCGCGCCCACGGTTTTGCCCCGGACTATCCGGACATCACGTATGCGCTCGCGACCACGTGCATGAACCTCGGCCTGCGCGACGAAACACGCCAGCTGGTCGACGAACTCCTGGCGAGCGTGCCGCGGCATGCGGGCGCGCTGGCGCTGTCCAAGGAGCTGGATCGGGATGCGCACCAGGCGATTGGCAATGCCCATCCCGCCGACCCGACGCCGTCCATCCTCGATCCGTAGCCTGGTGAATTGCTAGTCAGGAGCACGCGCGCCGCGCCACTGGCGGAGCCGCTGAACCGCCCACGGCCAGCCAAACGCGAAGAAGAGCGCGAGCGCGAAATCGACGACCGACCGCTTACGCGAATTGCCCTCGCTGACGACCCGCTCCAGCACGCAGAGCGCCGGCAACGCGAGGAGGAGCAGCGTGCCAATCGGCTCAGTCTGGCGCGCCTTCAGCACGCGCCACACGCCCGCGAGCACAACCACCCACCACAGCGCGAACAGCGCGATCTCTGCCATCAGCCAGGAGACGAGCGCCGGCATTTCAGCAAAGACCGACTGCATGGCGCCCAACAGGCCCTGGCTCTCCACCAGGGTCGCCCGCACGCCGGTGCGCTGGAACAGACCAAAATAGGCGGGAATGTCCAAATTCTCCGGCATGAATACCGTCTTGGCCATATGCCCCGCCACGATGCGCCCGGCCGTCAGCGGGGCCTGCGCCGCCGCCGACACGAGCGTTGCCATGCGCCCGGGATCGCCAGTCACTTTCACCTGCGGCGCATAGCTCTGTACTTCACTGGTCCGCAACGCGATTGTCGTCGCCGTATCCGCGCCTGACCGACCCAAACCATACACGCCGGTCTGCGCGCCCTGGTAGCCGATCCACAGCGCCGGCAGGACGGCCAGCATCGCCAGCCACGCCAGGACCCGCCGCCGCGACGCCCACAGTGGTCCCCACACCGCCGCGATGCTGACCGCCAGGGCCGCCACCGCCAGCCACGGCAGGATCTCCGGACGCGTCAGCAACCCCAGACCGAGGCACATGCCGCCCACCATCGCCGAACGCATGGACGCGCGCCCGGCGCAGAGGTCCAGCAGCCGACGCGTGCCGATCATCAGGAGCGGCGTGAACCAAGCCTCGCTGTTGAGCACGTGCGGCGCAGCGATGTCGACCGGGATGGCCGCATAGGCGGCAAGGGCAATCCAGCGCTGTGAATCGGTCGCGCCGAGCGCTTCAGCCATCTTCCACAGCTCGTGCAGCGCGTACATCAGGAGCGCGCACTGCAACATCGCAATCCAGCCCAGCGAACCGCCGGTCAGCCAGAACGCGATGGCGTGCCAGACGTAGTCGCCCGGCACGCCGTTGTGGGTCAGGACATCGGTCAGGCCGCCGTCAGAAAGGCTGGCCAGAAAGCGTTGCGCCATCGCCAACCGCCCGGGCGAGCGATCGCCCAGGAGGACGGCATCGGGATGCGTGAAACCGCGCACGAGCATTGCGAAGTGCAGGAGCCCAACGGCCGCGAGGATGCCTGCCACCGGGAACGGACAGCGCCCAATGGACTCCAGAAAGCGGGCGCGGCGGCTCGGTGTCTGCATGCGGGGCGACGTAGGCGGCGAAGGCCACTGCGGAGCCGGGACTCTACCCAGTCGGTCAGGCCTTAGCAACAAGTGCGGGCGTGCGACCCGGCGGCGAATCCGACGGCGTTAGCGGTCGCCGGGAGCACATCTGCCTCTCATGACAGATTCGTGGCCGGAAGCCGTTGACAGGTCCTGAAGCTGTCGCTAGGTTGCCGCGCGCCTACGGTCGTCGGAATCGGCTGCCGCAACTGGCGCGTTGTTCACCCCGGATCGCCGCCTCTTGCGCGATCAAATCATCTCGCTGAGACGGTGGTCAAGACCGCGATTCTGAAACACGAAACGCGATTCGGACAACAGGCTCACGACTGGCCACCCGGCCAATACTAGGACACACAGAGGAGTACCGCATGAAGATCCTGGTCTCTGCCAAGCGCGTCAGCGACCCCAATGCCAAACTCGCCATCGCCAAGGATGGTAAGTGGATTGAGGGCGACGTGGAGTACATTCTCAACCCCTTTTGCGAGAACGCCATTGAGTGCGCGTTGCAGATCGCGGAAGCCAATGAAGGCACGGAAACGGTGGCCATCGGCATCGGCGACGACGAGACTGCGCGGTTCATCCGTCAGGGCGCGTTGGCGCGCGGCATCGATCGCGGCATCCTCGTGAGCGCGGAAGAGGCGAGCATCGACTCGGACCTCATCGCGCGCATCTACCAGGGCGTTGTGCACCGCGAGAAGCCGGACATCGTGCTGTTGGGCAAGCAGGCCATCGACGGCGACTCCAATCAGGTCGGCCAGTTGCTGGCGGAATACCTGGGCTGGCCGCAGGCGACGTTCGCGTCCAAGGTGGAAGTCTCGGGCAACAAGGCCATCGTCACGCGCGAAGTGGACGGCGGTTTGGAAACCCTTGAAGTGTCCCTGCCGTGCGTGATCACCGCGGATTTGCGCCTGAATGAGCCGCGTTTCGCTTCGCTGGCCGGCATCATGAAGGCCAAGAAGAAGCCGTTTGACGAGCTGGAAATTGACGACCTCGACCTGGAAGACACGGACACGAAAGTGCAGATCGTCGGCCTGTCGACGCCGTCGGGCCGCAAGGCCGGCGTCATCGTCAAGGACGTGGAAGAGCTCGTCCAGAAGCTGCGTTCAGAAGCGCGCGCCATCTAAGCAACCATCCAACGGAATACGAGGCAAATCATGAGCAAGGTGCTGATTCTGGCCGAACACGACAAGGGCGCGCTCAAAAAAGTGACGCTCAACACGTTGGCCTTTGCGCGGCAGTACGTCGCGAAGTTTGGTGGCAGCTACGATTTCGCGGTGCTCGGGCACAACGTGGCGGGCGTGGCGGAAGCGCTGCGTGGCTACGGCGCGGGCGCGGTCCACTTGGCAGACCACGCTGATCTGGCGCATCCCATTGCTTCGGCGTGGGCCAAGGTGCTGGCGGATCTGGCGAAGTCGATTGGCGCGGACATGGTCGTTGCTCCGGCGACGACAACCGGCAAGGACGTGCTGCCGCGTACGGCCGTGCGTCTTGGCGCGGGCATGGCCAGCGACATCATCGCGTTGACCGACAGCGGCGCGTTCGCGCGGCCGATGTGGGCCGGCAACTTGACCGGCAACGTCAAGATCTCGACCGCCAACAAGGTCATCTCCGTCCGCGCCTCGGCGTTTGATGCGGCGGAAGCGACCGGCGGTCAGAGCCCGGTTGTCGCGTTCGCGGCGGATCCGGCGCTCGCTTCGACGCGCGTCAAGTTCGTCTCGTTCGACGGCGTGCAGTCGACGCGTCCGGATCTCGCGGAAGCGACGACGATCGTGGCGGGTGGTCGCGGCTTGAAGGATCGCTTCTACGCGGTCACGGAGCCGCTGGCTGACGTGCTCGGCGCGGCGATTGGCGCGACGCGTGCGGCGGTTGACGACGGCTACGCGCCCAATGACCTGCAGATCGGCCAGACCGGCAAAGTGGTGGCTCCGCAGCTGTACTTCGCGATCGCGATGTCCGGCGCTGTGCAGCACTTGGCCGGCATGAAGAACTCCAAGGTCATCGTCGCGATCAACAAGAATCCCGACGAGCCGATCTTCAAAGTTGCGGATTACGGCCTGGTCGCGGATGCGTTCGTCGCCGTGCCGGAGCTGACGGCGCAGATCAAGGCACTGCGCGGTTGAGCATTGGCGGTACGCGCAGCGACATCAGCAAGCCCGTTTGAGGTAGATTCCTGGCAGGGGCGGGTGGCAAACTCGCCCCTGCTGCTTTTTGGCCGGCAGGAGCGCGACCGATGGACACGATTGTTGCCTGCGCCACCGCGCCCGTGCCCGCCGGCCTCGCGGTCGTGCGTCTGTCGGGACCGCAGGCACTCGCGATCGCCGGGACGCTCGCGCAGGTCCCCGCGCTGCCGCACGCCACCATGCGCCTGTGTGCCTTGCGCGCGGGCGAGGAACTCATCGATCGCGGCTACGTCGTCGGTTTCCACGCGCCACGGTCGTTCACGGGCGAGGACATCGCGGAGTTGCAGGTGCACGGCTCGATGGCGGTCGTCGACCGGCTGATCGCTGCGTGCGTGGATCTGGGCGCGCGTCTGGCCCGTCCCGGCGAATTCAGTCAGCGGGCGTATGAGAACGGCAAGCTCGACCTGGTGCAGGCGGAAGCGCTCGCCGACCTCATCTCGGCGCGGGCTGAGTCGGCGCGGACTGCGGCATTGCAGGCGCTGGACGGCGTGCTCTCGCGGGCGCTCGCGGATTTGCGCACGCCGCTCCTGCACGCCATCGCGGACATTGAAGCGCGCATCGACTTCGCGGCCGAGCCGCATCTCGCCGAAGTGGACCGACCGGCGCTGACCCGCCGTTTGGAAGCGCTCGCCGACCGCTTGCGGACGTTGCTGGGGACCGCTGTGGCCGGGCGTATCCGGCTGCACGGCGCACGGGTGGTGCTGTACGGCGCGCCCAACGCCGGCAAGTCGACGCTGTTCAACGCGCTGTGCGGCGCTGATCGCGCGTTGGTGGACGCCCGACCGGGCACGACGCGCGACACGGTCGAGGTCCAGACGGCACCTGAAGGTGTGCTCGTGACGTGGGTTGACACCGCCGGCCTGCGGGACGCTGAGGATCCGGTGGAACAAGCGGGCCGCGCGCGCGCCGAGACGGCCGCCCTGCACGCCGACGTGGTGCTCTGGCTGGAAGACCGCGCGCAGCCGTTCTCCGGTTTGCCGCCGCCGCGATCGGCCGCACGCGTGCTGAAAGTGCTGAACAAGACGGATCTGGCCGCGGATCCGTCCTGGCTGCAGCAACCGGATTGGCACGATGCGATCGGCGTGTCCGCGCAACGCGATCGCGACGTTGCGCCGCTGCGGGCGGCGGTGGTTGGCGCCGTGCGGGAGTCCGCCGAAGGGGCGCTGGGGCAAGTGGCGCTGAGTCGGGAGCGGCACGTGGCGGCGGTCCAAATCGCGCTGCAAGCGCTGGAACGCGCCAATCTGGCAGTTCAACAACGTTTTCCGCTGGAGTTGCTGGCCGCCGACTTGCGCGACGCCGCGC
>CAINLT010000054.1 GCA_903850505.1 uncultured Myxococcales bacterium | reverse complement strand
GGAAATCCGCCTCGCCCTCCTTCAAACTCAGCGAATTCACGATGCCTTTGCCTTGCAGGCACTGCAGCCCCTGCTCCAGCACGCTCCACTTGGAGCTGTCGACCATCACCGGCAGCCGCGCGATCTCCGGCTCCGCGGCAATCAGGTTGAGGAACGTCTTCATCGCCAGCACGGAGTCGAGCATCCCTTCGTCCATGTTCACGTCCAGCACGTTCGCGCCGCCGCGCACCTGGTCGGCCGCAACTTCCACCGCCGTCGCGTAATCGCCGGCCTTCACAAGCTCGGCAAAACGCTTGGATCCCGTGACGTTGGTGCGCTCGCCGATGATCGTGAAGTTGCTCTCCGGGCGGATGACCAGCGGCTCCAGACCCGACAGCCGGGTGTACGGCGGCAGCGCGACCTGGACCTGCACGTGGCGCGGCTTGACGTCGCTGACCGCCTTGGCGATCGCCGCGATGTGGTCGGGCGTCGTGCCGCAGCAGCCGCCGACGATGTCGACAAGCCCGGCTTGGGCGAAATCGCGCAAGTGGCCGCCGGTGTCGCTGGGCGACTCGTCATACCCGCCGAAAGCATTGGGTAAACCGGCGTTGGGATAGCACGAGATGCGCGTGTCGCTGCAGTTGGCGAGCTCCTCCAGGAAGGGCCGCATCTCGCGGGCGCCGAGCGCGCAGTTGATGCCGACGGAGAACGGCTTGCTGTGGGCGATGGAAATCCAGAACGCTTCCACGGTCTGCCCCGACAGCGTCCGGCCGGATTTGTCCGTGATTGTGACGGAGATCATCAGCGGCACGCGGCTGCCGCGGCGCTGGAATTCGTCCTCGATGGCGACGAGCGCGGCTTTGCAATTCAGCGTGTCAAAAATCGTCTCAACGAGCAGGATGTCCGAGCCGCCGTCCAGCAGCCCGCGCACCTGCTCCTGATACGCGTCGCGCACCTGCGGAAAATTCACCGTACGGAAGCCCGGGTCGTTCACGTCTGGCGAGAGCGACAGCGTGCGGTTCATCGGGCCAATCGAGCCCAGCACGAGGCGCGGCTGGTTCGGCGTCTTCTTGGTCCACGACGTCGCGACGTCCTTCGCGAGCTGCGCCGCCGTCTTGTTCAGTTCGTAGACAATCGACTCCAGCGCATAGTCGGCTTGCGCCACCGTCGTCGCCGCGAACGTATTGGTTTCGACCATGTCCGCACCCGCGGCGAAATACTGGTCGTGGATTTCCGTGATGATGTCCGGCCGCGTCAGGCACAGCAGGTCGTTGTTGCCCTTCACGTCGTGCGAATGGCCGGCGAAGCGCTTGCCGCGGTAGTCGGACTCGCCAAGCTTGTAGCGCTGCACCATCGTGCCCATCGCGCCGTCCAGGACGAGGATGCGGCGGGAGGCAAGGGACTCAAGGAGTTCAAACGTCGAGGACATGGCGGCTCACGGGCAGGCCAGGACGGCCGTGGGGCACGCAGTATAAGCGAATTGCCGCGGGGTGCGAACGGGCGATTGATAATTGCAGCGGCGACGCGAGATTGTCGGACTGCCCCGCGCTGCAGATTCCCGTCGTCGGAACGCCGCGACATGAACTATACGTTTAGCTAGTAGACAAATAAACACACGCGCGATGAAGCCGGCAGCGCCCCTTGCCTTCCGCGCCTATCCGCGGCAAAAGACGAGCCCTTCCTTGGGAGCTCCAGACCATGACCATGACCGACCAGCCGCGCGACACTGAAATCCTGCCTCCCCGCTACGACTTCACCGGCATCGAGGCCCGCTGGCAGGCGTACTGGCTCGCCAACAAGACGTTCGCGACGTCGACCGATCCCGCCAAGAAGAAGGCGTTCGTGCTGGACATGTTCCCGTACCCGTCGGGCGCGGGCCTCCACGTCGGCCATCCG
>CAINLT010000053.1 GCA_903850505.1 uncultured Myxococcales bacterium | reverse complement strand
GGCGCGCCCGCATCCACTTGCTGCACAACGCCCACCGCCACTGCCAGCAGGTGCCGCGGATTCAGCCGCGTGGGCACACCGTCTTCGTCGTGCAAGAGCAGCCCCTGATTGTCGCGGCCCACGAGCGTCCAGTACGGCGTTGCCGGCGGCTCGGCCGGACGTTCGACGCGCGTCGGGCTGAAGCTCAACGTCGGCTCGCTCCGTGGCTCCGGCGCCATCGCGTTCAGCACGTCAGCGAAGGCGGCGGAAGTCGGATGGAGCGGCGCAGGCGTGGCGACCGACAGCGGCGTGGGATGGGGCAGCTCAGCCGCAGTCGCCACCATCGTCGGCAGCACAGGCTCGTCGGAGGCAAAGCGCGCCCAACCGCCGTTCGTCTCCAGGGGCACGGCCTCCGGCATTGGCGCGGCGTGCGCCGGCGGCAAGTCGCCAAAAAGCGGAAAATCGTCAAAACGCGGCGAATCGTCCGTGGCGAGCATCGGCGCTGCGTGCGTATCGGGCGGCGCATCGCCAAACATCGGCGCGGGTGGCTGGTGGCTCGCGTGCGCCCCATCGGTCGGCTGGGTCTGGCGCGCCTCCTGCGGCTGTTGCGGCGCGATGGCCGACTGCACCCAGTTGGGCTCCGGGCCTTTGGGCACCTCCGCGCGCGGTTCAGCCTGCCAGTTCTGGAAGCGCGCAAGCAGCCCGACCGCGATGCCGACCGCGAACCCGGCGAGCTCGGCAGTCGAATCAGCGGGCGTCCGGCCGTCGCTGAGCGCGATCACGGCGACGTGCGCGACGAGCCAGAGAATCGCCACGCTCCACGCCGGGATGGCAAAAGTCGACGTGTCAGCCGTGGCCGAGATCGCGAACGAAAATCGCTGTTTGGCAAAGATCACAACGAACGCGCCCAGACACGCGGCTGACGCTGCACTGCCGCCTGCCAGCGGTTCCGCACCCGGCAGCGCCGCTTTGTTGTAGACGACGGCCGTCACCACCGACGAAAGCGCCCAGAACAGCGCAAAGCGGTCGCGCCCCCAGCGCTGCTCCAGCGACGAACCCAGCACGAGCACGAGCAGCAGCAAGCCGATCAGCGCGGACGGCATGTTGGGAAACGCCAGCCCGTGCGTCAGCAGACCGAGCTGGACCATCCCCTTGCCGGGCCGCACGAGCCACATCGGCTGGTTCGCTGAGCGCTCGTTCAGCGCTTCAAGGCATAGCGTCGCGAACTTGCGCGTGTCGCCCGGCTCGCCAGGTGGACGTGGCACGCTCGGGTCGAAAGCGGGCGGCGGCGTCAGGTACGCGGCGCAGGCGTCCGCAGGCGGCAAATCCGGATGGTCGTGCCAATACGCGTTGGCGTTGTCGAACCAAGTGCCGTTGCGCGTCAGGTGGTTGTGCCAGGCGACCGACCCGGAGATTCCCAGCGTCAACACGGCCAAGGTCAGCGTCGCCACTGGCCAGCGCGTCGACCGTTTTCCGTCCATGCCGATGGGCAACAGCATCCAGCCTCCGTGCCGCAGCGTACGCCGCAGCCCCGTTTGCCGCAAGCGTTGGCGACGCTACTCTGCTGCCACCAGCGGGCACAGCAGCCGGTCAAAGGACCGCTCGCCGAGCTTGTCGAACTGCACTTCCACAAGCGCCGCTGTGCTTGTCTTGACCATGCCCAGGCCATAGCGCGGATGCCGCACGCGCTGGCCCACAGGCCACGGGAGGTCCGCCATCGCCGCCTCGGGCGCTCGCGGCAGAACGGGTGTGACGTCGTCCGGCGCCGCGCGATCCTGCCAATCCACCGTGTGCGGCGGCAGCTGGTAGAGATACGGGCTCGCGACCGGCGCGGCTTGCGGGTGTGCCGGCTGGTTGTGATAGCTCAACTCCACGGAATCCTTGGCGCGCGTCAGGCCCACGAAAAGCAGCCGCCGTTCCTCCGCCTCCACGTCCGCGTCACCCCAGGCCGCCTGCAGCGGAATCACGCCTTGATTGCAGCCGCTGATGAACACATGGCGGAATTCGAGACCCTTGGCGGCGTGCAACGTCAGGAGCGCCACCGCGTCCAGCGCCGGGTCCGCCGTCTCGCCCAGCGCCGTGAGCCCGCCCATCGCCAGCAAATCCAGCGCGCCGCGCCAGCCTTCCAAGCCGGTCTGCCCGTGGGCAATCTGCCACTGCACCAGCCGATTCAGCAGCCGCCGCGCGTCGGCCACGTCGTGCTCATGGCGCGCGGACGTCGGCCGCAGCAGGTCGGCCAGTTGCAGGTGGTCAAACAGCTGCGCGTCCAGGCCTTCCTGCGGCTGTTCCGCCAGCCACGCCGGCAGGTCCAGCCAGCGCTGCAGTTGCTGCGCCGCGTACATCCGGTCGCGCATCGCCGACTTCTGCTGGAGGAACGCCAACACCGCGGGCATTGCGCTCAGCTTCTTCTTGGCGGCAAAGGTCTGGAAACTGCGCTCGACCCACTGCCGGCTGGCCAGCGCGCCGAACTGCGGATGCACAAGCAGGGCGCGCGCTGCATCCACGTCCGGCTGACCCAGCGCCAGCCGCAGGACGCCGCGCAGCCACGCCACCGCCGGACGCTCGTCCACGCTCGCCCGCGCCGGCTCCACACACGCCACGCCCGCGCGCGTCAGCGTCTCGTGCATCGCTTGGGCTTGCCGGCGCATCCGGAACAGCACGGCGATTTCCCGCAGCGGCGCGCCGCTCTCCTGCAGGTTGCGGATCTTCTGCGCCAGATACAGCCCCTCCACATGGGCGTTGTGATGCCGACGCACCACGATCTTCTGGCCCTCGCCGCGCTCGCTGCGCAACGCCGACTGCTCGCCCTGCCAGCCCAGCACCGCCCGCGCGCCTTCGAGGATCTCGTGGGTCGAGCGGTAGTTGACCGGCAACTCGTACCGCACGCACTTCAGGCGCCGCTCGATGTCGTCAAACAGCTGCGGTGAGCTGCCGCGCCACGCGTAGATGACCTGATGCGGATCCCCGACCGCGAAGAACCGCGCTGGCTGCGCAGGCTGATTCGCCATCAACGCCTCAATGAACGCCAGCTCGCGCGGATCGCAATCCTGGAACTCATCGACGACGAGCCACAGCGGCGGCATCGCCAGCGGGTGTTCCTGCAGCAGCCAGGTCGCTGCGTCGAGCAGGTCGGAGAAATCCAGCACGTTCTGCTGCTTCTTCGCCGCCGTCAGCAACCCGACGAGCGCCGCGATGTCGTCGTCGCCCTTCATCGCGCCCATCCGCGCCTTGCCTTGGCGCAGGGCCTCGAACCGCTGCGGCAGGCGATTCTGGTAGCGAATGGTCAGCTGGTGCTCGGCGATCAGCTTCTGGCACAGCGTCTGCCGCGCGGTCTCATCCAGCACGGAAAAATCGCTCCGCCACCCCAGCTCATCGATGGGCAGCGCTTGCCGGAGCAGCGCGCGGGCCACGCCGTGGAACGTGCCGGTCAGCCAGAACGCCTGCGGCGGCAGCGGTGCGCCCGTCTCGGCCGCCAGCGCTTCAATCCGCGTGCGAATTTCACCGGCCGCCTTGTGCGTAAACGTCAGCACCGCGAGGCGCTCCATCGGCACGCCCTGCACGAGGTGCAGCCACAGCACCTTGTGGACAAGCACGGCGGTCTTGCCGCTGCCCACCTGCGCGCGGACCAGCGCCGCCGCGTCGTCGCTCAAAACGGCGCGCAGTTGTTGCGGATTCAAGCGCATCAGGCTCGCGTGCAAGCGCGGATGCGTGTGCGCCACGGCCGCCAACTGGCCCAGCAGCGCGGCCGACAGCTCCGGTGTCTCCGCTTCCACGACCGGCTGCCGCGGCGCGAACAGGGCGAGCGCATCCGGCGGCGGCGCATCGACCGTCGCCGCGCGTTGCCGCTGCTGGTCGCGCAGGTTTCGTCGCAGGTCGCGCAGCATGTTCCCGTCCTGCCCGAGCGATCAGTTGGTGAAAAACGCTTCGATATTGCTGCGCTGGGCATGCGCGTCGGCGCGGCCGAGCTCCAGCAGCGGCACGGTGTACGCCGGGTCAAAGGAGAGATACGACATCAAGTCGCTGCCGGCATCCTCGGAGGCGCCAATGCCGCGCAGCAGGTGGCGCATGAAGCTCGGGAAGTTGGCAAGTTGGCCCGCAGCGAGCGCGCCCAGATCCTGCGACGGCCGGATCATCAGCACCGGCAGCACGTGGAGCGGCGACATTTGTTGGCGCTTCTGATCGTCGTTGAGCAGCCCGATGGTGCTGTTGATGCGCGTCATGCGTTCAGCGTCGGCCTCCAGGCTGTCCAGGAACGCGGCGTTGAGCATCGTGCCGCCGATGTCCGCCAACGTCACGTTGCGCATGGTGTTGCCTTCATTCAGTTCACGCGTCTGCTCGTCGGGCCGCTGGTAGCGCACGCCAATCGCCAGCACGCTGGCAGCGCCCAGGTGGATCGCCGGACTCAACGGCGCGGTCATCCGCACGCCGCCGTCGCCGTACCAGCACGCGCCGACGCGCACGGGCGGAAACAGGATGGGAATCGCCGCGGACGCGAGGACGTGGTGCAATTCCAGCGCGGTCCGTTGGCCCATGCGCGCGGTGCGGGCCCACGGCTGGACGTCCGGGGCGGCGTCAAAGAACGTGATCGCCGTGCCGCTGGCGTAGGACGTCGCCGTTACCGCCACGCCGCGCAGGATGCCGCTGCGGACGTTGTGGCGAATCGCCTCGGCGTCGATCTGTTCGCGCAGGAAATCGCGCAATGGCGAGGCGTCGAGCAGGTGCGTGGAATGCTGCTTGTTGCCGCTGCTGCCACCGATGCCGAGGTTGAACATCCAGCGCAGGCCAAGGCTGGAGAGGGTGCCAAAGTCCGTGCGGATGACGCGCTCCATGCGCAATTGGCGCCAGAGTTCCCATAGGCCTTCGGTCGCCGTGCCGAAGGCCGCGCCGCCGGCTGCCGCGTACGTCGCGTTGATGGCGCCGGCGGAGATGCCGGTGAGGACGCGAAACGGCGCGCGGTTGGCTTCATCGCCGAGGACGTCGGCGATGCCGCGGAGGACGCCGGCTTGGTACGCGCCGCGGGCGCCGCCGCCGCTGAGCACGAGCCCGTGACCGCCGGGCATTGAACTTTGTCGCATCGCCGCGCCTCCCGTGTAGCTCCCGTGCCGGTCCGCGTCAGTTGATCGACGAATCCCCGGGCAACACGATGGTCCCCGGCGGCACAGCCGTATCGGACGACGAAATGAAGCCGCTGGCCAGATTTTCGTTGCCTTCCCGCTCATTGTGCGAGACGTCGCCCGTCAAATCGTCGTGTCGCCGGTGCAGCTTGATGGTCTTCAGCAGCGCCTTTTCGCGATCCTCCGCCGAGACCTCCACGTTCAGCCGCCACGGGGTCGGCACCGCCACTTGCGACGCAATGGCGTTCATCACCCGCTGCTTGGTCCTCTCCATCGCCAGCCAATCCGCCAGCCCCGGGCTCCCGACGACCACGATCAGCAAATCGTCTGACGCCTTGACCTCGCGCACCTGGCCCAGCACCTCCGCGCCAAAAGCCTGGGCGTCCTGCAGCCGCGTCACCACTTCTGGCCACCGCGCGCGCAGGTCCGCCCACGCGATCGGGTCGCGCACTTGACCCAGCGCGGGCGCGCCGGGCATCGGCATCCGCGCGCCCTCCGGCGGCGCTGTGATCTCCGTCAAATTGCGCAGCGCCCACAGGATCAGCCGGCGATCGCGCGTGTAATCGCCCACTCACGCCGGGCAGCCATTCTTGCACCGGCAATGCGCCACCAGGTTGCGGGCGTCTTCCAACACCGCATCGCGAAAGTCAAAAGCCTTCGCCGCGTAGCCAAGCCCGCCGGGATGGCTGTCGTAGAACACCAGCGCCGTCACCGTCTTGCCGGTCTGCTCGTCGACGTAGTGAAAGCTCGACCCGCGCATGTCGGATTGCTCCGCCATCGTCCGCAGCCGCGCGCATGCCAGCACCGCCTGCACCATACCCGCCAGCGCGTCCTGCTTTTGCTTGCCCAGCACCGCCAGAACCGGCTCCGGCACCGCAATCCACAGCGCCTCGGTCTCCAAGTGCAGCCGCAGCGGCTCGTGCAGCGACTCGTAGCCGAGGTTCTGGTGGTTGTGGAATTCCAGCATCTTGTAGCCCACCACGGCGTCGTCCACCGCGATGTCGCCAAAATAGGCGGAACTGCGCGGCGTGTCGGTCGCCGTCGCCAGCAGTTCCTTGTTCTCCTGAGTCAGCAGCACGTCGATCGCGCTGCGCACGTCCGGCTGCGTGTAGAAGTTTTGCTCCACCGGCACCACGGTCGCCACGTGCGCCACCAGATCCAGCGTTTCCACCTGATACTGGACGCCGTCGTGGAGGTACACCGCGCGGGTATGGCCTTCCCGGTAGACCTGCGGCCGGTCCATCTCCGTAATCGTCTTGCCGGTGATGCGGTTGACGACCTTGAACCGGTCCGGATCGATGTTGCGCAGGCTGAATTCGCCCGCCGGAAACGGCCCGCCCGCCCAATGCCACGCGCCATGCACCTCGCGCAGCTCGCCCGCCTTCTTCAGCACCGGCAGGATCTCGCCCAGATCCGGAAAGACCGCCGCGTCATCCAGCGTCAACGGCAACTCCGCCGCGGCCGCGCGCACGTGCGCCAGCTGGATCGCCAGGTTGTCGCGATCCACCACGGCGTGCTCGGCAGCCTGACCGGTCAGCCAATCCGGGTTCTGCGCGATGTACTGGTCGGACGGCGACACCGCCAAAATCACGATCGCGTAGGAAACGTCGCCGCGCCGCCCCGCGCGACCGATTTGCTGCCAGAAGCTCGCGCGCGTCCCGGGAAAGCCGCCTTGCACGACGATCTCCAGCGCGCCGATGTCGATGCCCAGCTCCAGCGCGTTGGTCGAAATCACGCCGAGCAGCCTGCCGTCCGTCAGCTGCTTCTCCACCTTGCGCCGCTCTTCCGGCGTGTAGCCGCCGCGATAGCCCGCCAGCAGGTACGCCTCGTCGTGGCCCGCGACGTCCCGCATGCGGTCGCGCGACTCCTTCAGCACAATCTCCGTCTCCTTGCGCGACCGGCAAAACGCAATGGTGCGGTAGCGCTTCTCCAGCAGATACGGCACCAACAGCGCCATCTCCGACGTGACCATCTTGCGCTGGTCGTTGCCCATCAGCGGCGGCTGCCAGAAATAGATGACCTTGCCGCCCGACGGCGAGCCATCCTCGGCAATCAGCCGAAACGGCAGGTGGCAGATCGTCTCGGCGTGCTCGCGGGCGTTGGCGATCGTCGCGGAGCTCGCCAGCACCTGCGGCTTGGACCCGTAGTGCCGGCAAATACGCCAAAGCCGACGCATCAGGTTGGCTGTGTGCGACCCGCCCGCGCCGCGCCACGCATGGAGTTCGTCGATGACCACGTAGCGCAAGTTGCGGAAGATGTGGCTGTAGCCTTGTCGGCCGTGATTGGGCAGCAGCGCGGCGTTCAGCATGTCCGGATTGGTCAGCACCAGATGGCAACGGTCGCGGATGCGCGTGCGTTCAGCCGGCGGCGTGTCGCCATCGTAGACGCCCGCCTCAATGCGGCGGCCGGAGAGCTGGTCAATCAGGTCCAGCACGCCGCGGAGCTGATCCTGGGACAGCGCCTTGGTCGGAAAAATCAGGAGCGCCCGCGCAGTCGGATCGTCCAGCACGGCCTGGATCACCGGCAGCAGGTAGGCCAAGGACTTGCCCGACGCGGTGCCAGTCGTCAGCACCACATTTTCGCCCGCTTGCGCGGCTTCAAACGCCTCCGCCTGGTGGCAATACAGTTCAGCGATGCCACGCAGCTCCAGGGCCTTTTGCAAGGACGGATGCAGGCCGACGGGAAACGGCGCGTAGCGGGCAGGGCGGGCGGCGATCTCCCGCGTGGCGATGATGCGGTCTTTGAAGCGGGCTAGGGGCAGCATGTTGGCCTCGCGACCCCGGTCCGGGTCGAGGCAGAGGATACTCGGGACTGAACGGATGTCCAGTAGTTGGCTGGCAAATCCGCCGCGGATCGCGCCGCTTGACGCGCCGATCCCGCCCGGTCAAAATGGCCCGGACGGTGCACTGCGGCCGTACGCCTTCCCAACGCCGCCGGCTTCCGCGTGAACTTCCTGACACCGCCGCGCAACAGAGCGTCCGCACAGAACCCGGAGATTCCCCTTGTCATCCGCCGCCCCGACCGCCGTTTGCCCGATCTGCGAAGTCTTTGACGCCGCGCCGCTCTACGCCGGGCTCGTCAAGTGCCGCCGCTGCAGCTTCGTCTTTGCCGACCTGGCGCTCTCGCCGGCGGAGCTTGAAGAACTGTACGCCCGCAACTACTTCTTTGGCGGCGAGTACCTGGACTACGTGGCCGAAGAAGCGCCGTTGACCCGCGATTTTCGCGACCACTTCGCGCTGCTCAAGCCGTACGCGCCGTCGGGGCGCTATCTGGAACTGGGCGCCGCCTATGGTTTCTCGCTCAACATCGCGCGTGAAACCTACGCGGAGACGACGGGCGTGGAGATCAATCCGGACGCGTGCAAGTACGCGCAGGACCGCTTTGGCCTGGACGTGCGCAACGGCGATTTCCTGACGATTGACCTGCCTGAGAACCACTACGACGTGATCGCCTGCTGGGCGACGCTGGAACATTTGCAGGCGCCGCACCTGTACATCCAGAAGATCGCCCGCCTGCTGAAGCCGGGCGGCGTCTTTGCCTGCACGACGGTGGATATCGACGGCGTGGTGCCGCGCCTGCGCCGCGAGAAATGGCGGCAGATCCACCCGCCGACTCACGTGAGCTATTTCTCCCGCAAGACGCTCGCGCAGCTGATGGCGAAGTACGGGCTGCGTCAGGAGCACGCGGAATACGTCGGTTCTTATCGCAGCGTGGACAACATGCTGTACGGGCTGCTTGCGCTTGCTCAGGGTAAACCGGAGTGGTACGGTCGTTTGAAGCTCCTCGGCCTCAACCGTGGAATGCTGTACCTGAATTTGTACGATCTGAACTTTGCCATTGCCCGCAAGGCTGGCTAGAGCTCCCGTGCCACCTACCGCTGAACATCCCGTGCCCCAGATCAGCGTCGTGGTGCCGGCGTACAACGAGCGCGGCAATCTGGACGCGCTGCTGGCGCAGATTATCGACGCGCTGCGCGATTGGCGCTGGGAGCTCGTGCTCGTCGATGACGGCAGTGAGGACGGCACGTTCGCCCACATCGAAGCGCTCGCGGCCCGCGATTCGCGCGTGAAAGGTCTCTCCCTGTCGCGCAATTTTGGCCATCAATACGCGCTTCTGGCGGGTCTTGACTGCGCGCGCGGGCAGGCCGTGATTTCCATGGACGCGGACCTGCAGCACCCGCCGTCGCTGCTGCCGGACCTGCTGCAGCATTGGCTGGACGGCGCGGACATCGTGCTGACGCGGCGCATCCCGGCTGGGCGGCTGCCGTGGTGGAAAGTCGCTACGAGCAACGCGTTTTACGCAATCTTTTCGCGCCTCACGGGCGTGTCGATGCACGAAGGCGAATCGGACTTTCGCCTCCTGGACCGCAACGTGCTGGACGCGCTGCTGACGATTGACCGCACGCATCTTTTCCTGCGCGGTCTGGTCAGTTGGGCCGGTTTCCGCACCGCGCGCGTGGAGTACAACGTCCGCGACCGCCTCTCCGGCAAGTCCAAGTATTCGCTCCGGCGCATGTTCGGCCTCGCCATGACCGGCATCACCGCGTTTTCCTCCATTCCGCTGCGCGCCGGCATCGGCTTGGGGCTGGCCACCAGCCTGCTGGCGTTCGCCGAGTTCATCTTCGCCGTCTGGAGCCACTGGCGCGGCTACGCCGTTCCCGGCTGGGTGTCGCTCATCGCCGTCATCACGCTGCTTTTCGCCCTCAATTTTGTCCTCATCGGCGTCATTGGCGTCTACGTCAGCCGCATCTTTGAGAAGATCCAGGACCGGCCGCCGTACCTCATCGCCCGCCGCACCAACGGGGACGCCACGCCACGCACGCGCACGCGCCTCCCGCCCGCATGAGCCAGCCACACGCGCCGATTCACCCGTCCTGGCGCTCGCCCGCGCTGCGGCGGACGCTGGCTGTGGGCTTGCCGCTGCTGTTTGGCCTCCACTTGCTGCTGGGCTGGACGCACGCGCTGCC
>CAINLT010000052.1 GCA_903850505.1 uncultured Myxococcales bacterium | reverse complement strand
GATCGAGACGACCAAGTCGGACTGGGATCGCGAGAAGCTGGAAGAGCGTCTGGCCAAGCTCGCCGCGGGCGTGGCGGTCGTGCGCATCGGCGCGGCGACGGAAGTCGAAATGAAAGAGCGCAAGGCGCGCGTGGAAGATGCGCTGCACGCGGTGCGCGCGGCGGTGGCGGAAGGCGTGGTGCCCGGTGGCGGCGTTGCGCTGCTGCGGGCCAGCTCGGCGCTGGACGCGATCAAGTTCGGCGACGAACGCGATCACGGCGTCAAAGTGCTGCGTCGCGCCTGCGAAGAGCCGCTGCGGCAGATCGCGGAGAACGCGGGCGAAGAAGGCTCGGTCAAGGTTGAAGAAGTGCGCGCGCAGAAGGGTTCGTTCGGCTTCAACGCCGGCACGGGCCAGATGGGCGATCTCGTCGCGATGGGCGTCATCGACCCGACGAAGGTCGTGCGCGTTGCGCTGCAGAACGCCGCGTCCGTGGCCACGATGCTGATGACGACCGAGTGCGCGATTGTGGATGCGGTCAAAGAGGGCAACTAGCCCCGCGCCCGATTCAGAGTCCCTCCAGCCAGGCAGGTGATGTCGTGTCGACAAGCCAGAGCAAGCACGCCCAGTCCACGGAGTTCGACGCGCAGTCGGACTCCGTGGATGAGGGATTCGAGTCCGTTTCGCCCGTGGCGAACGCGGAAGATCCGTACATCACCAGCCTGAAGCGGGAGATCGCCGAGCGCGATGCCCGGCTGACGGAGATGGACGACAAGGTGCGGCACTACGCGCAATCCGTGGACAAAGTCCGCACGGAGTACCAAGCGTCGCGCGAGCGGATGCAGCGCGAGAGCGAGCGGAACACGGCGCGCGAGAAGGTCAAGCTGGTCAGCGGCCTGCTCGGCGTGCTCGATTCGCTGGATCGATCGCTGGAGAGCGCCAAGGGCGGGGACGTGAACAGCTCGTTCCTGGACGGCGTGCAGCTGATCCGCAGCCAACTGGAAAGTGCGCTTTCCGGCTTGGGTCTGGTGCGCTTTGACGCGATCGGCGAGGCGTTTGACCCGAACCGCCATCAGGCCGTGACGTCGATGGCGGTCACGGATCCCGCGCAGGCAGGCCGCGTGCTGCATTGCGTGGCGGCGGGCGTGCTGGTCGGCGATGAAGTCGTGCGCGCCGCAACCGTTGTCGTCGGTCAAGGGACCGCGACCGACGACGTGCACTGACCGGACTTCGACGGGTCGTCAGTTCAAGCGCCGCCACTGCGCGCCCTTGCGTTCAGCGTGCCCCAACTCCGCCAGATGCATCAGGTGCGACTGCATCGACCGCAGCGCGATCGGCCACGCCATGCGGGACACGTCGCCATACGCGGCGGGCAGGAGCACGTCGGCGTCCGTCCACGTCCGCGGCAACGCGTCCAGCACCTTCTTTTCGCGTGCCAGCCGGTGCAGCCGGTAGTGCGTCAGCACGGCCAACGCCTCGTGGAGCACCTGCCCGTGCGCGGGCGCGAGCGTGTGCGGCTGCAAGTGGGCCATCGCCTCCAAGCTCGCCAGGTAGTCGCCCATGTTGCCATCGCTGGGATCGACGAGGATCGTCCCCTCGCCCGCGACCATGTCCCCCGCCACGATGACCGAAGTCCGCGCATGCCAAAGCACCAGATGCCCCGGCGCATGCCCCGGCGTATGCACCGCCCGCCACGGCGAACCATCGGCATTTTCTGCGACGATGTCCTGGTCCTCGATGCGCCGATCGATGGCCAGATCCGGCAGCAGTTCCGCGGTGCGCGCGTGCGCCCAAACGGGCAGGCCAAAGCGCGCGCGCAGGTCCGCCGCCGCGCCCGAGTGGTCCCGGTGGTGATGGGTCAGGAAGAGCGCCTGCACCGCGATTCCGTGATTCTGCGTGTCCGCCAGCAGCGCCGCCAGCTTGTCGTGGCTCGACTGCGCGGGCGCCGACGGGTCGACGAGCACAGCCTGGCGTTCGCCGACAAAATAGTGATTGGTCATCGTCGCGGGCGGCAACGTCGGCGTCGGCAGCGGCACGCGCCACAGACCAGCGGATTCACAAAACGCTTCCAGCATGGAATCATCCTCTTGCCGCGCCGTCCCCGGCAACGGCAGGCCGACTTGCGCTGCGTCATTCGCGAGCGGCGGTTGCAACACGGCGCTGTTCCCGGCACAGTGTAGGCCACAAATCCGGAGGGTGTCATGCCCCATGCCCACAACTTCAGCCGTCCGTTCCGCCGCGCGATGATGCGCTTCGCCCTCGCGAATTGCGCCGCGCTTGTGCTCGCTGGCTGTTCAGATACGACGTCGCCTGCGCTGCCAACGGACGTTTTTGACCCGCTGCTGCATCAGGATGCCGAAACGACGGAATTGCCGCCGTGGCAGACGGAAGACGTCAAGACCGCCAGCGACGCAACGTCCGTCGATGGCGCCGTGGCCTGCCCCGAAGCCGCGAGCAAAGCCGACGGCTCGTGCTGCCCAGATGGCCTCTATTGGGACGCGCCGAGCGGCAAATGCCTGCCCGCTGGCCCTTCCGGGTGCTTCACAACCGGCGCGGAGGATCCCGCCAACTGCGTTCCGCGCTGGTGCTTCGTCTACCTCGACGACAACGACAAGCCCTGCGCGCCCGGCCCCGAAAACTGCCGCGCGGTGACCGCGCCATGCCCGATCAACGCCGCGGCCATCAACATCGGCTGCCCCGCCGGCCTCGCGCCCGAGCTGAACTGCGCGCCCGCCGGCAACGTCGTTCTCCCCGGCGGCAAGGTCGTCTGGCCTGACGGCGCCGCGATGCCCGGATTGCCCGCCCTGACGCTGCTGACCGGCACGCCCGCGCTCCCCGCGCCTGTCGCCGCGCCGCAGTGGTGCAACAACGGCGCGGGCGCCATCATCGACGCCACGGCCAATCCGTCGCTCTGCATTTCCACCGCCTGCGCGATCGGCCAACGTCCCGATCCTGCGCAGACCACGCAATGCCAGGACGTCGCTGGCCCGGCGTGGACCTGCCCGCCCGGCTTCCTCGTCGTCGGCGACGCGTGCGCTCCCGATCCCGCCGACTGCACCGATCCGTGGGGCGGCGTCACGCCCGGCGTCAACGTCGTCTTCGTCTCGGCGGCAGCGGCTGTGGGCGGGTCCGGCAGCCAAGCCGCGCCATTCCAGAACCTCGCGGACGCCGTCGCCGCGCTCCCCACCGGCGGCACAATCGCCATCGGCGCGGGCATCTACAACGCCAACCTCTCGCTCTTTCAGCCGATCGCCCTGCGCGGCGCCTGCGCCAAGGACGTTATCCTCCAGGGTGCGGCCGGCAACGCCACGGTGCTCATCGCGCAAAGCTCCGGCAGCCAGATCACCCACGTGACCGTCAGCGGCGGCCGCTATGGCATCCGTGTGGAAGGCGCCGTCCAGGCCACCATCGACCACGTCTACGTGCACAGCGCGGCCATGGGCGGCCTCTACGCGTTGGACGGCGCCGCGGCGACCGTCAAGAACACCTTCATCCACACGACTTTGTCGGGCGACAACAAGACGCACGGCCGTGGCATCGCCCTGGAAACCGCGACGTTGGACATCAGCAACGCGCGCATCAGTCTCAGCCGCGAAGTCGGCCTGTATGCGTCCGACTCAACCGTCACCGCCAAGTCGCTCGTCATTGACGGCACGCTGACCCAGGAATCCGACAACAAGTCAGGCTTCGGCCTCTACGCGGTCGGCACCGGCACCCTCACCGCCACGGACCTGCGCGTCACCGGCAACCGCGGCTACGGCGTCCGTCTGGAAGGCGCCGTTCCAACGAGCGGCAACAACTGGTGGATCGACGGCACGCTGCCGGGCGGCGACCAGAAAGACGGCCTCGGCCTCGCGGCGTTCAGCGCGACCGTCAAGCTCACCGACCTGCGCGTGACCAACAACCACACGCGCGGCATCTGGATCGTCGACAGCGGCGCGACCCTATCCGGCCACAACGTCCGCGTCAGCGACACGCAGCCGCAAGCCTTGGACAGCGCTGGCGGCCAGGGCGTCGTCATCGAAGGCAACGGCGCCAGCGGTCAATTCAGCGGCTTGCACGTCCACGCCAGCCACACGCAGGGCGTCAGCGCGGCCGGCTTGGGCGCAGCGCTCGGCCTCGACTTCGCGGTCATCGACACGACGGCGCCGCGCGGCTCCGACAAGACCGGCGGCACCGGCCTGGAAATCGTCGACGGCGCCAAGCTGCTGTTGCCCGACAGCGGGAGCGTCACCGTCGCCGGCAGCTACAGTTCAGGCTTCCTCCTGAGCGGCGGCACCTGGCAGGGCGGCAGCATCCGCGTGCAGGACACGCAGTCGTCCCAAGCCGACGGCCACGGCGGCCAGGGCGCGGTCATCGAGTCCAACGCCACCGTCAGCAACGCGACGCTCCGCGTGAGCAACAGTCACGACAATGGCATCGTCATCGCGTCCAAAACCACCAACGTCAAGAACGCGGTCCTGGAAGCCAACTTGACCTTGCCGCGCACCAGCGACGGCACCGGTGGCGGCGGCATCCTGATCGCCGAGGGCGCCAGCGTACAGGGCCGCGTCACGGCGGTCGGCAACCGCGACTACGGCCTCACGCTCGACGGCGCGGGCAGCGCGCTCGACGCCAAGACGACGGGCGGCGACGCCGGCGTCGTCATCGGTTTCACGCAGATGAGCAGCAACAGCCACGGCGGCAACGGCATCCAGGTCGTCGGCGGCGCGAAGCTGAGCGCGACCGGCGTGCGGGTGCAGAACAGCTATGGCCACGGCATCTTCGTCTACGATTCCGGCAGCGTGCTGGACGCCAAGCACGTCGAGGTCAGCCAGACGCAGGTCAACGCGTCGCCCGCATGGGGCCGCGGCATCAGCATTTCGCACGGTGCCAAGGCGACGCTCGCAGACGTGCAGATTGAAAGCAGCCACGACGTCGGCCTGTTCATTGCCGACACCGACACGACCGCGACGATCGACGATCTGAGCATCGACGGCGGCACGCGCGGCGCCGCGATCCAGAACCGCGCGCTTGTCGCTGGTCACCGGTGGCGGCTCCAGAACCACAGCGAAGTTGGCTTGATGGCGTCCGGCGCGCAGACCCGACTGAACGTCCGCGATCTGGCGGTGCACGCCACTGGCTACGGCGTGGAAATCCACAACAACGCCACCGCCCGCCTCGCGCGGGTCGCGGTCGTAGGCGCGCAAGGACTCGGCCTCCTCGTCGACGGTGCCAGCTCGCAACTGGACGTCTTTGACACCCGCGTCAGCGACGTGACCGCCAACGTCATCGGCCTCGGCGACGGCCTCGTGGCGCAAAGCGGCGGCACGCTGCGCATCGCCGGCCTCATGGCGCACGACTGGAGCGGCACGGGCATCCTCAGCCACGCCGGCGCGCTCAACATCGGCGGCGCTTCCTTGCACGACGCCACCGGCACCGGCATCCGCGTCGTCAACACGGACGTGAAGCTGAGTGGCAGCCGCACGCAGGCAGTCACCGGCGTCGCGTTGTCGCAATCGGGCGGCAGCGTCAGCATCGCGGAATGCGCGTTCCTCAACACCACCGGCGACAGCCTCGGCAGCAGCGACGGACTTGAACTCACTGCCCAAAGCATCGCCACCCTCGCGCGGACGCTGGTCAGCGGCATGACCGGCGGCGGCATCGTGCTCGCGGGCGGCAACGTCACGGGCGACGGCGTGCGCGTCAGCGGCAACACCGAAGGCTTGGTCCGCGAGGGCGCGGTCATCGACGCGTGGATCCGCTCACTCTTCTTTGGCAACAGCGCAGGCGACATCGTCGATCCCGGCAACCTCGCGCCAGTCGGCCTCCCCGCCACAGTCACCACGCTCAGCAGCAGCGACTCGCCCTGATGAACGAAGCGCTCGTCTCACACCACGGTCCAGGGCACCTGTGGCTTGCCAGCCTTGGGCAGCGGGGCATGGCGCTTGGCCTGACGCGCATCGAGGCCATGCTCGAGCGCCTCGACCGCCCGGACCAGCAGATGCCGTGCGTCGTCGTCGCGGGCACCGATGGCAAAGGCTCGACGTCGGCGATGCTCGCGTCGTTGCTGCGCGAAGCCGGGCTGCGAGTCGGGCACTACACGTCGCCGCACCTCGTGGAGACGCGCGAACGCGTACGGGTGGGCGCGACGTGCGTGACGGCGGACGTGCTCGACGCGGCCCTCGCGCGTGTGCAGTCAGCGGCGCAGGACCTGGAACCGACGCCCTTTGAGGCGCTGACGGCCGCCGCGCTCGTGGCGTTTGCCGATGCGGCGGTCGAGATCGCGGTGCTGGAAGTTGGCCTCGGCGGGCGCCTTGACGCGGTCAACGCCACGGAGCCGATCGTCAGCGTGGTGACGCATCTCTCGCACGACCACACGGCGATCCTCGGCAAGACGCTGCAGCAGATCGCCTGGGAGAAGACCGCGGTGGCGCGCAATGGCCGGATCCTGGTCGCCGCCCAAGCGGTGCTGGTCAAGAACGCGCTGCGCAAGCACAACCTGACGCCGCGGCTGCTGCTGGTGGGGCAGCACGCGCAGATCGCCGCGGGACAGCTGGTTGGCGCGACCTGGCATCAGTCCGGCGTGTTGACGGGACCCGTGCTGCCCGGGCCATTGGAACTGGAGATCGCGCTGCCGGGCGCCCACCAGCTGGAGAATGCCGCGCTGGCGATCCTCGCGTACCAGGGCGTGGCGGAAGCGTTCGAGCTGGCGGGGCGCGCATTGCCAGAAATCGATGAAGTTGTTGCGGCGCTGGCGGAGTCGGATTGGCCCTGCCGTGCGGAAGTGATCGCGACCGCGCCGACCGTTGTGTTGGACGCGGCGCACAATCCGGCGGGGATCGCGGCGTTGGCGGCGCTTTTGGCAGAACGCGGCAATCGCTGGCAAGTCCTGCTGGCCGTGCGCAAGGATCGCGTGGCTGCCGATCTGGTGCGGGCGCTGGCGCCTGTCGCCGCGGGATTCTGGCTGCCGCGCATGGCCGGTGACACGCTCCTGGACGCGGTGGAATTGGCGCACGTTGTGGATGCGGTCGCGCCCGGCGCGCAGGTCGCGGTGGCATCCGCCGAGCGCTGCCTGGCGCAGGCAAGGATCGAGGCGATTCCCGGCTGTGGCGTGGCGATAACGGGCAGCCAACACGCGCTGGGGGAATGGCTGCAGGCCGGCGTGATCGTCAGCCCGCGCCTGAACCAGCGACTTGGTCTTGACCCAATCGGCCAAAAGCCCTAGACTCCCTGCCCTTCCGCGTCGCAACCCGACGCAAACCCGGTTCGCTGGGTGAAATGAGTCGATGCTGGCCCGCACGAGGCGAAGTCAGCCGCTCGATCTGGACTCCAACAAGCACGCCGCAAGGGCGTAGCAGGAGCAACAAATGGGTAAAGGTCTTTTCGGTCGCAAAATTGGTATGACGCAGGTGTTCGATTTTGAAGGCCAGCGCGTCCCGGTGACCGTTCTGGAAGTCGGGCCCTGCCCGGTGCTGCACGTCAAGACGGAAGCGGGCCCGGACGGCTACAACGCGCTCGTCATCGGCTTTGGCAAGAAGAAAGTCAAGCAGATCAACAAGCCGGACGCCGGTCTGTTCGCCAAGGCGGGCGTGGAAATCTGCGCGCACATCGGCGAGATGCGCGTCTCGGCGGAAGACGTCGGCCAGGTTGAAGTTGGCATGATGCTGGACGCCTCGGCGTTCACGGCTGGCCAGATCGTCGACATCCGCGGCATCAGCAAGGGCCGCGGCTTCACGGGCGTCATCAAGCGCCACAACATGCACATGCCCAAGGCGTCGCACGGTACGCATGAAGTGTTCCGTCACGGCGGTTCGCTCGGTATGCGCACCACGCCGGGTCGCGTTTGGCTGGGCAAGAAGATGGCCGGTCAGTACGGCGTCGAGAAAGTGACGATCCAGAACCTGAAGATCCACTCGGTTGAGCCGGAAAAGAACCTCATCGTGGTTCGCGGTTCGTGCCCGGGCGCCAATGGCAGCCTGATCTGGATTCAGGAGCCGTCCAAGCCGAAGAAAGCGACCGTCTAGTCGCCAAAGCTCGCGATGTCGCATCCCCTCATTCGCAGACGATCCGGAACGGGCGCGCTGTACGCTGACAATCTTGGTCGCGTACCGCGCAGCTCCGTCCGGCGTCTGCCGCGTAGCAAATCGCAATTTCCGCGCGGTGAGACCAAGGATCGCCCGTGGATGCAGTCTGACGATGTGCCCACGCACGTCGATTTGGCGGAGATCGCGGAAGCGGCGGCCAAGGCTGCCGGCATGCTGATGGAGCTGCTGCGCGACATCGGCGGCTGGGTGCAGCATTGCCGGCGCTGGCGCGAACCGCTGCCACGCGACGTCGTGCAGGAGTTGGGCGAGTTGCTGGACTGGTACTTTGTCCTGTACACCGTCGGCTTGGTTGACAGTCGCGGCGCCTGGCTCGGTCCCAAGCACTGACGGCTGCGCCGACGAGGCCTGCCCGTGCGTGTCACTTTTGCGTCCGTCCTCGACAACTTCTCGTGCCAGCGCGCGGAGTGCTTGTGCAAGCGCGTGCGCACGGCGCCGCTGCAGCCAGGCCACCCTGGACGCGCCGCCGCGCTCGTGGCGCTGCAGCCGCCGGACGACGCCCAGGAAAGCCCCCAGTGGAATGACTTCCCGCTGCAGGCCGTGCAGACCGCGGACGGCGCGTCGCTGAGTTTCTCGTCGCTGTGCCCCGTCGTGCGTGCGCGCCTGTGCGCCAGCGAAGAACCGGTGACGCCCGCCCACAGCGATGGCGGTTGGCGGCAGCCGCTGCACGTCTGGAAACCGGACGGCAAGCCGCACGTGCTGCTGTTTGCCGATTGCCCGGTGCCGTGGCCGGCCTTCACCGCGCTGCGCGACGGCCTGCTGGACCTGGCCGCCGACCCGACGCTGCCGCTGCTGGGTCGCCTGACCCGCATTGCGATGACGTTTGACGCAGCCCAGCACGCGCGCGCGCTCCCGCCTGCCCCGCCAACGCTGACGCCGCGCGGTTTTCTCGCCTTCCGGGCGTTCCTTGAGGCCCGTTGCGCGGCCGCGGATCCTGAGCGACTCGCGCATTTTGCCGCGCAGGCACGCCAGATGCTGCCGGAGTTGGCGCTGGCCGATCGCGATCTGCCGCCGCTGCTGGACGCCCTGACCGGCGAGTGGCGCGAACAGGTCCGGCTCTGGCTGGTACCGCACGAGCGCGAAGTGCTGGCGGTTTGGGAGAGCTGGCTCGGCGCGCGGCTCCTGGCGTTGCCGTTTGACCGCGACGTGTCGCTGGCGCGCGCGTGGGCGGAGCTGCTGGAGAGCGTGGCGCTGGCGGTCCGCTACGCCGCGGCGCTGGCGGAATTGCGGCAGACCGGGCCGAGCCCGGCGACGATGCTGGCGGCGTTGACGTTGGCGGAACACTGCGTGGCGACAGCCGAATTGCCATTGCCGCCGTTCGAGCAGCCGCGGGATCTGCACGACCGGGGACCGCGGATGGCGGACCTGGACATGTCGCTCGAAGCGATTTGCTGACTGTCGGCCCCAGACGACACGCCGTCCAGCTATCCGGAAAGCCAGACAACCTGCTGATTCAGCGCGTGAATCGCTGCCTTGACCGGCCGTTGTCGGCGGATTCGGACGACAACACCCGACAGCCGACTTGCGCGAAACGCATCCAACATCATGTATTTACAGCATAATGAAAGTTGGCACGGTCCTTGCTTACTCCTACAAGCAGCTCCCAAAGAAACGGAGCCCACAGAACCCCGGAGGACCCCATGAATACGCGTCGCAACCACATCCAGCTGCTCCCCACCTACATCGGCACGGCGGTCAGCTTTC
>CAINLT010000051.1 GCA_903850505.1 uncultured Myxococcales bacterium | reverse complement strand
GGCCGCTGATGGCCAAGTTGACAGCGGCGATGACGAAGGTACAGGGCGCCTCGAATTCGCCCGCAACCGTGCGCTAGCACACGCGCTGTCGACAGGGCGCCGAACGCAAGGAGACCCCAGAACATGGCGATGATCAGTTGCCCCGAGTGTGGTCGTGAAGTGTCAGACCGAGCTGCCGCTTGTCCGCAGTGCGGCTGTCCGATTGCACCCGGGTCGCCGTCCTCGGCGCCAACCCTGGGCGCCCACAACGTCGGAATCCCGCAGCATCTGACGAAGAGTGCGCTCTTGGCGCGATTCCCCCCGGTCACAGATGTCATTCCCGCAGAAATTCGCAAGGAAATCAGCACAGCGGAAGAGATATTGTACTTCAACTACGTCGCCAGGAAAGGCGGCTGCGGATCACCCAAGGCGGCGCAGCAGTGGATCATGGTCACGACGGCGCGCGTCGCCTACCATGCCTCGATCGCGCAAACGCAGGGCGCCAGCGCCGCATACGGCCAGAGCTCGGGTTCGATTCCACTCTCGCAAATCTCGTTCGTCGGCATGACGAAGCGAGGAACCCAAGCCGGCTGCGGGTGCGCAGGCGTCGGCGTCTGTCATCTGGAAATTCGGAGCAGTGGCGGAAGCATCGTGATCGCGATGCCGACGGAAGCCCACGTCATTCAGGCCAAGCAGTTCTTGGAAGCGGTGTTGAATCCGCGATAGGCCCAAGTGGAACCGACGATTTCCAACCAGCGCCGCAGGCTCCTGCCTCCGGGTCGACGGTCGTGGCTGGCTTTGGCGCTTCTGGGAACAATTCAGATCTACCGCTGGACCTTGCGCGAGTTGTTGGTGGCAAAAGGCGTTCGCTGCCTTCACCACCCCACGTGTTCCGAGTACGCACGACAAGCGCTCCACAAGTATCGGGTAGCCGACGCCGTTGCGTTGAGCTGGACCCGGGTCCGCGACTGCCACCCGTTCTCGTCACGTCCGTACCTCGACCCGCCGTGACATCTGCGGCGACCCGCCAGAATGGCCGCACGCGTTCGAGCACGGTATGTGCGCGAGCCCTTGAATAGCCCGGTCCGGCCGTGCGTCTATCGTGCAAGGGAGGTTACCGTGACGACAGCAATTCAGACGTGGGTTCCAAGGGCACGCCGTTCATGGCGTGGAGTGTTGTTCGGGCTGGTGGTGCTCTGCTTGGCCTGTTTGGTGGCTTGGCGCGAGGTGGCGAACCAGCGGCGCTTCGATGCTTTGGCCGAGTCCGTGCACAACGAGCGCGACGCGCGGGCAACTGCTGAGCGCGAGGTCGTGGCAGCGCGGGATGCACGGATAGCGGCGGACGCTAAGGCGGCCCAGGAAGCGGAAGCGCGTCGCGCCGCCGAGAAGGAAGCCGCCGACATCAAGGCGCGGGAAGCGGCGCGCGTAGAGGCCGCGGTCAACGAGGCGACTGACCAATTTGCCCGGACACACTTCGCCGACCACCAAGCAGCGCTCAGCACGTTTTCTTGGCAATACGAGGGCTTCCGTGTCGTCACGGACAAGCTCGACCTGTGCCTGCAATCCAGTTACATGTGCCGGGTCAAGACGATTCGGGTCAAAGCGAGCGCGCGCGGCGCGCTGTTCCACGACAACGTCTATGGCTACCCGAGCGCGACGTTTGACTTGTACTTCAACCAGGCCGGGAAGCTGGTCGCCAGCGAAGCGGTCGCGCAGACCAAGTAGAGGGGCTGGGGCCGACCGGCTGCGTCGCGACAATCGATCCGCCAACGGAACGACTCCGTTTCGCCCGCCCGGAGCTGGACGGCCTGGACCGGCAAGTCATGTGATCGCCACGTGAAAGCTGGGCCACCGCACGGTCCGAGCCGCCGCACCGTGCGGTGCACGCTTTGGTGCGATTTTCGCCGGAAAACTTAGTCAGGTCAGACAGATAAGCCTTGGCAGGATACCTGGTCTTCTCTGGGAAAGAATGCGTATCCTGCCCACCGAGCGGCGCCGTCCACGTTGACCCAAAACCCTCCGTCCGTGCTACGTTTCGGCCCACGGCTTGGTCCGAACGCCAACGCCGCATCAACGAACAAGACACGGAGCACGGGATGGCAACGAGGATCGGCAGCGCGGCAGAATTCGTGCTCGCGACGTTTGATAGTCCGCCAACGCGTCAGTGGCGGATCGCCGAATTGGTTGCAGCGGCGGGCGGGCGCTGGAAAGCGGAGAATTTCACCGAGACGCTGAAACGCCTGCACGGTGCGGGCCGGGTCCAGAAGACCGTCGGGGAGGGCCGGTCGGCGTGGTGGTCGGCTGTCGCGCCAATCGTGACGGCCGCGCCAGTCATCCGCGAATTGACGGCCCCGCCTGACGCGGCGACGCCTGACGGGCCGCGTGACACCGCTGCTCAGTTCATTCTCGGCCTGCTCGCCCAGTTCCCCGACCATGAATGGCGCGTGGCGGAATTCGTGGAGGCGAGCGGCCACCGCTGGACCGACGCGAACATCTACACGACCCTCACGCGCTTGGCCGCGTCCGGGAAGGTGAAAAAGTCCGTCACGGATCGCCAGGCTTGGTGGTCAATCGGCGCCGAGCCGGTGGCGGCGACCGAAGCGGCGGCATCCGCGGAACCCGTCGCAGCGGCGCAGCTGGGCAAACCAGCCCACGTCGCGATGCCAACTCCGGCTGCAACGGCAGCGGTCGCGCCGGCGTTCAGTGCGTCCGCGCCCAACGAGTCGACCGTGACGGCCGCCGAGTTCATCAAGGACCTCCTCACCCGCCACCCCGACTACGAGATGAGCGTCAGCGATGTGTGGGAAGAGGCGGAACGGCGGTGGGCCGCGCAGACAATTTCCAATACGCTGGAACGGTTGGCGGGCGCCGGCAAGGTCGTGCGCGTCAAGGACGGACGCCACGTCTGGTACTCGGCCCTGGAGGCGTGACGTTCGTCAGCATCACACCCGCCACCGTCGTCACTTTGTCGTTGCGTTGTGCCCAACTTTCGCCTGCGCCACGTACACTCACCAACGTGCGGCTCGGAATGTGTTCGGCGGCGTGGAGATGCGCGTTCTCAGCAAGCTAACTGACGGTTCCTGAGCTCGCCTCGATGCGAACACTTCACGTGCCGCCGAAAAAGGGTCGTGCAGTTGCAACCGTTTGACGGAACCGCATCGCGTGGGCAATGCACGATCCGCAGCCGTCCCTCCAAAGCCCTCTGCCGGCTTTCGCGCAGCCGCCGCTGCATCCTTCTGCCGCCCGACTGTCGTCGCGGAAATGTTGCACACCGGCCGACCCGGAGCACTTGACAGGGCCTACGCCCTAACGTACCACCAAATCAAGAGTCAACGAGCCTTCCTGAACCCAATACGCCGGCAGCAGACACCGCATCAGACGGCGGTGAATTCCAAGTTCACAGAAGTTACACGAGGTTTACCATGCTAGTGGAGATCTACCTGACCACGGCGAACCCGCCGGAGATGTATACCAACGGCGTGATTCAAGACGCCAACGGCGTCGAGGTCGCAGCAAACGTTCGCGCGACGGTCGCACAGGGGGCCCCCATCGTTGACTTGCGGAATGGCAAATATGCTTACATCTTCAACGCAAGTTGTTCTGGCAGTCTCACGGTGGCCTGCAAGAATCCGACGACTGGCACGGTGCTCGGCGGGCCCAAGGCCTTCAACACGACGGCGCTGCAGCTCGGGCGCGTCTTCAACTTCAAGGTGCCTTAATGGGAGCGAAACGTTGGACCATCGGCGTTGTGTCGGGTTTGG
>CAINLT010000050.1 GCA_903850505.1 uncultured Myxococcales bacterium | reverse complement strand
GCGCGGCGTTCATCACGGCGCTCAAGACCTGGGTCCAGAACGGCGCGTTGAACGATTAGGCCGACCGAGTCTTTGTGGATACCGAGCTTGGCGGGACCGACGCGTGGCCCGCCGCGGATCGGAGCAGCTTGAACGCACACTCAGGTCGTGGCATCGCGCGGTGAAACGGGCGTCAGAGCGAACGCGCTTCGTTCTGCGTGCCGCTGAGCCAGCCAAACCACAGCTGCCACGCGGCCGGGAGGGACGGCAGTTGGCCGGCGTTGGTGCCATTGCCCTGCGGCGGCGGCGGCGGGATTGCGCCAGGGCAGGCGGCATTGGCGGAGCCCGGCGTACCGAACTTGCCCGCCGTGCCAAAGGTCACAGCCGACAAGCACCACGCGGTGCCGGGATCGTTGGCCGTGCTGCTCAGCGCGGTGCTTGAGCATTGGTAGGAAGTCCCCTGCTTGCCGACGGGCCAGGGCGCCTTGTTGGCATACGCGACCGTGTCGGAGACCGTGCCGTCAGGCATCACGAGCGTCAGTGAACCGGTATCGTTGGCCATCTGCCACGCCGTGCCGTAGACGTAGTCCACGGTGGCGCCGCCGTTCTTGGTGACGTCGCTGGAGCGTCCGAGCACCAGGTAGCCGCCCGCTGGCACGATCGTCTTGCCCACGGCCTTGATCACGTGCTTCACCGTCTTGTATTCCAGCGTCCAGCCGACCAAGTCCACGGGCGCGCTGCCGGGATTGAACACCTCGACCCATTCGCCGTTGTCGCTCGACCCGGAGCCGGCGTTGTTCATGATCTCACTGAACGCGATGTTCTTGCCGACGACTTCGATCTTGCACTTGCTGCTGCAGCCGTCGCCGTTCTTGGTGTTGCCGTCGTCGCACTCCTCGCCGACGTCCAGCGTCGCGTTGCCGCACAGCGTCACGCAGCCGTCCACGGTGCCGGGTGCCGCCTGGTTCGGGCACGCGTCGCAGACGTCGCCAATGCCGTCGGCGTCCGCATCGGCCTGATTGGCGTTGGCGATCGTCGGGCAATTGTCGGTGGCGTCAGGGACGCCGTCCGCATCCGTGTCCGCCGGTCCACCGCAGACGCCATTGGCCGCGGCCGGCGTGCCAAAGTCGCCCGCGCCGTACACCGTGGTGCCCCAGCACCAGTTGAGGCCGGCGTCGTTGAGCGTCACATCGTACTTGCTGCTGGAGAGCTGGTAGCTGTTGCCGTTGCCCAACGCCGGCCAGTCCTTGTCGCTCGGGCTGACCGCGACGGAGTCGAGCGCTTTGCCGTTGGCGATGATGTTGATCGTGAACGGCGAGGAATTGGGCAACGTGATCGCGCTGCCATAGACCCACGTCGGGTTGATGCCGCCGTTGACGGCCTGGTCCGCGCTTCGGCCCAGCACGGCGTACGTGTGGGACTGGAGCGTCAGCGGCGTCGCGGACTGAATCACCTGCGTCGCAGCGTTGACCTGCAGCGTGATGCCGACCAGCTCGATGGCCGTCGCGCCCGGGTTGTACAGCTCGATCCACTCGCCCGTGGCGTCGCCGACGGCCTTGGGATTGGCCATGATCTCGGTAATCAGGATCGAGCCGGCGCTCAAGTCCGCTTCGATCTGGCACGTCGGGCTGCAGCCGTCGCCGGGCGCCGTGTTGCCGTCGTCGCACTGTTCGCCTGATTCCAGCACGCCGTTGCCGCAGCCTGCCGCTTCGCAGAGATCGCCGACGCCGTTCTTGTTGCCGTCCGCCTGATCCGGATTGGCGATGTTCTTGCAGTTGTCGCACACGTCGCCAATGCCGTCCTTGTCCGTGTCGGCCTGATCCGCGTTCTTGTCGCTCTTGCAGTTGTCGTTCTTGTCCGGAATGCCGTCGCCGTCCTCGTCGAGGTTGGCGCCCACGCAGCTCGGATTCGCCGCGCCGGGCGTGCCAAAATCGCCATTGGCCGCGTACGGCGTCTGGCCCTTGCACCAGTTGTTGACGTCGTCATTGGCGGTCGTCGTCAGCGCGGTCGGATCGAGCGCTGCGGACTTGCCCGCGAGGATCGGCCACTGCGCGCCGTACGTCAGCGTGTCGACGACCGTGCCCTGCGAGGTCAGCGTCATCGTCGTCGCCGTGTTGCTGAGCGAGATTTTGTGGAAGACGTGGTCGACTTTCACGCCGCCGTTTGTCGTCACGTCCGGATTGTTGCCGAGCACGAGGTAGCCGCCCGCGGGCACGATCACCGGGCCGGGGGACTCAATCGTGTAGGACGACGTCTTGGTCACGCCGGCGGACAGCGTCACGCCGTTGATCGTCAAGTCCGTGCCCGCGGGGTTGTACAACTCAATCCACTCGCCGTTGCTGTCGCTGACGGCCTTGGGATCGACCATGAATTCCGTGATGACGAGGCTGCCCGCGGCGAGCGCCGGTTCCACTTGGCAGAAGCTGCTGCAGCCGTCGCCGGACGTCGTGCCGCCGTCGTCGCACGCTTCGCCGGGGTCGAGCTTGCCGTCGCCGCACGTTTGGCCCGAGGCCTCGCACGCGTCGCCGATGCCGTTCTTGTTGCTGTCCAACTGCCCGGGGTTGCTGACGGTCGGGCAGTTGTCGACGCTGTCCGGAATGCCGTCCTTGTCGCCGTCGATTTGGCAGGCGTCGTTGGCCTTGCCGGGCGTGCCCTTGTCGCCATCGGGCAGGGTGGACGTCGCGCCGCACCATGCGCTCGGGTCGTCATTGGCGCTCGCGGTCGTGCTGGACGGGCTGAGGGAAAGCGTCACGCCGTTGACGTTCAGCCAGCCCTTGGTGATGTCGTAGTTGACGGTGTCGACAACGACGCCGTTCGAGGCGATCGAGATGGTGTCGAACGTGTTGTTGAGCGTCATCGCCTTGCCGTACGCGTAGCCGACCGCGACGCCGCCGTTGACGGTCGTGTCCGCGCTGATGGCCATGACGAAGTAGCTCTTGGCCGGCAGGATGGTGCCGCTCGCCACGACAAACTTGTCTTTGCTGGCGTCCGAGACGACCACGCCGCCGAGATCGAAGCTCTGGTCGGTGTTGTTGTAAATCTCGAACCACTCGCCCGCGGTGTCGGCGATCGCGCCGCCAGCGTACGGGTTGTACATGATTTCCGTGATGACAAGGTCGCCGGGGGCGAGGCTGGGTCCGTCGGGCGAGCCGCCGGTGTCGCCGTCCGGCTTGGCAGTCGTGTCCTTGCAGAGCGCGTTGGGGACGTGCTTGCAGCTCTTGCTGACGTCGTCACACAGATCGTCGGTACACGGATCGCCGTCGTCGCAGGAAACGCCGGCGCAGCTGCTGGTGGTGCCGTCGATGCCCGTGTCGCCCTTCTTGATGTCAGCGCTCGCATCCGTGAGCGCGCCGGTGCTGCTGCCGCCGACGTCCGCGCAAGCGGCCAGCAGCGAAAGCGTCGCAACAGGTAGGGTAAGGGCGGGGCGAAGCGACCAAAAACGGGGGGCAAAAAAGCGCACGGGGAACCTCCAGACTGGCGTGAGTGTACGGACGCGCGCCGCGCTCTGCAACGCGCAGGTGACAACGGCCGGCAATTGGTGTTCGGCGATTTCTGGAATCTGCCGCGGCGGAATGTGCATCCTGTGTTCCGCGTTTGACACAGCCGGCGAAGTCCGCACACTTCCGCCTGCGACGAACGCGAGGAGAGAACCATGTACGCACTGCGACCGAGTTGGATTGGCAGCACCGCCGCTGCGGTTTCCATGCTGATTTTGGCCCAATCGGCGACCGCGGCGGACAGCCGTTCGGCGGAAGATTGGTTCCGGGAAGGCGTTGATCGCATGGGCAGCAACAAGCTGGAAGAGGCTACGACAGCCTTCCAGTCCTGCGTCCAGGCCAAGCCGGACCTGAAGGAATGCTGGTACAACCTCGGCGTCGTTTTTGGCAAGCGCCGCGATTTCGCCAATGAAGCCAAGGCGTATGAGAAGGCGATCGAGCTGGACCCAAAGTATGCGCGGGCGCACTTCAACCTTGGCGTGACGTACGAGGATCTGGGACGCGGCGGCGAGGCGCTGGCGCACTACGACAAGTCGATCGCGTTTGACCCGAACAGCCAGGACGCGCACCTGAACCGCGCGATGCTGCTGCTGCGGCTGGAGCGGTACGACGACGCGATCGCGGGCTTTGAGCGCGCGGTCGCCGTGCAGCCGGAGAACGCGGAGGGCTATTACGACATGGCCGAAGCCGTGCTCGTGCTGGCCGGCAAGAAGCAGGAGCCGCAGCGCACCGCATTGTATCGCCGGGCGATTTCGCACTTCCAGCAGGCCTTGGAACGCGATCCCAAGCACTACCGCGCGCAGTACAACATCGGCGTCGTGCACCACAAGCTGCAAGAACTCGATCTGGAAGTGTCCGCGTACGTGAAGACGCTGGCGCTGAAGCCGACCTATACGCCGGCGCTTTACAATCTGGCGTTCACGCTGCGTGACAAGGGCGACAACGTGGGCGCCAAGGCCGCGTTTGAGAAGTACATTGTGACGGCGGGCAAGAGCAAGAGCGAAGAGAAGTTCGTGGAAGTCGCCAAGCGCGAGCTGTCCAAGCTCTGATCGTCAGTCTTCCTTCTCGCGTTCCAGGTAGCGATAGATCGTCCGCACGTCCACGCCGAGATCCTTGGCGGTCTGCGCGCGATTGCCGCCATTGAGATCGAGCACCGTCTTCACGTAGCCGCGGGCGAACGTCTCCTTGGCGTCCGTCAGGTTCTCCACCTTGCCGTCGGCCTGGATCGCGCCCAGCTCCAGATCCGCCGCGGTCACCTTGCCGCCCTCGCAGAACACCAGGGCTTTCTTCACCCGGTTGTCCAGCTCGCGGATGTTGCCCGGCCACCGGTGCAGTTGAATCGCCCGCACGGCGTCTTCGCTGAACGCGTCGACGTGCACGCGCAGCTCCTCCGCGTGGCGCTTCAGGAAATACCGCGCCAGCAGCAGGATGTCGTCCTCGCGATCGCGCAGCGGCGGCAGCGTCAGCCGCACCACGTTCAGCCGGTAGTACAGATCCTCGCGGAAGCGCCCCGCCTTCACTTCTTCCGCCAGCGTGCGATTGGTCGCCGCGATCACGCGGATGTCGATGTCGCGCGCCTGCGTCTCGCCCACGCGCACGATCTTGTGTTCCTGCAGCACGCGCAGGAGCTTCACCTGCAGCGCCAACGGCATCTCGCCGATTTCATCCAGGAACAGCGTGCCGCCATTGGCCGCGAAGAACTTGCCCTCGTGCGCCTGCACCGCGCCGGTGAACGCGCCGCGCGCGTGGCCAAAAAGCTCGGATTCCAGCAAGTTCTCCGGAATCGCGCCGCAGTTGATGACGATGAACGGCCCCTTGGCGCGCGCCGATCGGCGGTGAATCTCGCCGGCGACCAGCTCCTTGCCGGTCCCCGTCTCACCCTCGATCAGCACGCTGATCTCGGTCGCCGCCACTTTCTCGACCTTCTTGAACAGCTCGCGCATGGAGCTCGACGCGCCGATCAGGCTGCCAAAGTTCATCCGCTCGATCTGCTGGGTCAGCGAGGCGTTGGTCACCCGCAACTCATTGACCATCATCGCGTTCTTCAGCGTCGATGAGGCTTGCGCGGCGAACACGGTCGCGACGTCGCGATCCTTGTCCGTGAATAGATTCACGACGTTGTCATTGCCCAGATAGATGGCGCCCAACGCCTCGCCGCGCACGACGAGCGGCACGCACAGTACCGAGCAAATCTTGAAATCCACCACGGATTGCGAGGACTTGAACTGCAGGTCGGAGAGCGCGTCCGACACGACGACCGGCTGACGCGTGGTCAGCACCTGCTCGACGATCGAATCCGAGATCGCCAGCGGTCCCGCCGTCGTGCTGCCCAGCTCGTTGCGCGCCGTTCGCACTTGCGGCTTGCCGTCGACAAGCAGGATGACCGCCCCGCGGGCTGACTCGGTCACCGCGATCATCGTATCCAGCATCGTCTCGAGCACGCGGTCGATGTCGAAGTCGCCCGCAAGCTTCTCTGCGAACCGCGCCATCTGGCCCAGCAAGCTGGAGGTATCGCCGGGACTCGGGCGAATGCCGGACGCGCGACTGCGATCCTGACCGACGTAGAACCGCAGACGCACGCCGCCCATGTCGATGACGTCGCCCGGCTGCAACACGTGCTGTTCGACGCGCCGGCCGTTCACGATCAGCCGATCGCCATCCAGAAGCTCCAGCAACTGCCCGCGCGGGGTTGAGCGCACTTGCGCATGCACGCCGGCAACGCCGCGACCTTTGACGTGAATCGCCGCTTGCGTGTCGCTGCCGATGCTGCAAATCATCTTGTCGACGGCGTGCGACGTCTTCACAACGTCGCCCGGACCCAGTTCTTGCAGCCACGCTTGCGGATTCATGCCACGCCCTCGCCATGCCTTGCGGCGCGTTGAGAATGGCGCAGGTCGCGGTTCATGGCAATGCTGCTATTTGGCGGCGCCGTTCCAACTCACGGCAGCTTCCAGGATGCCGATGATCGCCACGGCGAAGAAAGCGCCGCCCGCGGACAACTGGGTCGCCTCGTTGACCGTCGTCATGTGGCCGGGGCCTTTCAGGCCGTCTCGCTGGTTCAGGTAGTAGAACGTGCCGGAGAGGCCCGCGAGCACGACTTCCGTGGCGAGGAACGCGGCGCCCTTGCCGGGCGAGTGATTGGCGAACTGCCCAACGCCAAACGGCACGAACATCAGGCCAAACGCGGGCGGCTGCTGCACGACGTCAATCGGCTCCTGTGGCTGTGCGTCCGCCTTGATCACGCCCAGCCGCACGAGGTTGCTGCGCAGGTTGTCAAAATCCCCGACCATCTTGGGCGGGTAGACCGCAGGATCGAGCTTGTGCGCGGCGTCGCGGACCAGCAGGGCGGTGAATTCGTCGTTGGCTTCGTTCTTGGATCCGACCCACCAAAGCGCCGCGCCGAGATACTCGCGCGCCTGCCATTCGCGTCGGCGATCGACGCGCGGCGTCGGATAAAGCAGCGCGCGAAGCTGCGGTACTGCGTTGTCAAAATCTTGATATTTGAATGAGTTGACTGCTTCTTCGAACGTTACTTTGGTGTCGGCGTTACCACCCGCGCCACCCGCCGGAGCGACTGAAGCCGCCGCAGCCACGACAACCGGCGGTGCCGCTTCAGCCATCGGCGCGCGCAACAGCCCAAACACAACTGTCAGCCAAGCCAGCGCGTGGGGCACTTTTTGCACAGCACGGCTGGACGGGTCCGGACAAGCGACCATTGCGGCATGGTAAGGCAGCGCGTCGCGTTCGCCAAGGACTGGTTCAAACACCCGGACTGAAGTTTGCGATCATCCGTCACCGAGCCGCGGCGTGCCACCGGAGGCGCACTTTCGGCGTCCAGTCCCGGATGCAACAGGTCTGACGACGCACTTCGGCATTGGAATCAGGTCAGCATGTTTCGAACAGCGCGGACAGCTCGGGAACGCCCGCGGCGGCGCGCATCAACCGGGCGTGCATACGCGGAAGGATGGTGTCGACGACGTCCGGGTCCAACGGCGCCAGGAGCGTCAGGAGACCCGTGTCAACGTCCAGCCGGGACGCGGCGATGAGGAGCGGCAGTACGGCGCGCTCGTCAGGCGTCAGCGGTCGCACCTGTTGGTAGCCGCCCAGGAAAGACCGGAGCCGTGGCCAGTCAATC
Organism: uncultured Myxococcales bacterium; assembly: GCA_903850505.1. GTDB lineage: Bacteria > Myxococcota_A > UBA9042 > UBA9042 > UBA9042 > CAIYBN01. Next base: position 423 of record CAINLT010000050.1, on the reverse strand, counting down.
TGCGGCGGATCCGCGGCGCGCGGCGACCAGCGCACCGCAAACACGTCCAGCGCGCGCGCGAGGTCCCACACGAGCGGCTGCAGGTCGGCGAGGTCCCAATCGAGCACCGCCAACTGGCCATCGGCGCGCAGCAACAGGTTCTGCGGGGCAAAATCGCCGTGGCACAGACCGCGCGGACAGTGGGCGAGCGGCGCCCGCATCCGCCGGGTCACGAGGTCCAGGAGCGGCGGCACCCGCGCATGGAGCGGCTGCGTCACGAGCCGCGCCCACAATTGCGGCTCGGCGGTCATCTCAGCCAGCCAGGCAGCGCCCGGATGCGGCGTGCTCAGCAGCGCCACGCCCGCGCGCAGACCTCCCGGCGGGCGCGGCGCCATTTGCTGCGGCGCGTTGTGAATCGCCGCGAGCGTCCGCCCCGCCAGTGCG
>CAINLT010000049.1 GCA_903850505.1 uncultured Myxococcales bacterium | reverse complement strand
CGGCGCGCTTTTTTGGAGGCAGCATGAAAGTGAAACAGAACCTGCGGGTTCGCATCGACGCGGACGCGATGGAATGCATCTGGCATTGGACCGACCTGGCCGCTGGCGAGTTCTCGTGCCTGGGCAGCGTGAAGCGCGACTTGGTGGTCGGCGACGTGCGGCTGTTCGACCAGATCTGCACGGCGGCCAGCACCGAGATTGACCAGGACGCGCTGGCGAAGTTCCTCGTCACGCACCAGGAGCCCGAGCATGTGCGGGCGTGGATCCACAGCCACGGCAAGCTGGGCGTCTTCTGGTCGCAGCAAGACGAGGCGTGCATCGAGGGCCTGGCGAACGACCAATGCCTCGTGTCGATCGTGGTGAACAAGAAGCGCGAGTGGAAAGCGCGAATCGACGTGTGGCAGCCCTTCCGGCTGACATTCGACGACCTGCCGCTGGAAATTCGCCTGCCCGACCAGAACCTGCGCGGCGAGTGCGAGCGGCTGTTCAACGCGCACGTGGTGGAGATGCAGCCGGTGCTGATGCCGGATTGGCGCGGTGGCGTTCGGCAGCCGCAGCAACAGGGTCAGCCGTATCGGGGCGGCTGGCCGGACTTTGACGACGATTTGGCCGACTGGAGGTAGAAGATGAACTTTCACAGACAGTTGGACGTGTTGGACGTGCCGCGGCTTGCGCGGACGCCCATCACGGTGATTGGCGCCGGAGCGGTGGGCAGCTTCACCGTGCTGGCGTTGGCGAAGTGCGGTGCCGAACGGATCACCGTCTGGGATGACGACAGCATCGAATCGCACAACCTGCCCAACCAGTGGTACCGGTTGGCGGACCTGGGACGGCCGAAAGTGCAGGCGCTGAAGGCGCTGGTGCTGGAGATGACGGGCGTCGACATCGAGATCGTGCAGGAGCGCTTCCAGGGCGAGAAAGCCACGGAGGTGACCATCTGCGCGGTGGACAGCATGGACGTGCGCATCGCCCTGTGGAGGCAGCTTCACCCACGGCCAGCGATGTACGTGGATGCGCGCATGGGCGCCGAGGTCGGCAAGGTCATGTGCGTCGGCACATTCGGCGGCTGGTACGAGGAAACGCTGCATCCGAGCAGCGAGGCGTTCCGGGCACCGTGCACGGCGCGCGCGACCATGTACTGCGCCAGCGGCTTGGCGGCCTTCATCGCCGGCCAAGTGGCGAACTACGCCAGCGACCGGCCCACCAGGGACGAGATCACCGTCGACTTTCGTAACGCGTTGATTCTCTAACGGGAGGTTTCCATGACCTGGTTTTTCCAGAACCTCATCCAAATCGCGAAGATCCTGGACCTGTGCCTCGCCATCGCGATGCACGTATTCGGCGGACGCGCGGCTTGGATGTAACGCACGCACAGGCGTGGCGGCGGGAAGTCCGGGGCAGTCAAGGTGGCCGCCCCGGGCTTCTTGCGTTGGAGCAACATGAAGCCATTGGCAAAGAACGCGGGCGACGTGCTGGACGCGCTAACTGCGGGTCTGGAGATCGGCGGCGCGCGCAAGATCG
>CAINLT010000048.1 GCA_903850505.1 uncultured Myxococcales bacterium | reverse complement strand
GTTGGGCAAGCCCTCACGGTGGCTCGGAAGGCAGAATATGTCGCACTCCCGATACGCCAGAAGCACCTCTTCCGATGTCTTTTCGCCGACTTGCAGAAGCCGTCGGTCGTTGTCCAAGGCCGTCAGCGCCACCTGCATGCGCGCGCCCGCCACCGGGTCGATCGCCTCGCCGACTTCACCGATGAGCGCGAGCTCGACGTCCGGGAGCGCCAGCACCGCCTCCGCCAATTCCGCCACGCCCTTCTTGGGCGTCAACGCGCCGACGAACAGCACGCGCGTCGGCTGCACACGCGGCGGAAAGACGCCCGGCCCCGGCGCTGGCTTGGACACTTCCACCGGATTGCCGATCCGGGAAACCGCGAGCCCCGGCAGCGCGCGGATGAGGTAGTCCTGCAGTTCCTGCGAGAGCACGACGACGTGGCTGGCGAGGCGCAGCACGCGGTCCAGCGCTTGCCGTTGCAGCGATGGCAGCGCATCCCGCCACCCGATGATTTGATTGCCGGAATGGACGTGCAGCACCGTCGGGACGCCCGCGAGTCGACACGCGCCGAGCACGAGCGCCTCCCGCGGGGTCGCCCAGAACAACGTCGTCGTCACGTGCACGACGTCAACCTGGCGCTGCGCGAGCAGCCAGGTCAGTTGCGCCAAGCCGGTCAACGCGGGCCGCAACCGGTCGAGGCGGAACGCGCTCTTTTCTGAGAAACCCGTCGCCGGGGGCGCTGTGTTCAGGAGTGTGACTTGGAAATTCTGGTCGGGCGCCGCAGCCAGATAGCGCTGCGTCCAGCGGCCCACGCCCCCCATCGGCGGCGGCAACGGCGCCCAAAGGGCAACGCGCACCACGCCGGGCTTCACGGCGCGCCGGTGTCGGTGCTTCCGGCGTCACTGCCACCGGCGCACGACTGTGCCGCGTTGACAGAGCATTGGAAGATGGCCTGCACGACCGCGGTCGCGGCGGTGTCCGTCTTGAGCGGCGCGGCGCATGCGTCCTGGCAAGTCTGATCTTTGCATGCGCTGAGGCACGTCATGAACGTCGTGCACTTGGGACTCGTCATGCACGCGTTGGTCTCATTGGCGCACTTGGCGGCGATGCAGGCGGATTCAGCTGACGTGTCGCCCTTGCTGGTGTCCGCGCCGCCGCTGACCGTGTCGTTGACCGTCGTGACCGGGTTGGCGACGCACGCCGCTTCCGTCTTGGACTTGACCGTGCAGTGCATGCCCGCGCCGCAGGTCTCGCCCGCGATCCACGTGGCTGGCGAGACGTCCGCGGGGCAACTGACGACGGTGTTCGCGCCGCTGCTCGGATCCGCGTAGCAGCCGACCGGCGCAGTGGCGGCGATGCAGGGCTTGCCGGGCGCGCCGCCGGGCGTGGTGTTGCCGCCGGCCGCGCTCGTACTTCCACACGCGGCAGCGGCGATCAGAGAGACAAAACAGAACAAGTGCTTGAGGGCCGACATCGCGTTTCTCCGCTTGGAAGTGTGCCGGGCCGACAAGTTGGCAGAAGCGGCGTTCAGTGATACATGCCCACGCGCTGCCGTTTGCCGGTTGCGCCATGGCTCCGCTAGGTTACAGCGTTGTCAGGGTGAGCGCAAACCACCGCGGCGCTGCTGCGTCGGTACATTGCCGCCAACCTCGGGGGGGATTGGCGGCAGAGAGCCTCTTCGCCGGGCTGAAATTTCCCCTCAGAGTGGAGTCAAACATGCTGCGCCGAGCGCCGTTTGTGTTGCGATGGATGGCCCTTGCCATCGGTTTGGTGCCGACTGCCGCGCTGGCGCAGGAGCCGCCAGTTGCCGCCTTGGCCGAGGACGCGTCGACGAGCGTTGCGCCGGCGGATCTGCCGGCGGAAGCGACCGACAGCAACGCCATGACGCTGGCGATTTCGCTGGTTGGGCGGATCACCGGCCAGTACAACTCCGCGTTCCGCATCGATCCTGCGGGCAACAGCTCGCTTGCCGGCATCGAATACTCCAGCCGCATCCGCGTGCGCGCCGACGCAGAGACCAAGGAAGGCGACCACCGCTGGTCCGTTGCCGGCGCGATCAGCGTCGACGCGATTGACGGCACGCTGTCGGGCGGTCCGGACAGCCAATCGGGCGACAAGCTGCCCGGCACCGCGTCCGACTCGGTCGTCCTGCAGGACGCGTACATCGGCGTGAAATACGGACGGCTGTTCGGCGTGCGCGTCGGTGCCATGACGTCCCAGTGGGGCCTTGGCCTCGTCGCCAATGACGGCAGCAACGGCCTGTCTCTGGACCGCAACGACTGGTTCACGCTCACGCGCGCCGCCGATCGCAACTTGCGGCTGATGCTCCACTCCATGCCGTGGGCCAATCACGAAGGTTCCGCGCTGCGCGGTCTCATGTTCATCGCGGCGCTGGACAAGGTGCTGGATGACGACACGGCGACCGCCGCCGATGGTCAGAACGCCCAGCAGGTCGTCGGCGCCGTGCGCATGTACCTCGCGGAGAAGCGCTGGTTTGGCCTGTACTACGTCCGCCGCTGGCAGCACCATGACGTGACGGCGACCTGGAATCCGGGCAAGGACCTGCGGGTGCACGTGGTGGACGCGGCCATGGACCTGGACTGGCGCGACAAGGAGACCCGTCAGGGGCTGCGCGTGGAAGCGGAAGCGGCGGGAATTCTCGGCGATACGTCGCTCTCGCCCACGCCGGAGTACGCGCGCCACGATGTGCAGCAGCTCGGCGCGTTTGGCCGGGCGACCTGGGTGGGCGTTGCGGGCACCGGTCTGACGCTGCAGTTGGACGGCGGCTATTTCAGCGGCGACGCCAACGTGGACGACGGCAAGGTCACGGCGTTCCGCGCCGACCGCAACCTGCGCCAAGGCCTGCTGCTGTTTGAGCGCGTCCTCGCGTGGCAGACGGGCCGCGCGCGTCGCACTGCGAGCGATCCGTCGTTGGTCGGCGTCCCGGCCGAAGATCTGGACCGCCTGGCCAGCGGTGGCGCGGTCTTTGACGCCATCACGGTCTATCCCAAGATCGGCTACCGCATCTTCGATTGGCTGGAAGTCTACGGCGGCGCGCTCCTGGCGTGGGCGCCGTCGCCGTTGGTCGATCCCCTGCACACGCGCACGGACGCGGGAGGGCTGCCGATCAACTTTGCCGGCCAGAAGGCCGATGGCCGCTACCTCGCGACGGAAATCGACCTCGGCGCGCGCACGACGTGGCGCCTGAGCGATCCGTGGAAGGCCGCCGTCCAGGTCGCGCTGGAGCAGGGCTTCCTGCTGCCCGGCGGCGCGCTGGGCACGCTGACGACGCAGGACAACACCGATAACCACGCCTATGCGACGCGCCTCACCGTGTCGCTTCTCGGCCGCTAACGCCGGACGCTGGAGTTTGCCATGAACCGCAAGCCTTTCCCTCTGATTCTCGCGCTTTCGTTCCTGCTCGCCCTGCCCGCCTGTCAGGATGCGCCCGATGGCCTTGCCGCCTCGCAGCCCGCGGAGACGACCGTCAAGGTCGATTTCAACGCCAAGCCGCTGCCGGAGATCCCGCTGCCCAACGACCTGGCGACGCGTTTTGACGCGAATTCGCCGACCAAGCGCCGCATCAACGCGTCGCTCGTGGCACAGACGCAGTTTGAGACGCTGGTGCGCCAGAACATCGACATGCTGGACGGCTGGGGCGTTTTTGCGCCGATCACCGTGAGCTTCACCGGGCTGATCGACCTCAAAGGCGTGCAGGACGCGCACGTGAAGGACAATTTCGCGCTGGCCAATGACGTCGTCTACGTCATCGACATCACGCCGGGTTCGCCGACGTATGGCAAGCCGGCGCTCATGGACATTGGCCAGGGCAATTTCCCGGTGCTGCTCAAGGACCGCAACGGCTATTGGGAAAACGATCCGCGCGGGGACACGCTGTCGCTGTTCTTTGACGAGACGGACGAAGACCTGAACAAGAACGGCATTCTGGACGAGGGCGAGGACTCCGATCTGGATGGCGTGCTCGACAAGCCGAACTACCTGCCGGAGCACACGCCGACCGCGACCGACCTCGTGGGTCGCGCCGACGCGCTGATGTACTGGTACGAGCGCGAGACCAACACGCTCATCATGCGGCCGCTCACGCCGCTGCGGCAGCGCACGACGTACGCGGTGGTGATCACGCGGCGCCTGAAGGACGCCAATGGCAAGCCGGTGGGTTCGCCGTTCGCGACCATCAACCACACGGCGCAGACGGAAGCGCTGACGCCGCTCAAGGAGATCCTCGCGGGCAATCCGGCGGAGCTCGGCGGGCTGAAGCTGGAGGACGTGGCGTTCACGTGGAGCTTCTCGACGGGCAGCATCTACGAGGACCTGAACGCGGTGCGCAATGGCCTCTACGGCCAAGGTCCGCAGGCGTACCTGAAGGACACGTACCCGCCGGTGATGAGCAAGCTGCACCCGATCTGGGACGCGGCGGACGCGGGCAGCAATCCGCACAACCTGTTCGTGGTGCCGGGCGAGAAGATGTCCGACATCATGCGGCTGATTTCCCAGCAGGGGATCGGCTTTGAGATTCCGGACAAGTCCGTGTACGGCGACCGCACGTTCGAAGGCCTGCAGTACGTCGATTACCACGTGTTTGGCAGTTTTGAGTCGCCGCAGCTGTTCCCGCGCAAGGACGATTCCGGCAACTACCTGAACTACGGTCAGATGGTGTGGCCGCCGGACGTCTCCACGACGCCCGCGCCGAGCCGCTCCGAGCGCGTGTCGTACTGGCTCGCCGTTCCGCGCAAGGAAGCGTCGCCGCGCAAGGATGGCAAGCCCGCCGGCCTCGTGATCATCGGCCATGGCTACACCGGCAACAAGCTGACGACGGTGCAATTCGCCGGCTATTTCGCCCGCTACGGCATCGCGACGCTGTGCCTGGAAAACGTGAGCCACGGCTTTGACAGCCTCTACGGCGCCGATCTGGAGTTGGCCAAGACGGTCCTCGGCGGCCTTGGGCTCACCGGCGTAGTCGACGCGCTCTACCAGAACCGCAGTTGGGACCAGGACTTGGACGGCAGGGAAGACTCCGGCGCGGACTTCTGGACCGCCTATACGTTCCACACGCGCGACGTCGTACGCCAGAGCACGGTGGACTACATGCAGCTCATCCGCACGCTGCGGGCTTTTGACGGCGTGCAGAAATGGCCCTTTGACGCCAACGGCAACGGCAAGACGGACGACGACATCGCGGGCGACTTCGACGGCGACGGCAAGGTCGACATCGGCGGCAAGGACACGATCATCGGCATCACCGGCAGCTCGTTGGGCGGCATGATGTCGGCGATGCTCGGCGGCAGCGAGCCGCAGTTGAGCACGTCCATCCCCGTGTGCGCGGGCGGCGGCTTGGGCGACGTGGGCATGCGCTCGCTCCAGGGAGGCGTGCGCGAGGCGGGCATCCTGCGCGTCATGGGGCCGCTCTACACGTCCGCGCCGCAGCCTGACGGCAGCCTGGTCATCAACACCGTCATTCCGCGGCTCAACCAGACGGCGCGCATTCAAGTGGCGACGCTGCCGGCTGACGTCGCCGCGAAGGCGGGCGCGGTGCTCGCGGAGAACCTGTCCAACGGTGAGTACGACTGCGCGCTGCTGCAGCCGGGCGGGCTGTTCCGGGTCGGCCTGCCGTCGGACGTGACGCAAGTGGGTGCGCAGCAGCATCGCCTGACGTTCTTCGCCGGCAATCCGTTCCAGACCGGCGTGCGCGACGCGGCCAAGGGCAAGGCGTGCCGGTTGAAGAATGGCGCGATTCCGCTGCAGGTCATCGCGGAATTCGGCAACGACGTGAAATTCACATACGACAGTCGGCCGCTGGCGTTCAAGAAAGGCGACCCGCTGGCGCCGCTCGCGGAGGGCCTGGGCCTGCATCGCGGTCGGCCGGAGCTGCGTCGGTTCATGGGCCTCGCGCAGATGGTGCTGGACCCGGCGGATCCGGCGGTGCTGGCCAAACAGTTCACGTCGGGCGAGGCGGTGATGGCCAACGGCGAGGTCGTCAATACGCACGGCATCGTGATCACGACGATTGGCGACATGAACGTGCCGGCGTCCTCGGGCGCGAGCATCGCCCGCAATCTGGGCAAGATCGACTGGTTCACCCAGCACCCGGAGTGGAACAACCGCTCCGCGCTGCAGATGCTGGCCGACACGCACATGC
>CAINLT010000047.1 GCA_903850505.1 uncultured Myxococcales bacterium | reverse complement strand
GCTGGAACCCGGCGCTGAATTCAGCAGGTTGAACGGCACGCTGACCGGCAGCACGACCCGGGTCGTCGCGTTCGCGCCGAAGTGGTAGGCCAGCGCGTAGTTGCCCGCGCTCGTCACGCTGCTGGTCTGCACCTCGAGATCGAGGACGATCTTCTCGCCCACCGCCAGCGTCACGGTGGAGGTGCCCGTCACGGGCACCGTCAGTTGCGTCCCCGGCGCGCTGGCCGTCGACCAAGGTTGCGTATCTGTTGTCCAATCCTTGATGATCGCGCCCGGCGTGTCGTCCGTGTGCCACGTCTGCAGCCGGTAGCGAACGCGCGCATTGGCGCTGGAACTGCCTTGGCTGCAGTTGACGGCGAGCGTCCAATCCTGCGCGGGAATCGTCGTTTGCGTCGACACCGCGGGCGACACGAGGCTCATGCGCCGGTACACCGCGGTGCCGGCGGCGATGGCTTGCGGGCTGGTCGTCCAGCTTTCGAAGCTGGTCAGCGGCGTTCCCGGCGACATCGAGCGCGCGAGCCACGTGCCGCCGGCGGGGCCGGAGGTGGCAAAGGCGAGCAGCACCGGCAAGTCCAAGCGCGCATTCGAGTTGCTGTTGCCGAAGAGGACGCGGGCAAAGCCCATCGTGCTGGGCGCGGCGGCGTGGAAGTCCATCTCCAGCACGAGCCGATCGCCCGGCGCGAAGGTGACGGTTGCGGAGGTCGTGAACGGAATCGCGTAGTTCGTTGCAGCGGTCGTGATCGGCTGGCTGGAATCCGCCACCAGGCGCAGCGTGCCGCCATTGCCGTCCGCCGCCGTCCAGCGGTAGAGCGCGTACCGCAGCGTCGCGTGCTCCCCGGCGTCGTAGACCTGGGCGCGCAGGTTCAGCGTGAACGCCAAGCCGGCGTTGATCGTCAACCCGGCGCCGAGCTGCGGCGAAACGAACTGCGCGATGCGGTAGTAGAGCTGGCCGCCATCGATGGGAATCGTCTGCGAGACGGTCTCCTCGGTCGAACCGGCCGTCGGCGACATGGTGCGCTGCAACAAACCCGTGACGCCATAGTAGGTTCCCGTCGTCTGCCACGCGTTCGGGATCGGCTCGGCCAGCAGGTTGTCGTCGGCCAGCGCCTTCAGGTACAGCGTCGAGGTCTGCAGCGTTCCCGGAAAAGCATCCGCCGTCTGCGCACCTGGCATCGGATCGCCCACCGTCTCCGCCGCCAGCGGCTTGGCGTAGAGCGTGTCCGTCGTGATCAGCGTCGAGGTCGTGCGACCGTACTGGAACTGCCCGAACAGCGCTTCGGCGGCCGACGTCATCGCCGCGACGCCGAAATAGTCCTTGCCGGCCAGCAGCTTGGCGGGGCCGCCTCCCGGATTCGCATCGCTCGCCTTGGCGTGGCAGCGCAGGCAGAAGTCCTGCTCCATCGCATCCGCCGGCGCCGTCATGCCCATCGGGTTGCGCAAGCTGCGATCGACGCTGGCATGCAGGGAGAACTTGTAGGTTCCGCTCTGGTTCGACGTTGCATCGCCGTCGGCATGGCACTTCACGCAGTCGACGCTGAACGCCGCCGCATTGGTCGTGAACGTCCCGGGCACCGCGTAGGTGTGGGCCGATGCAGCGAAATCAGCGGCGCTCAAGGCCGGCGTCGCCGTCGATCCGTCCGCCTTCTGCTCCACGGAGTTCTTCACCTGCGCGCTGACGTGGCAGCCCAGGCAGATGCCCTTGCCGGTGCTGGCGGCGTCGAACTCCTGGTTCGCGTAGAAGCCGGGCGGGATGTCGCCAGGCGCCGACGCCCCAGGCGGGCTGCCGGTCGGCGGCGCATTGCCGATGCGCGACCG
>CAINLT010000046.1 GCA_903850505.1 uncultured Myxococcales bacterium | reverse complement strand
GGGCCTTGGCATCGCGATCTCGGCTTCCGTGACCAACGAGGACGCCTACGCTTGGGCGCGCCTCGCCAAAGAGCTGGGCGCCAAGGTCTACTTGCTCAAACGCGCGGGTTGGCAGGGCGACGACATCCTCCGCAGCGCCGACCGCGACTGCAACGATGCCGGCGTCCGCGCGATCCTGACGGCCCTGACGCCGGGCTTCGGCGATGCCGCGCAACTGACCAAGGACGCCGCGGCGCTGGACACGCTCATCGTGCTGGACAACGAAATCGCCGCCGAAGCGAAGCTGGTGGAGGCGATTTCTGACATCGGCAACGTCGCGGTTCTCACGGATCTGGGCGGCAAGTTGGCGGACGCAGCGACGGTCGTCGTGCCCCTGACGCAGCTGCACGCCCGCGAAGGTACGGTCGTCAATGTCGCGGGTTGGGTGCAGCGTCTGGCTGCGCCGCTCAAGCCGTCGGTGACGACGGTGACCCCGACGGTCGCCGCCGCGAACCTTGCCCACGCGGTACTCGGTCACGGCGAACACGCGCTGGCGCTCGACTTCACCGAGAAGACCCGCGCGGCTGAGCTGTTTGATCGTCTGACTGCGGCGGTGCCGGCATTCGCCGGGCTGTCCTACACGGAAATCGCCGACCACGGTCGCGGTCTGCCCAAGGACGGCGTCCTCGCCCCCGCGCGCGCCCACATCAACGGCACGCCCGAGTGGGAGCCCGATCCGGTCTCGCCGACGTACCACCGTCCGTTCCACCTCCGTCGTGGCGCCTGATAGGCCAAGGAATTTGCCATGCACCTGGTAGACAACGTCCTCCTGAACATCGTCCTGATGACGCTCATCAAATTCGCCGGCTTCGTGCTGGCGTTCGTGATGGGCACGGCGACGGTGCTGACCTGGGCTGAGCGCAAGTACTCGGCTCTGCTGCAGAACCGCATCGGTCCGAACCGCGCCAACATCGGCAGCATCCGCGCGGGTGGCCTGCTGCACATGCTCGCCGACCCGATCAAGATGCTGACCAAAGAGGATTTCGTGCCGAATACGCCGAATCCGATCCTGTTCCGCCTGGCGCCGCTGATGGCGTTCGTTCCGGCGCTTGTCGTGTTTGCGGTGATTCCGTTTGGCCCCGGCGAGACCTTCCAGATCTCCAACACCAGCCTCGGCATCCTGTTCATCTTCGCGATTTCGTCGCTGAACGTGTACGGCGCGGTCATCGGCGCGTGGGCGTCCAACAACAAGTGGTCGCTCATCGGCGGCTTGCGCATCTCCGCCCAGATGATCAGCTATGAAGTCGCGATCGGCCTGTCGCTCTGCGGCATCTTCATGATCTACGGCTCGCTGGACCTCCAGGACATCGCCACGCGTCAGGGCGAGCTGCTCTGGGGCTTCATTCCGGCTTGGGGCATCGTGTACCAGCCAGTCGCCTTCGTGCTGTACCTGACGTGCGCCATCGCCGAGAACAAGCGCGCGCCGTTTGACGTCGGTGAAGCCGAAGCCGAGCTGACCGCTGGCTGGTGGACGGAATACTCCGCCATGGGCTTCGCCGTGTTCGCGCTCTCGGAATTCATTGAGATCGTGCTCATCGGCTGCGTCGGCACGACGCTGTTCCTCGGCGGCTGGACCATCCCCGGCTTGCACGGCGACGCCTGGTGGATCGTGGTCCTGGAAATCGGCGGGTTCCTGTTCAAGAGCCTGTTCCTGGTTTGGCTGCAGATGACCTTGCGCTGGACGCTGCCGCGCTTCCGCTACGATCAAATCATGCGCCTCGGTTGGCGGATCATGCTGCCGATCGCGCTGCTCAACCTCGTGGTCACGGGCATCGTCCTGACCTTTATCGAACGCGCGTAACGGCACGGAATACCTGGAGACCCGCCAATGGCCAAAGTCGTCAACCGCCTGCACCCAGATTTTGCGACCCAGTCGTACGTCATCGAGGTGTTCAAGGGCGTCGCGCTGACCACGCGGCAGTTCGCCCGCAACCTGTTCGCCCGCAAAGACATCGTCACGGTGCAGTACCCCGACGATCGCCGGCCGTACACGCCGCGCTTCCGCGGCAAGCACCGCCTCATGCTGCGCGACGACAAGTCCGTGCGCTGCGTGGCCTGCATGCTCTGCGCGACGGCTTGCCCCGCGAACTGCATCACGATTCTCGCCAAGGAAGTCGACGATCCGACGATCGAGAAGGCCCCGTCGAGCTTCGACATCGACCTCCTGAAGTGCATCTACTGCGGCTTCTGCGAGGAAGCCTGCCCGTGCGACGCCATTCGCCTCGACTCGGGTGTGCACACGATTCCGTCGTACACGCGCCGCGATCAGAAAGCTGGCGTCATCAATTTGATGTCGTTGGGCAGCGTGTCGATCGCGTCACAGGGCGGCGAACACCGCGCGCATTCGCACGAGGGCACGGCGCACGGCCGGTCTTCCGGTCACTAAGCGAGCGTCCCCAGACTTTGGCCAAAGGTCAGCACCATGGTGAGAGACCGCGAACCGCGTGACCCCGAGGAAGGCGGCTTCATCCCCGAGATGATCCGCCGCACGATCGAGCGCAGCGTCAACGCCGTGTTGCACAGCGAGGATGAGCGCCGCCGCTTCTTCTCGTCGCTCTTGCCGCGCGACTTCATGAACAACGTCGCCGCCCAAGTGGACAGCACCAAGCGCGACGCTGTGGCGATGATTGGCCGGGAGATGCAGCAGTTCCTGCAGAACCTGAACGTTGGCGACGAGCTCAAGAAGATCCTGACCAGCGTGAGTTTTGAGGTCGCGACGACGATCCGCTTTGTGCCGAACGGCGACGGTGGGCTGAAGCCGGAGATCAAGCGCAGCAAGAAGCCGCTGGTGCGGTCGACGGGCGCCAGGAAGCCGAAGAAAGCCGCGCCCAAGCCGCGCAAGCCCAAGGCGCCCGCGCCGGTGGTGGCGGAAGTGCCGGGCGTGCGGCGGCGCGGTCGGGTGCGGCGCGTTGTCGAGGCGATTGGCGAGACCGCGGAGATGATCGTGGGCAGCCGCGACGATGACGACGACGACGACGACGCGTGAACCCCTTGAAGACAATCTGCGTGTTCTGCGGTTCATCGCTGGGCGTTGGCGACACGTATCGCGTGGCCGCGGCTGAACTGGGCGGGCTGCTGGCGCGCGAGGGCATCGCGCTCGTGTACGGCGGCGCACATGTGGGCACGATGGGCGCGCTTGCGGATGCCTGCCTGGCCGCGCAAGGCACGGTCACCGGCGTGATGCCGCAGCGGCTCGTCGAGCGCGAAGTGGCGCACGGCGGGCTCACGACGCTGCACGTGGTCGATACGATGCACACGCGCAAAGCGATGATGGCGGACATGGCGGACGCGTTCATCGCGCTGCCCGGCGGTTTCGGCACGTACGACGAGATGTTTGAGATCCTGACGTGGGCGCAAATCGGCATGCACCAGAAGCCGGTTGGACTGCTGAACGTGGGCGGCTTTTACACGCCGCTCCTGACGTTCCTGGAAAGCGCGGTGTCGGCAGGCTTTGTGCAGCCGCGGCATCTCGCGATGATCCAGGTGGCGGATACGGCGGAAGCGCTGCTGGCGAAGCTTGCGACGGCGCAAGGCAGCGCGCCCGTGGCGGGCAAGTGGACGGTGTCGACGGACGCGTGAGGGATTCGCGCGGGGAGCCGACGGACGCGCAAATCCTGCGTCCGCCGGCTCAACATTCGCGCTTACTTGAGCTTGGCGGCCTTGCTCGCCGCATCGACGATCGCTTCGGGCGAGAAGCCGCTCGACGGCTCCCACTTGCGGCCGTTGATGAACACCGTCGGCGTGCCTTCCACGCCCACCTTGTTGCCCATCTCCTGAAGCTTGTTCAGGAAATCTTCGTGCTTCTTCTTCTGTGCGTCCGTCAGCTTGCTGACGTCCACGCCGGCATCCTTGGCCCACTTCGTGATGTTTTCCTCGGACAGGTCCTTCTGGTTGCCGAACATCTGCGCGTGCAGCTTCCAGAATTTCTCCGGGCTCTGCTCCCAAGCTTCCTGCGCCATGATCGCCGCGGGCTTGGCGTTCTGGTGGAACGACAGCGGGTAATGCGCAAAAACCACTTTGATTTTCGGGTCTTTCTCCAATGCCGCCTCCATCGGCGCGTTGATCTTGGAGCAGAACGGGCACTGGAAGTCGCTGAACTCGACGATCGTGACCGCCGCGTCCTTGGGGCCCTTGAAGGGCAGGCCCTCGATGTTGATG